>CALLLR010000184.1 GCA_938008185.1 uncultured Saprospiraceae bacterium
TCTATTTTTGATAGCTCTCTTACGCAAGTAAAAGACAATATGCTAAAAGTAGTAAGCTGGTACGATAACGAGGCAGGGTATTCTGCTCGTCTGTCGGACTTTACCAGAAAAATTGCCAAATTGTAAATATGAATAACGATCAGCAATAACCATCAGAAGTTGAATCTTAGATAGAAATTTATTGGACTATTGAATAAATAGAATACTTTCTTCTCAACTTCCAATGCGCATTCGCTTTTTTATAAAATAATAAATCCCGTAGCCTCAAAGCTATGGGATTTTTTGTAGAAGCTGTTTAAAGTTAAAACAGCTTCTTAGACAGAAAACCAGTAAATAGCAAGAAATTTGACAGTAATCAATCGCATTTTTGTGTATCTTTCAACTTAATTAACTAGGTGGTGTTCTACTATGTTTCAAGCAGTGACAATCTATATTTTTAGATGTTTGCCTGTATTTACTTCGGTAACAACTTCCAGTAAAAAAGTAAAAATGATAAAATTTGGACATTCAAAAGTAGTCGTTTGTATCGGCTTGATTAGTTTTTTTTTATTATCGACTATTTCTACTCCTGTAATTCCCCCTCCCGGTGCAATTGCTCCGTACCTTAACGGCACCTTCTCCGAAGTTACTCCTGGATTTGGGGGTTCCTGGTACCTGGAAGAAACACTTACCGAGATTGATATAATTGCGCCTCTGGAAATTATCGACTTTCCAAATAGTGAGGATGTGCTGGTCTTATGTAAAACCGGACAACTTTGGCGTATAAACACGACTACCCAAAGTCAAATATTGGTTTTGGATATTAGTGACCGATCCTTTAATGATGATGGAGAAACTGGCAGTGTTTCTGTGGTTCTGCATCCTGAGTTTGGTAATCCTGAACTTGAGGATAAACAGACCGTTTTTATTTTTTATCGCTACAATCCAGATCCAGAGCTTTCCACCCATTTTGGCTACAATCGACTCTCTAAATTTACCTGGGATGAAGGACTGGAAAAATTTCGGGAAAACTCCGAAGAAATCCTCATTCAACAGTACGATAAATCTCCCTGGCACAATGGAGGAGGAATGTTCTTCCACGAAGGTTTGTTATATCTGGCGCTGGGTGACGAGGGAAGTGTTGAAAACCGGCCCGTTTCCAGTCAAAGGATAGATAGAGGCTTATTTTCTGGTGTGATTAGAATTGATGTGGATAATGATCCAGACCGTAGCCACCCTATCAGAAGACAACCCATCGCTAGTAGTGACCCACCGCCAGCCGGATGGCCACCCGAATCATATACTGCCGGTTATTCTATTCCTAATGATAATCCCTGGCAAAGTGAAGCTGGAGAAGTTCTGGAAGAATTTTTTGCCATCGGAACCCGTAGTCCTTATTCCACTCATTTTGATAAAGAAACGCAGGAAATCTGGATTGCGGATGTTGGTTCCACAAAAAGAGAAGAAATTAATAAGGTAGAGAAAGCAGACAATCTGCAATGGCCATATCTGGAAGGTGAATCCTGGGCTGGCGATCGGCCTCAGACAATAATTGGTAATGATAAACCGCCGCTTTTTCACTATGGAGATGAACTGGGCGCCTGCATCATAGGCGGAGGGGTATACCGGGGTGATAAATTCCCTTACCTCCAGGGTCGGTATCTCTTTTCAGATTACCGAAGTAAAAACTTTATGGTTTTAAAAGAAGAAAATGGTGAAGAACCAGTAGTAGAAGTTTTGTTTTCTAACTTGGGCCCCGAACCAGTTGAATTACAAAATAACAGCACGATCTCCGGCGTCCACTACTTACCAAACGGTGAGATTATCTTAACGATCATGGCCTGGCCCTGGACTTCAGGAGGAAAATTATTACATCTTAGACAACGCGATGCCGTACCCGACCCTCCAAGTCGTCTCTCCGAATTGGGTGTTTTTACTAATCTGGAAACCTTAGAGGTCAACGAGGGCATTATTCCGTATCAGGTGAATTCTCCCTTATGGTCCGACCATGCGGTCAAAAGAAGATGGATGGCCATCCCAAATGATGGACAGATCGACCAGCCGGAAGAACAAATTAAATTCAGTAAAACGGAAGATTGGGGCTTTCCCGAAGGAACTGTTTTTATTAAGCAATTTGACTTACCGACCGATCTTTCCAACCCCGATCAATTAACCAAACTGGAAACCCGGTTCTTTATTATGGCAAAAAACAATACAGCATACGGGTTGACTTATAAATGGAACGAAGATCAAACCGAGGCATTTCTACAGCCGGGAGGTTCAGAGGGCCAATATGATATTTTTGAAAATGGTCAAGTCGTCAGCACCCAAACCTGGCAATTCCCAAGCCGGGATAATTGTATGACGTGTCATAATGCTAATGCCAACTTTGTCCTGGGTGTCAAGACCCATCAACTAAATTCAGACCTGTATTATCCAGAATTGGGATTTGAAAAAAATCAATTGGAATATCTGGGTGATAACAATTTCATCGACCCACTTCAAAATGATCCCAACACCTACCCGATCGCTTATAACATTGAACATCCTTCGGCAAGCCTGGATGATAAAATTCGTTCCTATCTGGATGCCAATTGTGCTTCCTGCCATCGACTGGGCGGAATCAATAATGTCACAATGGATTTGAGATTTCACACTCCTTTAGATTTAAAAAACATCATCAGTTTGCCTACTCTGAGTCAAAACTCTGACCACCGAAATCTAATCGTAGAACCAGGTAATCACCAGGATTCGGAGCTTTGGATTAGAGATCAAAGTATTGAAGAAGATAAAATGCCTCCTTTGGGTAAAAATCTTGTCGACGAAGAATATGTCGAAGCGCTCGCCGAATGGATTGATGGTATGCCAAATCCTGCAGAATCAATTGAGAATTTCATTACCTTTCCAAACCCAAGTGACGGGTGGATGATACTTCAGATCAATCCGGATTGGCAGCTTCCAATTAATATTGAGGTCTTTAGCATCGATGGGCGGTTGGTACATAATTTACAACATGATTTTCACCACCTGCATCTTGGATTGCAAAGAGTTGGATATGGAACTTTTCTTTTAAAAGTTAACGACGCTGCGGGTAATTCACACACCGAAACTATTATCATTCATTAAACTTTATACTGAGCCATTACTATTAACAAGATAGCGTTTTGAAAATATTACATTTTTCCGATACCCATTTAGGATTTAATGATTTGGATAAAGTAGGTCCCAATGGCGTCAACCTGCGCGAACAGGATTTTTACGATAGCTTTAAATTCGTCATTGATCAAGCCCTGAAAATCAAACCTGATTTGCTCATTCATTCCGGCGACTTTTTCCACCGGCCCTCGCCTCCCAACCGGCCCATGATTTTTGCCCTGGAACAACTCAATCGTCTCGCAGCCGCAAACATCCCAATTGTTATTATTGCGGGCAATCACGAGACGCCCAAAACCATTTATACCAGTCCTATTCTAAAAGCTTTCAATACCATTAATGGCGTTTATCCTGTTTTTGGCCAAGGCTACCAAATGGCAGATTTTGGAGAATTGATCGTTCACGGCCTTCCACACATCAATGACGAACGCGTGCTGCTCGAAGAGATGGATAAAATCGAACCGGTACCCGGAAAATTCAACATCATCCTGTTACATACCTCCATCGGAAAACGCTATATCATGGAAGAATTTGGGGAGCAACTCTACCCTCCCGAGCGGCTGGAACTCCTCAATAAATTTGATTATGTAGCCCTGGGACACTGGCATAATTTTCAAAAAGTAAATATTCTTGAAAAAGCCTGGTACGCCGGCTCTACCGAACGTATGAGTGACACGGAAGCGGAAAAAGATAAAGGTTTTTGTATGCTGAACCTGGAAAAAAACCAACCCGTAAATCCTGTTTTTCACCCCGTTCCAGCACGTCCCTGGTTTAGAGTTGATATAAAAAAATGTGAAGAAAAAACGGTAGAAGAGATTGAAAAAGAACTAATCGGACTAGCCGCCAATCAACCTCACAAAAACGCGATCATCAGTATTTATTTTCACCAAATTCAAAATTTGCAAAGCATCGCACTCACCCAACGCAAACTGGAAATAATTTTTGAAGATGCCTTACAGGTACATGGGAAAAGAATTTTCGCCGCCTCCGACCGGCAACACGATACCCAACGCTGGTCCAACTCAGGAAAGTCCACTACCGAACTGCTAGCCGATTTCATAAAAGAACAAACGGAAGAAAAGGCAGATGGTTTGATTGAAAAAGCAAAAGGATATTTTGATACTTGGGAAAAACGGAGAAAATAGATTTACAAAATGAATTAATTCTTACCTTTGCTTTTCAATTCCCCCGAATATTTACGGGGTACGTTCAACATTTCTACCGAAATAGTACAAGGAAATTTTGCGAGAAATACACTTTTTAAAGCAAACTCAACGATTCAACAAGCAAAGCAATTCAACCATTCCACATAAAAATGAATTACCTAGATAAAATAAATAGTTCCGCCAACTACATTAGGAAACAGACAAAATATCAGCCCGTCATCGGAATGATTCTCGGTTCCGGACTTGGCTCCATGGCCGATCAGATCAAAAATCCTGATAAAATTTCCTACGAGTCTATTCCCGATTTTCCCGTCAGTACCGTCGCTGGACACAGCGGTCAGTTGGTCATTGGTACACTACACAATAAAACCGTCATTGCCATGCAGGGCCGCGTTCACCTCTACGAAGGCGTCACGATGCAAGAGCTTACCTTTCCCGTCCGGGTCATGCAACGTCTCGGGGTGCAGACCCTCATTGTTACCAACGCCTGTGGTGGTCTGAATCCAAACTTCTACGCTGGTGGACTGATGTTTATTGAAGATCATTTAAACCTCATGGGTGATAACCCACTGATTGGTAAAAACTTTGAGGAACTCGGACCCCGTTTTCCGGACATGTCCGCCGCTTATGACCCGGAATTATTAGTCCTCGGAAGGGCTTGCGCTAAAGAACTCGAAATAGAAACCTTCGGAGGTGTTCACGCAGCCATCAGTGGACCTTATTATTTAAGCAAAGCGGAATTGCGGATGCTGACTACCTTAGGGGCCGATACGGTCGGAATGTCTACCATTCCTGAAACCATCGTGGCCGTCCATGGCGGTATGAAAGTGCTGGGTATTTCCTGTATCACCGACATGGCCATTCCGGACGAACTGGAACCGCTTACCCACGAACACGTGGTCGCTACGGCCGCTCTGGTCCGACCAAAATTTATCCGTTTAGTTTCCCAGATCATCGAAAAAATGGCACTATGAAAATGACGGATATCATCGCTAAAAAACGCGATGGCGGAACTTTATCAGATGCAGAAATTACTTTTTTTATCAACGGAGTCGCAAACGGTTCCATCCCGGATTATCAGGGCGCTGCCCTTCTGATGGCCATCTATCTCAAGAAAATGAAACCCCGTGAAACCACTTGTCTCACGCGATGTATGATGGAGAGTGGTGACCAAATTGACCTCTCGGCAATTCCAGGAATTAAAGTAGACAAACACAGTACCGGAGGAGTCGGAGACAAAACCACGCTCGTGGTCACCCCCCTGGTCGCAGCTTGTGGAATTCCCGTTGCCAAAATGAGTGGAAAAGGACTCGGTCACACGGGCGGTACGGTCGATAAACTGGAAGCCTTCAAGGGTATCCGTACCGTCCTGAATCAAAAAGATTTTATTAAACAGGTCAAGAAAATTGGAATGGCCATCAGCGGGCAATCTGGTAATCTGGTTCCGGCCGATCAGCAACTTTACGCACTCCGCGATGTGACGGCAACGGTTGATAATCATTCGCTAATTGCGGCAAGTATCATGAGTAAAAAACTGGCGAGCGGAACGGATGTCATCGTCCTTGATGTCAAAGTGGGCAATGGTGGATTTAATCCCAATGTGACCACCGCACGCAAATTGGCCAAAACCATGATTCGAATCGGCCAGCAGATGGATCGCCAGACGGTTGCCGTTATCAGTCGGATGGATCAACCACTCGGCCGGGCCGTCGGCAACAGCCTGGAAGTGATCGAGGCCATCGAAACCTTAAAAGGAAACGGCCCCAAAGATCTCGTAGATTTATCCTTGGAACTAGGCACGCAAATGCTGCTTTTGTCCGGTAAATTTTCGAATAAAACAGCAGCCAAAAAAATGCTGCAACAACGTCTAAGGTCAGGTGCCGCATTAAAAATGTTTGCAAAATTTATCAAAGCACAAGGTGGAGATACATCGGGAATAAAGGATTACCAAAAATTTCCCGGCGCAAAATATACCTTGGAAGTAATCGCCCCTACCTCCGGATGGATCATTGACTTAACTGCCCGCACCATCGGACTCGCTTCGATGCAATTAGGCGCGGGAAGACAGAAAAAATCAGATCCGATTGATCTGGGTGCCGGTATTTATTTACATAAAAAAATAGGCGAAAAAGTAAAAGCCGGAACGCCATTGGCAACTTTATATTCCAATAAAAAAGAGCCTCTGAAAGACGTAGCGGAATTTGTTTTAACCGCCTGGTCCATCGGTACAAAAAAGCGAAAACCAGAGAAAGTCGTAGTGGAAATTTTATAGGCTTTCTAAAATAATAGTTCGGTAACTTTTTGAACTTGGCATTAATTATGGAATTGGCAAGTGTTTTTTGCCCGTTAGCTGGTTTGCCTGTTGACTAGTTGGCTTCCCTTTATCGTATTTCACGTATAAGAGAAGCTAACTAGCTAAATTTATAATTCACTCATCTCAAAATTAAAAGCTACCGAACCATTGTAAAATAAAGAAGTTATTTAAAACCTCATTCACAATTTAATTTTGTTCGAATTATGTTAACAATAAAATATCCTTCAGAAAATGTCGCCGTCCGTGATTGGCGAGCGCTACTAGAAGAAATTGTAGTAGCTCATAAAATGGAAGAAATTAAATCGCTTGACCAACCTGTTTTGGAAGAAGACGATGCGACCGTAAGGGGAGAAAAGGAAATCTACAAATACCTGAAAGAACTGAAAAAATCAGTGGATGATTGGCGGGCACCGGGTTGTGGTATTTGAGGAATAATGAATAATTTTTTAATGAAAGATTAAGAATGTCTCTTCCTTCGCGTATGGTGGTAATCTAAGCATCTACGCGGACCAGGGGTATTATTTATTCTTAATTATTGATTAATTTTTTTACAAAAAAAATAGAGTTGAAAGAAAAGTCCCCAATCTACCAAGCCCACCATTTTCAAGTTCCTCGAACGGCACATTACTATACCCTGGGAAAACCTTCTCCAGCGATTGAATCGTTCTGGCTGGTCTGCCACGGTTATGGTCAATTAGGGAGTGAGATCATTCATAAATTTGCAAAATTTGACGATGGCAAACATCTGATTGTCGCCGCAGAAGGACTCTCCCGTTTTTATTGGGGTGGCGTGACGGGAAAAATATCTGCTTCGTGGATGACCAGTGGTGACCGACTTTCTGAGATCGACGATTACGTGAATATGCTGCAAACCATTTACGAAAAATATACCGCCCTGCTTTCCCCGAATGTTCAGATCAATCTGTTCGGCTTCTCGCAGGGCGTCGCTACCCAGATTCGGTGGATGATGGCAAAATTTCCACGGTTTGATCGCCTGATTTTGTGGGCTGGCACCTTACCCGATGACCTCGACTACCGTCCTCACCAGCAATACTTTAACAGCCGGGAATTAATCTGGCACTGTGGAGATCAAGACGAATATTTGAATGAAAAAGTATTAAAATGGCACCGGAATTTTGTGGAGAAAAACGGACTAAAGTACCAGGAAAAATGGTTTAAAGGAACCCATCAAGTTCCACGCCTGGAATTGGAAAAACATTATCTTGAAAACTAATAGAATCAGCAATTAGCACTAGTCTAATATTCCATAAATGGGCAAAATTTTGACTTACCTAATAATTTGCCTAAATTTGGCAGGCAATTCTGTACCACTTTTACACATTACATCATAAACTTTCACCATGCACGACTTGTTGTCTTTGCACAACAGGATCCTTTGTCTGAAACTGTTTTCTAAAGTACGTCAGCGCAAAAGCTTTGCTTTAGGAATACGAGATGCGGGATACCAAATGACACACTTATTTATACGAGTCTTTACCTGCATAAGTTCATAAATAAATAGTTATTGTTATCTTTCTGAACCATTTAAAATTTTACAAAATTTTATTATGAAAAATTACCGATTTCCAATTCTGAGTCTTTGCTTACTTTTTATGGTAGGATGTTTTGTAATGGAAAACACCTTTCCATCCATCGCACCAGGAACCTGGCGAGGGGTCTTACAGCTTGTTCCCAGACAACAGATAGAAAATGAAAAAGGGGAACCACTACCCGAGTTGGTCAACTTAAAAATGGAAGAGATCACGGAAGGTGAATTACCATTTATCTTTGAAGTGACTTATACCAATGAAAAAGATTTTTATATTGAAATAATCAACGGAGCAGAGCGCATTAAGCTGGACGAGATCAAAACCGGGAAGGACAAAAAAACGGGTAACGATACCCTCTTCGTCGATATTCCAGAATATGATTCTTATATCCGCGCTGATTACGATGCGGGCGTCATCGCCGGAAACTTTTACGTTCCAAGTCGAGGTGACAACTATAAAATTCCCTTCATTGCCCGTTACGGACAAGGCCACCGTTTTACTTTACTAAAAAAAGAACCCAGCACGGACCTTACCGGAAAATGGGAAGTGACCTTCGGAGTAGACGGAAACGATCCCTACCCCGCCATTGGAGAATTCAAACAAGAAGGCAATCACCTGACGGGAACTTTTCGTACAGAAACGGGAGATTATCGCTTTTTGGAAGGAACGGTCCAGGGAGACAAAATTTATCTGTCCACTTTTGACGGAAGTCATGCCTTTCTTTTTGAAGCCAAGGCTACGGATAAAGACAATCTGATCGGCAGCTTCCGGAGCGGTACGCACTACCGAACTACCTGGGAGGCGAAACGAAATCCAGCCGTCACCCTGGCCGATCCGAACGAGTTGACTTTTTTAAAAGAAGGTTTTGATAAAATTAGCTTTTCTTTTGAAAATCCCGAAGGGAAAACGATCAGCCTGGACAATCCCGAATATGCTGGAAAGGTTAAACTGGTACAGATTTTCGGGACCTGGTGTCCCAATTGTCGGGACGAAACCGAATTTTTAACGGCGTATTTAAAAAATAATCCCAACGAAGACCTGGCCGTTGTGGCTCTTGCCTTCGAAAAATATAAGGATGCTGACCGAAACAATCAGGCGGTAAAACGGTACCGCGACAAGATGGAAGTTCCTTACGAAATGGTCGTCGCAGGAAGTTTCGATAAGAAAGAAGCAGCCAAAGCTTTGCCTATGCTGAACCACATTTTATCTTATCCAACCTTGATATTTATTGACCGCAATGATGAGGTCAGACGAATACATACGGGATTTAATGGTCCCGCTACCAGCAAATACACTGATTTTAAAGAAGAATTTGGTACCTTCGTACAAACACTATTAGGAGAAAAATAATCGTTTAACGGAACAAAAGACTTGTCTCGCCAGTATAAATGACTGTAATCAGCCACATTTTTCACTCCATCAGTTATGAGAGACTAAGTTTAATAAAAACGAAAACGCTAAAATACTTATGGGTTTTATATTAGCATACTGTAAAGAAAATCAAAATATTGCGTACGAAATCGACGCTAAACTTAGTTTGGTAGGAATTGATTTCGACCACGTTGCCGGGGATGAAATCACCGGGGACTACGGTCTGCAAGCACAATTAAAAAACCGTACAGAACCAATCCTCCTACTGGTCAGTGATAACTTCCTCCGTTCTACCGAATGTATGTATCAGGCCCTGTTTATGCTCCAGGCCAGTGAGCAAACGAATCAAATTATGCCCGTGGTCATTGATGGCCGTAAACGCCAGCCCGACGGTTCCTATCAGGCCGTACCGACTACTTTCGAAAGAGTCTCTAATGTGATTCAGTATATGAACTATTGGCAGGAGCGGTACCTGGATCTCAGAAAATTAAAACGGGAAGCCACCGATCCGGCTTTGTTGGAAAAACTGGAAGGTCAGTTAAAAATAGTCCGCAGTACTTCTTCGGAAGTTGGAGAGTTTTTAAGAATTTTGCGCGGTGTCGATTTTTGGACTTTTGACCAAATGGCCCATAACGATTTTGAATTGTTTTTCAAAATCCTGGATGCTCCCGTTCTGCATCAGGATTATCAAAAAAAAATTAAGACGACCAAAATCGTTCTACCCGAAATTACCGAGGACGAACCAGACGCGGAAGAGTTTTTTAATGGTCCCACCCCCATCGAGCCCGTCTCCACCGTTAAAGATGATCCCATCAATCTTGCCACTGAATCTGCCATTCCCGGTACGGCACAAAGCACAGAAGAAATACCTCCACAAAATACCGGAGCTGATCAGCCCACTGTTCCAGAGCCGGAAACGCTTGAAAAAATAGCAAACGAAGAGCAAGTTCTATCCGATGAGCATTCACCTCAAACCGAAAAAAAGGAAACGGAGATTCCCAATATCGAAGCGCTTAAAAGTTCAGAAGATGCAGAGATTGATGCCGTCATAAATCAGCTCAATGTAGAGCAGGTACTAAAAAAATCTTACCACGTTGCGGATAAAGGACCGCTGCTTGATCGACTATTGGAGCATCAGAAAGAAAAAATGAAAGAAGAGCAGAACGAAATTGACCTTACCCAAAATAAAAAAGAGAGTGAACTTGATCGGTATTTGAAAGGTCTTTCAACTGAAGAATTAAAAAAGGAAGAAGATCCAGATTCGATTCCCAAAGATATTATTGACGATATATTTGACGACGACGAAGAGGAAAGTAAAGATATATTTTCAATTGAAGAAATTCCAACTAAAACGCCCCCGGCAGTCATAGACGTTTTTGATTCGGTGGCCGAAGAAGCGGTACAAAGAGCCAAAAATCTGATCGACGAAGGAAATCCCGAAGAAGGATTAGAGTTGTTAAAAGTGTTGGTAGACCGCTATCCGGAAAATACCCGTTTACGGTTTTTGTACGCGACTTTTTTGGCCAGTCCAGCCGAAGAGTTTGACGCAGCCAACGACCAACTGGAATTAATAACCCAATCTGATCCCGCTTTTCTGGATGCTTACGTCCTGTTAGCTAGTCTTGCCGAACAACGGGAAGACTGGCTACTGGCTAAGCAGTATTACGAAAAAGTACTCGGCATTGATTCGCCACAACCTTTGATTCACTATCGCCTGGGCAAATTATTACAAGCACATTTCCGGGATCAGCTGGAAAAAGCGACGGATTGTTTTTACCAATGCATAAAATTAGATCCCGCCAACGTAGATGCACGTTTTCAATACGCCAATTTGTTATATAATTTAAGGGATGATGCCAAAGGAGCCATCAAAGAATTGGAAAATGTCCTAACTTTTGAACCCGGTAATTCGGAGGCCTATTTCAAATTAGCACAGATTTTATACCAGGTTGGTAAACGCAAAAAAGCGAGCCGAGCTTATCATTTGTCCTGGCAGTTTGATCCTGCTTTACGAACGGAAGAAAACGATAAAATTTACCAACTCAATAAAAAAGATAAAAAGAAGCGAAAAAAGAAAAAGGAAAAAAGGATTGATAAAAAGTCATTTTCGCAGGATATCCCTTTTGAAATAGCCGACCTGGAGGACAAAGGAAATGGCGCAATTTTAACAAAAACCGTTCTAATTACGGGTGCTACTTCTGGTATCGGTCGAGCCACCGCCGAAATTTTTGCCCAGCAGGGTTACCGCCTGATTCTGACGGGAAGACGCACCACCCGACTGGAAACCATCAAAACCATTTATACCAAAAAATACAACGCTCAGATCCAGATTTTGCCTTTTGACGTCCGGGATCCGCTGGCCGTAAAAGAGGCGATTAATGAGCTAGGAGAAGACTGGCAAAACGTGGACATCCTGATCAATAATGCGGGACTGGCTAAAGGCTTTAGTTCGATCCACGAAGGCAATCTGGCCGACTGGGAAGCCATGATTAACACCAATATCAAAGGTCTGCTATACATGACCCGCTGTCTGGCCCCCTTGATGGTAAAAAGACGTCAGGGACATATCATCAATGTGAGCTCAAGTGCCGGAAAGGAAGTCTACCCCAATGGAAATGTCTATTGCGCTACTAAACATGCCGTGGAGGCTTTGACCAAAGCGATGCGCCTGGAGTTACATCCTTATAATATTCGGGTGGGACAGGTAAGTCCAGGTCACGTGGAAGAAACAGAATTTGCTTTTGTTCGTTTTGAAGACAAAGAGAAAGCCAGGATTTACGAGGATTTTCAGCCCTTAAGAGCTAGCGACGTCGCGGAGAGTATTTACTTTATTGCTACCCGCCCGGCACACGTCAATATTCAGGATATTCATTTATTTGGTACCCAACAGGCGAATAGCATTTTTATTGATCGCTCAGGAAGAGGTTGATTTTTTGATGCGTGGATTGGTGGATTGGTGGATTGGTGGATTGGTGGATTGGTTAATCGGTGGATTGGTTAATCGGTGGATTGGTTAATCGGTACGCTTCTATCGCAGATAACTGATTAACCGATACAACTAATTAACCGATACAACTAATTAACCGATACAACTGATTAACCGATACAACTGATTAACCGATACAACTAATTAACCGATACAACTGATTAACCGATACAACTGATTAACCGATACAACTGATTAACCGATACAACTAATTAACCGATACAACTAATTAACCGATACAACTGATTAACCGATACAACTAATTAACCGATTAACCAATATCTAATTAACCACAAACCTCGCCCTCAGCTGTTGCCAGAAAGTATGTCCGGAAACAATAACGCGGGAAACGGGAATTATTTGGTTAGCTCCTTCTAATGAAGATTCGTTGCGAGGTCCCGTAAAATCCAATGTGGCCTTTCTGTAGAGTAAGTTATTCCTGAAATTTTTAAAATTAAACCGATTATCAGTTCCGTGATTCAAGGAATAGATGTGCTCATCATTATTCAGTTTTAAAAAGATAGCATCAGAATGGGTATCCTCGGAGACCTTGACTATTTTACCGGTGATAGATTTTATATTTTGCAGAGAAGAAGCAGGTACCGGACGCAGCGCCAAGAGCAGAAAACACCCAAGAAAGGTGAGTACCGCAATGAAAAGATTTGACTTAAGTGTCATCGTAAGAATGTTTTTTGGTTAAGTTGCTTTTAGATTCCTCCTAAAGATAAGTAAAGAATTACACAAAAGACATTTTTGTTTGCTTTTATTTTATACAAACCCTAATATTCCTTATTTTATTTTAGCCCAAACAATATTTTCAGCTTATTCATCTATAAAAGCAGAAATTCCCGCTATTTTACCAATACCATCAGCATAGGCAAAAAAAAGACGCAAAAACCTAAGTCTCTGCGTCTGTCTTCCAAAAGGAAGTCTATTCTTGCTAAAGCGTAAAAGCTGGTTAATCCACCATCTTCATAAATCGCTCCGTGAAAATCTCGCTACCTGCCTGTACCCGCACAACGTAGTATCCTTTTTGGAGGTTAGAGATGTCAAGTGTTTTAGTATTGATCGTACCGTCAAAATTACTCATCATAACCGTACGGCCCATCATATCGTAAATTCCGATCAGGTTATTTTCTCCACTAGCTTCGGCCAGTTCTACGGTAATTTCTGCGATGGCTGCGGAAGGATTGATGACGATTTTACCGTTACGCTTGATTTCTACGACGCGGATGTCACTGTATTCGAAAGCACCGTCGAAATCTACCTGCTTTAAGCGATAGTAGTTGGTACCGTTGGCTGGCGTGGCGTGTGTATAGCTGTATTCCTGCTTGTCTTGTGTGGTTCCGTTTCCGGTTACCTCGCCGATGGCGCGGAAGTTGGTTCCGTCGATGCTGTGCTCGATATCGAAGTGGGAGTTGTTTAGTTCGGAGGCGGTGGTCCAGTTTAAGGAAACTTCTTTTTGGTTGTTGGTGGCGTTGAAAGAAGTTAGTTCTACAGGGGCTGAAGTCAGGAGAGCTGTAGTGCCCTCAATTATAATATCGTCAATCCTGAAACTACCACTTCCAGAAGGAGCAGGGTCACGGCTACCATTATCCCAACCTTGAATGCAAATAGTTACAACACCCGTTAGTCCAATTTGATCTGTGACTGCCTCATTTATTGGAGTAATCGATGAACCACCACCTGGAATATTTGTCTCTGCATAGTTGGTAGACCCAATAGAAAACCCAGTTGCTGATGGTCCAGCAGTAGTAGCATAGCTATTAAATGATACGTTTGTTATAGTCATTGTATGAGTAGTAGCAACTGTCATATCGAAACAAAATGCTTTTGCAACAGCCTGACTAGCAGTAGCCCATCCTGAATTTCCCTGTACATATGGTTCATTGGGAAAGTAAGAACCAGTTGTAATGTTAGTCATTACTGAACCTGCAGTTAGGGACAAAACTCCATTTGTTACATTAGCACCAGTCGTTGATGCAGATGTATAGGGAGTCATATCAAAATTATAAGCAGCAAGTTGACCAAACATGATATTTGCAAAACAGCTAAATAAAAAAACAGTAAAAATTTTTTTCATAATATAAGTTTAGATTTAATAATTTAAAATCGTTTATACAAACGAACTAAAATGTGGTTGTACCCACAAAAATAGGATAATACCAGAAAGGTAAATTCCCTGGAATATTAATTTTATATTAAAATTGTTCCACTTGGCTGGAGAACAGGACTTGAGGGATTACAAGATAATAGAGCAGTCATTTATTCGGTAAGCTAGTATAAAGATAAAATAAAATACAGCAATTTTAGGGAATAGATCTGTTTTTTTTTATTAAAAAATTTTGTGCTTTTTTTTTGCCACTAAGACGCCAAGACGCTAAGTTTTTTTACGTGTTTTTCTTTGTGGCTTTGTGGCTTTGTGGCTTCCTTTTTTACCTCCTGCTTTCCCCTCGTAAAGCGTAATCATAAAAACCAGCACAAAAACACATTCGAAGATTTCCCACTTTTTTCCGTGATCAATAAATAGAATTAACAATACACTCCCTAATAAAAT
Source organism: uncultured Saprospiraceae bacterium (assembly GCA_938008185.1). GTDB lineage: Bacteria > Bacteroidota > Bacteroidia > Chitinophagales > Saprospiraceae > JALZUU01. The sequence continues at coordinate 15,077 of CALLLR010000184.1, forward strand.
CAAGGTTTGATTCCACTTTGGAACAGGAATACCCAAACGCCTCGTCCATTTTCCAATCCACCCCACTCTTTCGGTCAGTAATCTGAAAAACAGATAATAGACAGCGATACCAATAGAAAGACCAAAAGAAAAAACCCACTGATTGACACTGAATCCACCGTAAGTCAAATTGTGAATACCAACTTCATATTGCTTATTATGTTTTTGAAAAAAAACGGGTGTATCAAAACCGATAATTCGCTGCCCCCAGGATATTTCCTCCGCAAATCCAAACCACAACGTTAGTCCAAAAACTACGTGAAAAATTTTCCACCAAATATCTTTATCCCTTTTGTATTTATAAAAATGATAAAAAATAAACCCTCCTCCAAATAGTAGCAGCAGCGCCGTCAAATTTTCTAAAATCCCATCTTCTAAAACTAAATAGGCTAATAATTCCCGGTCAAAAATCTGGGCATAGCCACTGACCAACATAATCATTATTGCCACACCGGTTAAGAAATACACCGGCCATCGGGAAAAGGAAGCAGTTCCGGAAGAATTGTTCATGTTCATTTTTTGCTATTGGCTATTTGCTTTTAGCTATTGGCCCTCTTCAATCGCGATAGAGTGAAGCAAGTAGCAAATAGCTAGTGCCCTATTCCTCAAAATTCAAATTGTTCGTAGCTCGCCACTCCTGGCTGACTAAGAGAAATAATCACCAATTGAGAATATTCGGACTCCGGGTAATCCGTAAATACATTCTTTCCAATCAACGTATTTGCCAGGCTGGGAATCGTATTGGAATGGCCCACTACCACTACGTTTTGTTTATTAAAAACCGAGAGATCCGTAAATAAATCTGTTTGCATGGATGGATCGTAGGATTGTACCGCCAGCTTTTTTGCTTCCGCCAAAGGAGCTACCGTAGCCTGCGTCCGATTATAATCTGTACTCATAATCTGATCAATTTTTAATCCGTCCAGCAGCGCTGCCAGTTTAGCCGCCCGCGCCAGGCCCTGGGGTGTTAAACCAGGATCTTGAGAACCGGACATTTTTTCTGCGTGACGAACCAGAAAATAAGTACTCTGTTTATCATCCGTTAAGCCAGGAATATCAATAACTTTTCCCTTTGCCGTTACCGCTTTGTTATCTTTAAATCCGATAAGATTCCGCGCACCATCTTTTTTTAAGGAAGTCTTATCTGTTTTTTTTTCAGATGAATCCCCCGGAGTAGTCTTTGTTTTACAAGCACCAAAAACTAATAAACTACTAAGTATCAAGACGATAAAGCGTACCATTTATTTTACTTTTAAAGGTTCAAAAATATTTAAATCTACTTGCTTCTTCAGCAAATCTTCAAAATTATCTCTTTCCCGAATTAGGTGGGCATTACCTTCGTGCACCATGACTTCCGCCGGGCGGTAACGGGAATTATAATTACTCGCCATGGTGGAACAATAGGCTCCGGCATTTTTAAAACATAAAATATCTCCTTCCTGAACTTCCGTTAGGCGACGATTTACGCCGAAGGTATCCGTCTCACAGATATACCCGACAACGGTATAAATCCGGTTTTTACCCGTGGTTCTGCTTACGTTAACTATTTCGTGGTAAGCATCGTAAAACATGGGCCGAATCAAATGATTGAGACCAGAATCAACACCCGCAAAAACCGTGGAAGTAGTTTGCTTGACTACGTTGACTTTTACAAAAAAGTAACCCGACTGACTGACCAGAAATTTCCCGGGTTCAAACATCAGGGTTAATTCTTTTCCGTATTTTTTTGAAAAGGCGTTAAACCGCTCGGATAATTGTTCGCCGAGATCTTCGATGTCCGTGGCGATCCCTCCTTCTTTATATGGTACTTTAAATCCCGAACCAAAATCAATATAATTTAAATCTTCAAATTCCTGAGCTACCTGAAACAGGATTTCTGCTCCCTGCAAAAACACGCCCGCATCCAGAATATCCGAACCGGTATGCATGTGTATTCCTTCGACTTTCAGGCCCGTCGCCTTTACCAACCGGAGTACTAACGGAATCTGATGTACGGAAATTCCAAATTTGGAATCAATATGCCCAACCGAAATCTTGGATGAACCACCCGCCATAATGTGCGGATTGATCCGAATACAAATAGGTACTTCCGGATATGCCTGACCGAATTCTTCGAGAATACTTGTATTGTCAATATTTATTTTTACGCCTTCTTTCACCGCCATCCCAATTTCTTCCATCGATACACAATTCGGCGTATAAATAATATCTTCCGGGGCAAAACCAGCTTTTAATCCCATCCAGACTTCCTGAATGGAAACGGTATCCAGTCCGGATCCCAGGGATTTAAAATATTTTAAAACGTTGATATTCGTTAAAGCTTTACAGGCATAATTGAGTTTCAACTTGGGAACCGAAAATGCATTAAACAACTGATGGTATTGTCGTTTCATAATCGCCGTGTCGTAGACGTACAATGGGCAACCATACTGGTCTACCAGGTCAAGCGGATTGACGCCGCCACTCAATTCGTATTGATGTTCTTTTAATAACATAATTAAAATATAAACGTTAAAAAAAATTTGCTTCTTTCCTTAGCCCGACTTTAGCCAAACTTAGCTATTGGCTAAAGTCGAGCTTAGAGCAGGGCCAAAGATTTCATTTTTTTACCAAAAACACGGCTTTATAACGTATTTTTTACTAAAAAAGGTTTTTTTTTATTAACTACCCACCAAAAGACTACGTATTTGTCATCTATGAGAATAGAAATAAGATTAAAATATGGTCTTACCTTATACATCGAAAACTAATTCAGTGACAGAACAACAACTCATTGCCGCCTGTCAGCGTCGGGATCGTAAAGCGCAGAAGTACCTGTTTGACCGTTATTCGGGCAAAATGTACGGTATCTGCAAACGCTACGTGAAGGATCATCAGGAAGCGGAGGATGTGCTGATTGATGGAATGTTTAAGGTTTTAACGAAGATTGATGATTTTCGGGGCGCCGGAAGTTTTGAAGGATGGATAAGAAGGATCATAGTCAACCAATCGCTGATGTTTCTGCGCAAACGCAACGAACTAAAATTTGCGCAGGAAATCGACAATCTTGAACTAACTTCTAATGTTAGCGTGGAAGATGAATTGGCCGCTCAGGAAATTCTGGCGCTACTGGATCAACTCCCGACTGGCTACCGAACCGTTTTTAACCTTTATGTAATTGAAGGCTACAAGCACCGGGAAATTGCCGAAGAACTTGGGATCAGTATCAATACCAGTAAATCCCAATTAATCCTGGCTAAGAAGAGAATGAGAGAATTGATTATTAGTAACCACCCAAAATCCTAAAGTTGTTAAATTTTTATAAAATGGAAAATAAAGATCCACTTTTTGATAATATTCGTCGCAACGCAGCCAAAATAGATCAGGCGCCTTCCAGTGATGCCTGGACTAAACTGGAAGCACGACTGGACAAGCACGAGCGCCCTGCCGCCCGTCGGCGTAAATTGCCGGGACTGGGTATTATGTCCGTAGCTGCCTCGGTGCTTCTGCTCGTTGGATTGGTCTTTGTGATCAGCCAAACAGTCTTAAAACCTGGTCGTTCTATAGCGAATACAGGAAAACAAGCAATGCTCCACCAAATTGAAGACCTTCCCCTGCTGGCTTCCAACGAAGCAATCAGTTCTCCCCAAATGGCCGAATACCAACGAAAAATCAACGCCAATCCAAGGGGGATCATCAAGGAAGGCGGGTACCACAAAAAACTGGTGGCACAACCCATTCGTCAGAATCAGATGGTTACGATGAATCATTTTGACTGGATTTTGGGTACCTGGAAATCGACAACTTCCGATGGGGTCTCAACAGAAACCTGGGAAATGGTCGTACCGGGGCAGTTTAAAGGAACCGGTACTTTTAAAGGTGCAAACAATTCATTCACTTTTACGGAAGAGATGATGCTGTTCGAAGAAAATAATAAAATCTATTTTGAAGCGATTACGCAATCGGAAGGAGAAAAGGTAAGATACGAATTACAAAAACTGGAAAATAACTGGGCTATATTTCAGAATGAAACGGTCGATTTTCCCAGCCATGTTCTAATCGTAAGAAATAACACGGGTGGTTTCACTATTTCTTTTAAAAACATTCCTCCAAGCGCAGTTCCCGAAAATAATATTCTGTTAAAAAATGGCAGTAATACACTTGGATCAAAAAAAATAGTCCGAAAATTGAATCGCAAAATTTAAATCTCTTTTTCAACAAAAAATCCCCACTGCTACAGGCAATGGGGATTTTTTTTCGGAACGGCAATATTTACGAATTCCAGTAATTAACGGTAGTACTCGGATAATCCAACAGTATTTGATTATTCAAGTATCTTACCTCATCTCCGTTTTTGGGATTTACCAGTAGTATTATATTTCCCGCCTCGATCTCACGTTTATATAATTTTGCGTAATCTTCAGGAATGCCAATATTCGTCAGTGCACCGATTAAAGCACCCGTTGCTCCGGCGGCACCGGCACCAGCTAATGCACCAATAATTGGTCCGGCTACGACAACTCCCAAACCAGGAATTACAGCGGTGGTTCCTAAAGTTAATATTGCACCAGCAATAGC
>CALLLR010000185.1 GCA_938008185.1 uncultured Saprospiraceae bacterium
GGCAGGTAAACCTACACAATACAAAATCGACATCGGTATATTGATCACCGTCGGTCGACTCTCGCATTAGCAAAGATAGGCACTCTTAATTTATTTTTATAACTCTGTAATTCTTTGTCGGAATTATAGGGGGCCGAACCACAGGGTTTTCAGCATCCCCCTTTACGAAGTAAAACTCCGATTTCCAACGTTGTTACTATAAAGATACATCTCCCCACTGCAATAATTCTGCACTCTCCAAAGAAAACTTTCGCCTCCCATAACTTTATTCTCTCCCTCATTCCCAAATCCAATATCACATTTAAACTGTACCGGATATTCATAACAATAACTCATTCGGTGATGACAATAATAAATTGGCGCATTTAAAGTTTTCATAAAAGCAATCAATTCAAAAACCGTCCGCTTAGATACTTCCAAGCGATTTGCTAACTGCTCGGGTGTGCCTGTAGCTTTCATCCGTATAAGTCGATCTACTCTTTGTAATTGGTTTAGTTTTTCAATAAATTTCATGGCTTATTATTTTAATTTTTAATTGCACTCAAAAACTGTTCAGAGATTCTCGATAAAAAACTTCGATCTTTCGTAATTATTCGAGCCGTCCCTGTCATGTTATGTTTAAATGGAATAAAGTTTCCATAATTGGTTATTAGCGAGTCTGGTAGGCTCATTTCCATTTCGTATCCAGTCTCGTCTGACTCTAACGTAACGGGTAGGCTTGCTATTTTATCAATATTAGTTGTTAACGATCCGTACTCACGATAAGGAAAACTTGTCAGTCGAATATTTACTTTGGCACCCGATATTATTTTACCAGATCCACTCATGGGGACTTCACTACGGGCAATAATTTGACGTTCTGCGATACTATCAGCAATGATCGTACAGACAACAGTTGCCGAAGGAACAAATTGATTTACTTGCCGATATTCATCCAACTGTACAATCCCAGCTTGAGGCGTAACAATCAGGTAGTTATGTTCCCATTCAGTGATAGCTGCCTTTGCTTGATCAATTAATTGTTTTAAACGAAGCGTTTTTTCAACTACCTCGTCAGATCGTCCTGCTTTTAAGCTTTGACGCAGTACCGCTATTTGTTCAATTCTAATTTCATTGTTAATAATGCCAGACCGCATATTTTCGTGTTGTCGCTGTGCCGCCCGATATTCATTTTCTAGCTTTTCCAGTTCTATAGCACTAATTATATTTTCATTCCGTAAGAGCTGATTCCGTTCAAAATTTTTGCGAATTAGATTAAGTTCGTTTTCGTACATCCGTTCTTGTTTTTCTAAAGACGTATTCAGTTTTTTTATCTGTTCAATCTCTCTTTCCATAGAAGCCATCTGTCCAAATACAGCATGCTGTTTTAAATAATACTGTAAATCACGAGTCGCTTGAACTAACTCTGTGTATATTCTATTTAATGATCCCACCGCTAAGCCATTTGGTACTTTTAATCTTCCAAATCGCCGCCAACTACCTATCTTTTTTTCTATTTCATCGATAACTTCTCTCATTTGAATTACCTCTCCATATTTAGCTGGGTTTTCAATCGTTGCCAACAGGGTATTTGCTGATACGTATTCTTGGTCTTCCACTAGTAATGTTGCTATTTTCCCTTCCACCTTTGAAAAAATTTCCAGCGGTGGGTTTTCCGTCGTCAGATAAACTGGTGCTTCAATAATATCTGGATAATTTAAAAAACTAGACATCGTTAATCCAACAACAGTAAACAAAGCAATTAGAAATATCCCCCAACGCATCGTCCACGTCGGAGGGTTCCCCATGATCTCGGTTACCTCATCTTGTGGATTTAATTTTAAATCTGGTGAATCTTTTAGATCTTCCTGTATAGTTATGTTTTCTTCTTTTATAAATTCCATGCTTGTATTTTTTGTTATATTGATACCATGAGCTGCATCTAAGTTCCACCCAATTCTAACTGGTCGCTTACCAAACTAAAATAGGTTCCCTTCGCTGCAATCAATGCAGCATGGTTTCCGATCTCTTTAATCTGCCCATCCTCCAGTACAATAATTTGATCCGCCTTTTTCACCGTACTCAGTCGATGGGCAACCACAATCACCGTTCGATCCTCGAAAAAAGCATTTAAGTTTTCTACAATAATTCGCTCATTTTTAGCATCTAAAGAATTGGTCGCCTCATCAAAAAAAAGAAAATCGGGTGATTTATAAACCGCACGTGCGATCTGTAATCGTTGCCTTTGCCCTTGACTAACTCCGTTTCCACGCGCACCAATCTCTGTGTTATATCCAAGTGGCAATTCTTCAATAAAGTCCTGAATATTAGCAGTCTTAACTGCTTTAAGTAGTTTTTGCTGATCCACCAAATCATCGCTCTCCGCAATATTATTCGCAATCGTATCCGAAAAAATATATCCATCTTGCATAACTGCTCCACAGTGTTCTCGCCATATTTTTTGTCTAATTTGAGATAATGGGACATGCCCAATCTTGATACTACCTTTGGTCGGCTGATAGAAACCTAGTAATAATTTCACCAATGTAGTTTTACCACTACCACTCATTCCAACAATCGCCGTAACTTTTCCACGTGGAATCGTCAAATTAATACCTGCCAATACGTCACTACTAACAGGAGTATATTTAAAAGATAAATTCTCAATATGAATATCCTCAAGTGGAACAACATTCATTAAAGATAAATTCCCTTCTTCGTTTTCTTCTTGATGAATTTCCCCTAGCCTTTCCAAACTAATTCTAGCATCCTGTGCGGATCGTACAAATCCCATCATCTGATTTAATGGACCGTTGAGTTGGCCAATGATATATTGTACGGCCAGCATCATTCCAAGCGTCATCTCTCCTTGAATAACAGCCAGTGCAGCAATAAAGCTTATAAGAATATCCTTGAGTTGATTAATAAAAGAGGCACCCACATCTTGATACTGAGTGATACTCAATGACTTAATTTGGGTACGAAATAACTTAGCCTGAATATGTGTCCATTGCCATCTCCGCTTTTGTTGACTCCCTTGCAACTTAATTTCTGGCATTCCCTGAATCATTTCAATCAGCGAATTATGATTATCAGAATGTTGTTGAAAAGCCAAATAATCTACCGCTTTTCGTTTCTTTAGAAAAAAGGTAATCCATCCTATATACAACACAGAAGAAACAAGAAAGACCAAGAAAATATTAACATTATAAATCAACAAGACTACTCCAAAAATAACGAGATTAAAAAATGACAGTAGGATTGAAAGCGTAGATCCAGTAAGAAATTGCTCAATACGATGATGGTCTGAAATACGCTGTAGTAAATCTCCGATCATCTTCGTATCGAAAAAACTTAATGGTAAGCGCATGAGTTTAATCAGGAAATCTGAAATAAGATTTACGTTGATCCGTGTACTCATATGGAGCAAAATCCAGCTCTGTATAAACCGTACCGATATTTGTCCTAAAAACAGCATCAGCTGAGCGGCCAAAATCAAATAAATAAAGTTAATGTCTTGATTTTCAATCCCTATATCGACAATGGATTGCGTCAAAAAAGGAAAAATCAATTGGAATAAAGAAGTTAGAATCAACGCCACCACCAGTTGAAATATCTGGCTTTTATAAGGTTTTAGATAGCGAAAAAGAAAGCTAAAGCCTAAAAATTCCGTCCCAATCTCTTCTTGATCGTGAAAGCCTGCCGTTGGTTCAAGCAGTAAACCAATCCCTTTTTGGTTATCTTGTATCCAATGTTTTTCGAATGCTTCTCTCGATAATTTAAATTTGCCTTCTGCGGGGTCGGCGACCCAAACAAATTTCTTATTCGCTTTAAAAACAACCAGAAAATGCTTTTGATTCCAGTGTGCAATGAGCGGAAAGGGAGCACTAAGAAGAGACGGTTTGTCTTTTCCATCCATAAAAGGAATCTTTACGGCTAGACTTCTAAAACCAATTGTCTCTGCCGCTTCGCTGATCCCCTTTAAGCTCACGCCTTCTCGGGTGATATAACACTTTTCTCGCAAATACGGCAAAGGAAAAGCTTTGTCATAGTATTTTGCGATCATTCTTAAACAAGTGGGGCCACAATCCATCGCATCCATTTGGCGATAGAAAGGAAATTTCTTTTTCCACAATATCATTAATTCTATTTGTAAAAAATCTACCGAAAGGGCATGAAAATATTGGCACTTGCTAATGCAAGAGCTATATCATTGATTTATAAAACTACTTTGTACAGTGTAAAAAAAAAAAAACGATTTGTTAGTATAACACGAAAAAATTATTATCTCAATGTCTAACAATAATCAAAGGTTAATATAAAAATAAAACTCATAAAATACAAATTAAAATATAGTTTCATGTTAAAATTTACATTTTTAACACTTCCAATGTGCAATCAGCAGATTAATACTAAAACAAAAAAACCTATTATTTTCGTAAAAATCCTATTTATCAAAAAATAGGGTTAACCGAAAATAATAGGGTTTTAAATATCTAGTTCCATTGGCACTAGAGACTACTAATTTATCAATATTCCTTACAATTCTCCATACATAATCTCCCCCGCTTCGTTGGCGTATCGTTCGCGGATCAGTTCTTTCATTTCCTTACGGGCAAAAAATATCCGGCTCTTGATCGTACCGAGCGGCGTATCAAGCTTTTGGGAAATTTCTTCGTAGGAATAACCTTTATAATACATTAAAAACGGAATGCTGAATTTCTTATCCAGTTGTTCGATGATCTGGTGAATCTCCTCCATCATGATCGCGGATTCTCCGGTGTTAAACGCTTGTGGTTTTTCCGCAAAGATAGACGTAATCTTTAAACCAATATATTTCATAAATCGTTTTTTACGACGATAATTATTAATAAAGGTATTGCGCATGATCGTTTTGATCCACGCATTAAAATTGGTTCCACCCCGGAATTTGTCTTTGTTTTTCAACGCCAGAAAAATCGTTTCCTGAACCAGGTCATTAGCGTCCTCATGATTTTGTGTCAGTCGGTAAGCGAAAGCTTTCAGGCTTGGGTTATTTTCGGTAATTTTATTCGTTATATCCATTAGTCAATTGTTTTTAATTAGTACACCCTTTGTGGTGATGCGTTTAAAATTTACAGTCTTTAGTAATCATAATGTCAATTTAGTATAAAACCACGTTTTGAAAATTATATTTCGACTAATGTGCTTAAAAAAACGATAAACGAAACTTTAAAATAAAACGATGCGATATTTTATTGAACTGAGTTATAATGGAACTAATTATTGCGGTTGGCAGGTGCAACCCCAGCATATGTCGGTTCAGCAAAAGATCGAAGAGTCCCTTGCAACGGTGCTGCGAATAAAAACACCCATAGTAGGTTGTGGACGTACAGACAGCGGCGTCCACGCCAGCCAGTATTTTTTACATTTCGACCATCCTGCCCCACTGCCGGATAATTTTATGAGCCGCATCAATAAAGTCCTGCCCGCCGACATTGCTTTTTACGATTTAAAAAAAGTGGCCGACGAGGCGCACACTCGCTTTGACGCGACCCAGCGGGCGTACGAATACCACCTGGGTTTTCGTAAAGATCCTTTTCACCAACAGACCAGTTACTATTTTCCACAGTGGCAAAAACTGGATATGGATAAGATGCACAAAGCCGCTGCTTTGTTGCACGAGTATACCGCTTTTTATACCTTTTGTAAATCCAATACCGAAGTGAAAACCATGAATTGTACGATCATGGACAGCCGCTGGGTGCCGGATGCAGACGGACAGGGGATGACTTACCACGTAGCCGCCAATCGTTTTTTGCGGGGGATGGTCCGCCTGATCGTCGGAATGTGCCTGAATGTAGGAATGAATAAACTTAAACTCGACACGGTAAAGCAAGCACTCGACCAGCAGGAAAGACTGACCAAGAGTCTGAGCGCTCCACCCCATGGGTTGTTTTTGACGAAGGTGGAATATCCGAGGGGATAAGTTTTGAGTTGTTGAGTTGTTGAGTTGTTGAGTTACATAATGAATAATCAATAATTTTTTAATGAATAATGTGCTCGATTTGCGAAGATTATTGCAAAGTCATTACTCGAAAAAAACACTTTAAAGCACATTTTAAACCACATTAATAATTTTTCATTAAAAAAGAAACACGATAGAAGTGCATTCTTAATTATTCATTATCACATTATTACTTTGAAGTTATTGAGTAACATTTTAGAATTTGGCTTTAATTCTTAATTTCTACAAAAAAATTTAAAAAAAATTTAGCAGAACTATTTGTTTTATAACATATTTTGTTTTAACTTAGCGGCTGAAATCAATAAGTAGGTTGTTTTATTGTCGTCGACTTTTACAATAAGACAATCCTAACATTAATCATCAAAGTTGCGTAGTTAGACTCCGGGTCTACTAAACAATTCACTATGAAACGCGCAGCTTACAAATACATTTAGTTATGATCAGAGAAGACAGAATTCGACTTAACGAACGGTTTATCAAAGTCTTTAAATTACTGCAGGATCGCGGAGATATTATTCTTAATGATCGTGGTGGAAAGGGAATGGGAGATTTTGCCAGAAAAGTATTGGGTAACCGGGCTTATGGGCATATTATCCGGGCTTTTTTAACGGAGACGGATAAAAGAGTCATTGACTATCACCAGGCGAGAATTGTTTGTCGGGAGTTTGGGGTTAACGAATCTTATCTGATTGATGGAACCGGCACTCCTTTTGGTCGTGAATTACCCAAGGTACAATTAGCGGATAGTAATGTGAATGCTATTCGTCCGAATATCATATTTACCTCCGTGCAAGCTTTTGCGGGTTCGGGGGACAGTGCAACGGATACTTTTGGATCACAGGCGGAAGACAATGAGCTTTTTGCTTTACCAGGTGTCAGTGGTGCCGGACTGGTCGCTTTTCCAGTAGAAGGAAACAGTATGGAACCAGTTATAAACGATAATGACATCGTGATCTGCCGTGAGATTGATGGTGTGGGTGATATTAAAGACAACGAAATTTATGCCGTTAAAAGCAACGGACACTTATGGATCAAACACGTTCAGCGTATCAAAAATAATAAGGGTCGTACCGTGCAACTGAAAATGATTTCGGCCAATCATCTTGAACACGAACCGTTTACACACGATGTAAGTGAGTACACTCGCTTATATAAAGTGATTCGAAAAATTAGTGAAATCTAACTTTCATTTAATCTATGGAATGAAACCTAAATAGATCATCCGTACGGAATCTTCGGGTGACTTTCTTTTAAAAAAAATTTTAAAATATCTAATAGCTGATCGGAATTCCCGATCAGCTATTTTTTTTAAAATAATTGTGTCTATTATTTTCATAATAAAAATAATTGTTTTATATTGTGAAGGTAACGAGGAGGCCATTATTTAAATAAAAGCAGTATGACATTATGGTGCAAGCAGAAGAACGGCGTGAACTGAATCGACGGTTTAAAAGAGTTTATCAGCTACTGACCAGGAAAGGAGAGATTATCAAAAATAACCGGAAGAAAAGTAAAACGGTTTTTGCGGATCATCTGGGAACCAAAGGTCATATTATCGACAAATATTTGGATGATCGTCGATTTATTACTTACCCGCAAGCAAAGTTGTTATGCGCTAAATATCAGGTAAGTGAACTTTATTTGTTTCAGGGAATCGGTAAACCTTTTGATCCACCGCCCACTCAATTACCAGACTCCGAAGAGAAATTAGCTATGGCTTTAGGTATCAATTTTTCACCAAACATCTTGTTCACCAACGTAGAAGCGTTTGCCAGTAATACCATTGGGGTGGACTTATTGGAAGAACATCAACGTTTTCATATCCCTGGTGTAACGGGAGATTTAGTAGCCTTCAATATCAAAGGCAATAGTATGGCACCTACGATTATGACCGGAGATATGGTTATTTGTGCGCCGCTCGAAGAAAAAAGTGAGATGGTGGATAATGAAATCTATGCCGTTGTAACCAGCAACTCAGTTTACGTAAAAAGAGTCATCCGCTATTTTGATCGATTGAAAAACTGGACACACCTGAAATTAATTTCGGATAATCACGAAGAATTTGATCCTTTTATTTTAGAGATCTCGGAGGTTCGTAAATTGCTGAAGGTAAAGAGAAAATTGACGGGGTTGGGGTAGTTGTTGAATTATTGAATTATTGAATTGTTGAATTGTTGAATTGTTGAATTGTTGAATTGTTGAAAAATAACATAAACTACGTTAGCAAATTTCATTTACCTGTAGGTTAAAAAAAAGAAAAAATTCTAATTAAATATCATTATGAACACTAATCAACTAGCTCACCGCGCACCGGTGATTAACTCCGACACTTTTCAATCTTACAGTAAAGTCGGCGCCTGGAGAGGCATGGATGTATGCGTTTATGAAAGTGTAAATTTCCGCTTTCATCCCATTGCTCAAGACGGAAAAATTCTAATTAAAGTGGAATTTAATACGTTTGATAAACACCGAAAAGAACTGGTTTTCTTTGATCAATTTAATGAAATCGAATTGCAGGATTACCACACCGATTTTCGACAAGTCGTCAAAGACAACTGTGCCCTACTCTATCATGAACTGCTACAACAAATTAGAAAAGACGTACGCGCTTCTGTAAACCTCTACTTACCCAACTGGGATAAACTGAGAATCTTTAATATTCAGGAGGATGGTTATTTAACAAAATCCGTGAATGCCAATGCCGCAACAGATTAGTCGCTGAGGTCTAAGATTTTTAGTTAAGCCGATGCTTCAGATATTGGTAAAGTTGAATTGGGAGTGTCCCCTAAAGTGTGTCAGCGCAGAAGCTTTCCTTCAGGCCTGCTCCGCAGTATTGCGGAGAACACAAGGTGCGGGATGCCAAATGACACACTTGGCTGTGCAGTCCCGTTGAATTAGATTTTATAAATCCATTCTAGAATAATTTTTATGTTTCCAGATAATTCCTGCATTTGATTTCCTTAAAAAGAAGTTGTTTAAAAATTTCAGAATAAAGAATATTAATTACCTGCTGTTTTTTGAATTTGACTCCCGAACTATTTTCGGGAGTTCTTTTTTGCGCCAACGACGAAAACTATTCTCCGTACTTTTCCACAATAGCCGTACAAGCACGATCCAACATCTGGTATACCTCTTCAAATCCGTCGTCTCCGTAATAAGGATCAGGAACGCTTTGATTATAGCCAGGCTTTTCCATATTCATGACGAGTTGTACTTTCTCACGCTGTGCATCCGAGTTAGCAAGTAGCAAAATATGCTGGTAGTTGGTACTATCCATTGCAAAGATCAGATCATAGTTTTCCAAATCAGCGGGCTTGATTTGCCGGCCTCGCTGACCGGTAATATCCAAACCATGTGCAGCAGCGACGGCGACGGATCGTGAATCCGGTCTGTCCCCCACGTGCCAGCTGCCCGTACCCGCGGAATCCACCGTCCAATTCAGTTTTTTTGCTTTAATTTTTTCTTTTAAAATACCTTCGGCGAGAGGAGAACGACAAATATTTCCCAGACAGACCATTAATACTTTCATTGGATTTGTTTAGTTTAGTACAAATTTACGAAATGCAGAAATTCAAAGCTATCATAATTGATGACATTGCGCAATCCCGGGCAACCCTTAAAGAAGATCTGGCTGCCTATTGTCCAGAAATTGAAGTAATTGGAGAAGCCGAAGGGGTCGTCAGTGGCGCACGTTTACTCAAAGAAATTAAACCTGACGTATTATTTCTGGATATTCAGATGCCCGACGGAACTGGATTTGATCTGCTGGAGATTTTACCCGAAATTTCTTTTAAAATAATTTTTACTACGGCCTCCGATGCTTTTGCGATTCGAGCTTTTCGTTTTTCCGCCGTAGATTATTTGCTCAAACCCGTCGATCCGGATGACCTGATGGAGGCGGTCAGTAAATTGAAATCAGCACCAGCTTCCGGACAAGCACTCAACCTGCTACTGGACAACATGAAGAATCAGGAAGGGCCAAAAAAAATTTCGTTGCATACCCAGGATAAAATTCAGATTGTCGAAGTGAGCGATATTATTCGTTGTGAGTCAAGCGGGAATTATACTATTTTTCATTTTGCAAATGGAACCAATCTGATGGTCACCCGGACGCTGAAAGAATATGATCAATTGTTAAGTGATAGCGGTTTTTTCCGCGTTCACCAATCCCATCTGGTTAATAAAAAACATATCACAGCCTTTGTAAAAACAGAAGGTGGTTATCTGCTGATGTCTAATGGTCAACACGTAGCGGTTTCGTTACGTAAAAAAGCGGCGGTGATGGAAATGTTGGAAAAGTTGTGAAGGTTGTTGAATTGTTGAATTGTTGAGTTTAATATTTCAACAATAATTACTGCAAGGGACCGTTCAATAACCTGTGTTTTTTATTACATTAACATTGCGTAAAAAGAGACTGATTAATAATTGAATACAGAATCAGTATCTGGCTACACAAATTAATCCAATTGATTAGACAAAGATAATTGAACACCTCCTACCCCAAATATTAAATTCCCCCCGGCTTATCTCTGCTACTCAGAGAGATATGCAGATGATCTTCCGTTCCCACGTGCCGAAGGGTATTAAATCCCATCATTTTAAAATATAATTTTAGTAACCCATTTCTAAATTCTCCATGTCGCCTCGTACGGATATCTACTGCGTGGACATAACCATCAGACTGGACGTAATGTAAAGACTGACGTTTTGTTTTTAAGCCCATCTTTTTATAATCCTCCGGTTGACGCTTACCATCCGTAATCAACAAACTTTTATCAAAAAATATTACCGTGCTAATACTAAGACGTAGTATTGGATGTAAACTAGAATAAGTTCTTTTAATTTCGGGAGACTTAACGTTACTATCTGCGAGATAGACGATTGCGTAAGCGCTATAACCCATTACCAAAAAAATCGCAAAAAAAATACGAAGTTTAAAACTCTTAGCATTACCGACTTTACCAGTGATCCGACCGTAAATAAAACTAAAATAGAGGATGAGCAGAAATACAGTGATCCCCATACCAACTAATATAGCCGGCCAGGAAGCTAGTTCATAGTACTCATGTCCAAAGACCGCCCCACGAATCAAGCAAATAAAAGGTAATACCAGTAATAGCAGCAGCCGAAGCAAGAAGAAGAAGATTTTTTTCATGAAAATTTGAAATTATTCATTGAAGTTGTTTAAAGTGAATGCAGGACCATCTATACTTCAAACAAACTACCCCCAAGGTAAAGTTTTGAGTCAAAAAATCTAAACTTTCAATAATTACTGAAATAATATTTAAATTTTAAAAAATAATTAATCCAATAATTTTTAGCAAAAAAAAGTCATAAACTACTAACTATCAATTAATTATGATAAAAATACAGATATAATAGCGCTTAAACAAAAAATAATTTTCAAATTTTGTTTAACTTTTACTTGTAAAATGTTAAACAATGATGTACTTTTGTTTAACAAAACAACAAAAACATATCATTTTGTTTAACGTTTAAACTTAAATATCATGGCAACAACAGATTTCTATTCAAACTTAAACAAGGTGACCACCGTTCTCAAGTCATTTGCTTATAACTTGACGCAAAATGCCGAAGACGCTCGTGACCTGTATCAAGAGACCGCTTATCGTGCGATAAAAAATAAGGAAAAATTCAATCCAGGTACAAATTTTAAGGCTTGGCTGATGACGATCATGAAAAATATTTTCATCAACAATTACCGAAAGAAGATGAAGCAGAATACGATTATTGACAAGACTGACAATCAGTATTTTATCAATTCTAGCGGAAATGCTACTCAAAATGCGGCAGAATCCACTATTCTGATGAAAGAAATAACGGCGATGATTAATGGTATGGACGATGGACTTAAAGTTCCATTTATGATGCACTATCATGGATTTAAGTATCAAGAGATTGCAGACAAAAT
Source organism: uncultured Saprospiraceae bacterium (assembly GCA_938008185.1). Lineage (GTDB taxonomy): Bacteria > Bacteroidota > Bacteroidia > Chitinophagales > Saprospiraceae > JALZUU01. Next base: position 11,919 of record CALLLR010000185.1, read on the forward strand.
GGAATTACCTCTAGGGACAGTAAAAAGTAGAATATTTTTTGCTCGACGTGAGCTAAAGGCAAAAATTGGTAGTCGATATAACCAGCCGGTAAGTGAGCTCATGAAAGCTGGATAAAATATAATATTTAGATAGAGTGGATAACTGAAGGATTTTTTGCAAATAAGCGGAAAATCCTTTTTTTGTAGCCGGAACTTTGCGAATCCCATAATAGCGATTACCTTTGATCTGAATAGCTCGAGGCTAATGGTGTCATTTACTTTGATCCGAAGCTTTAGCAAGCTGTCTATTTGAGATAACAAAATTATCATGACAAATTCAAAAAAGCAACCCAATATAACTTCGAGAGAAGGGCTGTCCATTCGCCTTACCACTCAGATAGATGATGACGAACCCATCTTCCTTACTGGAACCTTCAACAACTGGAACGTTGCGGACCGTCGTTACCAACTTAAAAGAACTAGTCCCAAAAAATACCATTTGGCCATTCCTGCGGGAGTAGAACTAAAATACCCTCTGGAATATAAGTTTGTCCGGGGTGGCTGGGATGAAGTAGAATTAGATGAAAACGGCAACCCAACCGATAATAGGGTTTTGACTAAGCCGGTTTCAGAAGTAAAAGTGTATGTACCTCTGTTTGCTAAAAAAAATAAAGCCTACGATAGCAAACGATTACCCAAAATTGTGATCATTTCTAATCATTTTGAAATCCCACAACTCATTAAAACAAGGCGAATCACCGCCCTGTTACCACACAATTATTACGAGACAGATAAGCACTACCCTGTTTTATATTTACAGGATGGACAAAATCTTTTCGACGATTATGCACCGTATGGTAACTGGGGGGTAGATAAAAAACTGGCCGAGATGAGTGCAAAAGGAATGGGGGACATCATCGTCATTGCCATAGACCACGGAAAAGAAGAACGAATGGCCGAATTTACGCCTAATCACAGCACCGGTAAATTTAGAAGAAAAGAAGGCAAACAATATATTCGCTTTTTAGCCGACACCCTTAAACCACACATTGATAAAAACTTCCGAACCCTCCCCGACGTCAAAAATACTGGAATCGGAGGCAGCTCAATGGGAGGATTGATCAGTATTTATGCGGGTCTGGTTTATCCGGAAGTTTATTCGCGGCTGATGATTTTTTCTCCTTCCCTTTGGGTAATGCCTAATATGTATTTTGGCGGAATCCATCTGGAACAAAGTTTTGATACTCGTATTTACCTATACGCCGGTGGCAATGAAAGCCAGAATATGGTACCCAATGCCCAAAAATTTAAAGATATGGTGACCCAAAAAGGACCGGACAATTCTCAAATAGATTTTCACTTGTCGCTAGATCCTGATGGTGTACATAGTGAATACCATTGGGGACAAGAATTTCCAAAAGCGATTGAGTGGTTATTCTTTCGCTAAGAAAATGAGCATGTTTAAAACTACCTTTCCTCAAAATATCTCCGTTAAAAATTCTCTGATTTCAAAAAGTATATTTTCAATTACCTCCTCATGAAAATTAAAATAAAAAATACACTAAAATCCTCTAATACCCTTCTGGTCATTCCCGTTATGCCCAATGATCTGAAGTCCGCAAGTTTCAAAAAATTTAATCAGGAAGAAGCGCTATCCAAAAAATTAATGGCTTCTTTTTCGGCAAAAAAAGCGACCTACCTGTATTTAGCTGGTGCGCAAACGGAACGTATCATGCTGATAGGACTCGGAGACCAAAATTCGTACAAAGATATTCTCTACGCATTTCGAAAATTTGGTGTAGATTTCAAAAATAATCTTGATACCAAGCTAACTTTAAATCTATCCTATCTGGAAACGGCCCACGATGCCGGGCAAATTTCGCTACTCACCGCTGCCGCCGTTAATGGTTTACAATTAAGTATCTACGATATTGGTCTTTATAAAACCGCCGACCGAATGGTACATCCACTCGCAAAGTCAACGGCGAGTCTGACCATTATTACGGAAAAAACCTTTCAAAAAGAAGTTGAGCAGGCTGCCTACGAAGGAGTCGCCAAAGGAAAAACCCAACTCAGCGTGATGGATCTGGTCAACGCACCGGGAAATAAAGCAATTCCGGAAGTATTGGGACAGTGGGCCGTTAATTCCGGAAAACAATATGGCTACAAGACCACCGTTTTTTCAAAAAAGAAAATTACCAGTACCGGCTTGCACGCACTGCTCGCCGTCAACCGAGGCAGCGAATACCAGCCTGCCTTCATTATTATGGAATATAAACCCAAAAATGCAGGCAAGAAAAAATTACCTAAAGTAGGACTGGTAGGAAAAGGAGTTACGTTCGATACTGGGGGCATCTCCATCAAAGGCCACCAGAATATGCACTACATGAAAAGTGACATGGGCGGTGCTGCCGCAGTACTGGGAACCATGGAACTAACCGCAAAATTACAACTGCCAGTACACCTGATCGGAATTGTTCCGACTACCGATAATTGTGTAGACGCACTGGCCATCAAACCCGGAGATGTGATCAATTCTTACAGCGGAAAAACAATTGAAATTATTGATACCGATGCGGAAGGCCGATTGATTCTTGCGGATGGTCTCGCTTATCTCAACAAAAACTTCAAGCCGGAAATCATGCTCGATCTCGCCACCTTGACAGGAAGTAGTGTTCGTACATTTGGCTACCAATGTGGTGCTGTATTCAGTAAAAATGAACAACTGATTTCGCAACTCAGTGCCGCCGGAAATATAATCGGCGAACGAATCTGGCCGCTTCCTATCTGGGACGAATACCAAAGTCACATGGACAGCGATGTCGCCGATATTAAAAACTTCAGTGGACGTCCCGTGGCCGGAGCAATCAGTGCTGCCAAATTTCTGGAATTTTTTACCAACGAACACCCTCGCTGGGCGCACCTTGATATCGCTGGCGTGGCATTTGGAGATACCGGTTTTTCCAAACAAAAAAGCGCCACTGGATATGGCGTTGGACTGCTGGTAGCATTTCTTAAAAATTTGGTGAAGTAGGACAATTGGCTTTCAATTGGCGCCCTTTTGACGTGATTGGGTTGACAAGAAATCAAAGTTCTCATCATTGCTACAAATTGATCCCGTCTAATACGTTCTGCCTCACCATCTACGAGAATAAAAATAACCAAAAAATAATTATTCACTTTTCCGGTTCTCCATAATATTTTTGTAATTTAACGTCTGAGTTGTTGGAAGGTTAAAGGTAACTCCTTTTCGATGATTTAAAAATCTGTCTTGCCAGGGTTATACGGGTTCGATGATTCAATATATTTCTCAAATTGTTTTATGAAAATACTACACATTAGCGCCGAGTGCTATCCGGCAGCGAAGGCTGGAGGGTTAGGAGACGTAGCGGGTGCCTTGCCAAAATATCTGAACAAGACTGGGTTAGATACGGCAGTTATTATTCCGAGATACCATACGAAGTGGCTCAACCAACAAACCTACCAGCAAGTTTTTTTTGGTGAATTCCATATGGGGCAGGAACGAATTTATTTTTCGATCCATCGAGTGGAGAATGATCCAACGGGGTTTCCACTCTACGTAGTTGATATTCCCGGAAAATTTGACCGTCCGGGTGTCTACGCCGATGAAAACGGCCACGCTTACACCGACGAGCTTTCCCGTGCCATTACTTTTCAATTGGCAACGCTCTATTGGATTCGTTCTCTGGAAATAAAGCCTGAAGTGTTGCATTGCCACGATCACCATACCGGATTGGTTCCTTTTTTAGTCCGCTACGCATATGACTTTGAGTCCCTCAAAAATACCCCCACCGTCTTTACAATTCATAACGGAGAATATCACGGTGCTTTTCACTGGAACAAATTATATCTACTCCCAGCTTTTGACAGTACAGCGGGCGGATTACTTGACTGGGACAATATGATCGTCCCCTTGGCTTCGGCCATTAAATGCTGCTGGAAACTCACTACGGTTTCTCCCGGCTATATGGAAGAATTAAAAAATAATTCTAATGGTTTAGAAAGTTTATTAAAGTCAGAACAAGCAAAATCAATCGGAATTCTAAACGGAATTGATACCAATGTCTGGAATCCAAAGAAAGATGATTTTATTACAGAAAAATTAAGCAGAAGTTTTAAAAAATATAAAACGGCTAACCGGCAAGCATTATACGACAAGTTTAACATTGAAGAAGGTTTGCCCATTGTCGCTTTTATTGGTCGATTAGTGCGTGAAAAAGGAGCAGAATTATTACCCGAGGCGATCAGTCGTTTTATTTATGATGAACATAAAATGGGTTTTATCATTTTAGGTACAGGAGATCCTAATCTGCACCAAATATTTGAAAATATGCGAAAGCATTTTCCGGGTCGTTTTGATGCGGCTCTGGAATATAACGAAGGTCTCGCGCATCAACTTTACGCGGGAGCCGACTTTTTAATGATGCCTTCTCTGGTCGAGCCGTGTGGTTTGAATCAGATGTACGCCATGCGTTACGGAACGGTACCTGTGGTCCGAGCCGTGGGTGGTCTGCGGGATACGGTACCTGATATCGGCGGCGAAGATGGTGCGGGTATTTGCTTTGATTATTATTCTGTAGATGAAATTCATCACGCGTTGATCCGAGCAGAAGGAGTCGCCAATGACCCTAAAGTCTTAATGGAGTTACAGAAGAAAAATACGAAGGTAGATTTTTCCTGGGAACAATCAGCAAAGGCTTACGGGGATATTTACGAAGCGTTAATGGATGATGATTAGTCAGACAGAATCACAAAATTTTAAGCTAAAAAACTTTTCCCGATAGAAAAATATATTTATAAATAACAAAACTACACTACTATGATTAAGATGGTCTCTATGATTCTTGGCGGCGGCGCGGGTACGCGTTTGTATCCTTTGACAGAACAACGGTCTAAGCCTGCCGTTCCGGTAGGTGGAAAATATCGGTTGATTGACATTCCGATCTCCAACTGTCTTAATTCCGGGGTAAAAAGAATGTTCGTGCTGACGCAGTTTAACTCTGCTTCGTTAAATAAGCATATTAAGAATACCTATCACTTTGATTTATTCAGCAGGGGTTTTGTAGATATTCTGGCAGCGGAGCAAACGCCCGGTGATGACAACTGGTTTCAGGGTACGGCGGATGCGGTAAAGCAGTGTATGAAACACCTGAGTAGTATAGACTATGACTATATTCTGATTCTCTCCGGTGATCAATTGTATCAGATGGATTTA
>CALLLR010000186.1 GCA_938008185.1 uncultured Saprospiraceae bacterium
CCAGAAAAAGTTCCACCTGTCGGAGATATACCAGTCAATGCAACTGGTGAGTCGTTGAGGCAAAAAGTAGAGTCAGGTAGATCAAAAGTGACAATAGGGTTTTCATTAATATTAAAAAGCACAGAATAAAGGTCAGAACAACCATTCAGAGTCACCGTAAGAGTAGCAGTATTGTTGCCACTATTACTAAAAGAGATATCATGCGGCCCTATTCCGGTAGCACTTGTAGAGGAAGCACCAGCAGTAAACCCCCAATCATAAGTAGCTCCCACTCCGGCATCATCTGCCAAAAAGGTGATCAGCTCGTTTTGGCAAGTATCAGGTGGTGTTGGAAAATTAGCAATAGGTGATGGATTGACCGTAACGGATACCGAAGCGGTGCTGGTACAGTTATCTGCGCTGGTCGTTACTACGTTATAAGAACCGTCGGCACTGGTAGTAGAATTCGCAATAAATGGATTTTGGTCGGTAGAAGCAAATGAATTTGGTCCGGTCCAACTCCAAGAAGTAGCACCGGTTCCTGTTTCAGATAAAAAAATAGTATCGCCTTCACATACGGTACCCGGTCCCATAGCAACTGCTGCTGGATTATCATAAATGTCAATAAGATGGATATACTCACTAGTACAACCATTAAGACTTACAGTAAGATTTATAAATTTAAGACCACTGCTACTAAAAGATATACTGTGTGGCCCGATTCCACTAGGAGCAAATGGGATATTATCAAAGACAAACCAGTCATAAGTAGCTCCTACTCCAGCGTTATCCGCCTGAATGGTTATTACCTCATTTGCACAAGTATCAGATGTGAGTAAAAAATTAGCAATAGGTGATGGATTGACCGTAACGGACACCGAAGCGGTGCTGGTACAGTTATCTGCGCTGGTCGTTACTACGTTATAAACGCCATTGGCACTAGTTGTAGGATTTTCAATAAATGGGTTTTGGTCGGTAGAAGCAAATGAATTTGGTCCGGTCCAACTCCAAGAGACGGCATTGGTACCTGTTTCAAATAAGAAAATGGTATCTCCTTCACAAACGGTACCCGGACCAGTAGCAACTGCAACCGGACTGATACATGCACTATCTGCACAATCTGTATTTCCATCCTGATCATCATCAATACCGTTATTACAAATCTCATCCGGACAGATCGTATAGGTCAGGGCATCCGAAAAATCAATACAATTTGCGGTGATATTTTTAAGGGTGTCACCAACAGCAGTATTTGTAATTGAACTATCGTCTTCATAATCAATGGCAAGAACCATATATTTTCCAGGAGTTACTCCAAAGAAGGAAGGGACAATTGAGGTGGTATCTATAATTACACCCACCGAATCTGTCATTATATAAAGGGTAACATAGGCCGGATCCGTATTATTTCCCGCGGGAGAAAAATTAATGTCAGCCGGCGCTACGGCATCACAAGTAGAAGAAAAATCACAGCCATAAATATTTACGGCTCCAGCAGGAGCAACACAGGGACAAAAATCATCTGCGTCTAAAATACCATCAGTATCACAATCCTGAGAGAAAGAAAAGGTAGAAGCTCCTAACAGAAAAAATATTAAAAATAATTTTGTTAACGTGCAAAAAGTTGATTTAGAGAAGATACTCCAAACAGAAAAGCAGCTAAAATGAGCATCTGACTCAATTAACTGTGGATTAAGCGGTGATCCTAATAAATTTTTATCGAAAATTGTCGATAAAAATTTAAGGGTAAATCTTCTGTTCATATGATAAAATTTGCGCGAAGTATCACGACTACCAAAAGCTATATAACTCTTTGAAAATCAAATCATTTGCCTAGATAGTTTCTACTAAAAAAATTAATATTTAGATGGTTTTTTATTAAAAAAATGGGATTAACCAGCTAAGAAAATTCTTTTAATAGTGGGGATAATGAAACATTCAGAAAATAGGGTGCAGCGTATAATGTCTAAACCTATGTATAGACAGACAAATACTATACCACTTAAATATAATTTTATCAGATATGAATTAATTGTTATCTATTCTGTTTTAATCCGTAGAATAGGATATACAAAGAGAAGTGCTAAATGAGTGGTTAAAATCTAGATGCTAAAAATTGGAAAATCCACAGCAACTATAAATTTATTTTTAACAATGACTATGCCAAGTATAGCAAGGAGTATTAACTGAGAAGTTATTATTTAAGAGATATTGTCGAGAATTTGAAGCAAACCATAATTAATTTGAGCACTTTTCCGATTAGCGTTCTCATCGGAAAGGATACCGATCAACTTCTCGTTTTGAAGCGTGCGAAATTTTTGATCCATCATAATTACCTGATTCCGGGTCATTTCGTCTAGACTTTGGTCTGCCAACAAAGAAGCAATCACATTTTTTGTTTTGCCTGTTCCAATCATATTCTTGAGTTTCGTAGTATCTAGATTTTGGGGTTCGGGAGGAGGGGTCGAAACATAGGTAACAATGGGAGGAGACGTGGTGGAAGCTGTAGAAATATTAGTTGCTGGCGCATTTTTTTTACGCATGACTAATTTTTTGAGACCAGAGACTACATCGAGCATTGCTTCGTCGTAATTAGACCAGGATGTAATGGGTTTGCTATTTTTTGGAAGCGCCTGTAAACGAGAAAATGCATTGTCTTTCCAATCACAGGGACGGATAATGACCGGAACTACCACCGCAGAGTCAGAGGGGTTAGCGTGTCGGTCCATGGCGATTTTAATTTCCTGTTCTCTAACATAACGAGAGGCCAAAAAATCTGGGCTAACGAGAAGAATAATGATATCCGCCTCATACAAAGCATCTTTGATTTGATGATCCCATTCTTCACCTGCCAAAATAGCACGGTCATCCCAGGCTGCAATGTGTCCATTATTTTTTAGAGATGCTAGACCGATTTGTAAATCATCCTTAAAGCTTTCATCACGATGAGCGTAGGAAATAAAAATCTTGGCTGCCATGTTTTCATTAATTTTTTTACTATTTTGGAGAATTATTCTCTTTCAGTGTAAAGATAACACCAAAAAATGAAAACTCTCAAAATATGACTGCCGAAAATTACTTAGAGAAACGACTAGACGATCAACTTTCCTGGTATGGTAAAAAATCAGCTGTTCTAAAAAAAAGACATTACACCATCCGGGTCGTCATCATTCTTATTTCCGTTATCCTACCCTTTCTAACTGGGATAATGAGTAATGAAACACCTTATATAAAAGTTGCAATCGCGGTGGGTAGTTTAATCATTGCTTTTTTTGAAGGGATTTCTTCGTTGTATAAATATCAGGAACAATGGCTGAGTTACAGAAATACAGCGGAAACATTAAAACGAGAAAAATTATTATTTCTAACAAAATCTGGCCCTTACGAAAGATCTCAGGCGCTTTCTCTTTTAGTAACTCGCTGTGAAGGAATCATGAGCGATGAAAATCAAACCTGGCAAAGTACGCTTATCGAATAAGCGTTCTGAATTTCAATTCTCTCTATAACTAAAAAAAATTAAATGAAAAATTATGAACTTAAAAGAAAGACTTACCGCACCCGGACCTAAAAGAATACTTGCGCTCGACGGTGGCGGAATTCGTGGAGCTATTACGCTCGGCTACCTCGAACGAATGGAAAAGATGCTACAAAAACGGCACAACAATTCTGACTTCCGACTCTGTGATTATTTCGATTTGATTGGAGGTACAAGTACTGGTTCCATCATCGCCGGAGGACTAGCCATTGGTATGTCCGCTACAGAGATCAAAGCATTATATAACAAGTTAGGAGAAAAAATATTCAGTCGTAAAGTTGGTATTTTTAAAAGACTAAGTTATAAATTTCAGATAAGCTCGTTAGAAAAAGAATTAAAGAAAATATTTGGTGATATGACTATGAGCAGTGACCGACTAAAAACCGGTTTTTGTGTTATCACCAAAAGGGCCGATACGGGAAGTACCTGGCCTATTTATAATCATCCTGATGGAAAATATTTTAAATATACCAAGGACTATTTAGTTCGACAAGTGATCCGAGCAAGCACTGCGGCACCTACCTATTTCAAACCTGAGATAATTGATATTGGAAATGGTCAAAAGGGTGCTTTTGTGGACGGTGGCGTCAGTATGCATAATAATCCTGCGTTCCAGATGTTCCTGCTTGCTACCTTAAAATCTTACCATCTCAATTGGAAAACAGGTGACGACAACTTGATGATCGTATCCGTTGGAACGGGACATTGGGAAAATAAAGAAAGCATTGATATGGTTACCGACAACAAACTCTGGGACTGGGCTGGTGGCGTAATTTCCATGTTAATGAGAGATGCGAGCACTACTAACGAGATGCTCCTGCAATACTTTTCTAACAGTCCAACTTCAAAAATAATAGACAGCGAAATAGGAAATTTAAAAAATGACCTAATTACCGAAAAGCCGCTCTTACACTACTTGCGCTACAACGCTATTTTAGAGAAAGAACCATTGGCTAAACTAGGGTTTAAATCGGTTGATCCAAGAGATTTATACGAAATGTCCGAAGCTAAGAATTGCTTCATGCTCACCTGTATCGGAGAGGAGGCAGCGAAAGTACAAATAAAGCCAGCACACTTTCCGGCTGATTTTGATAAGAAAAAAAATAGTGATTTAGAAAATTTTGATATCGAAGGATTTCTAAACAGAAATAAAATTGTTTGAAAATTTGTCGGTTGGTCGGTTAGCTATTAGCTGATTAGCTTCCCTCTAACGTGAAATCACAATAGAGGGAAGCAGATTGGCCAAACAGCTAAATAACAGGAAGTTGTTACCTACTCAAAATCCATTAATGAATAATGGTCACGTCGCCGCGATAGAGGATTTCAAATCCGTCCACAAAAGTTACTTTTAATTGATAAACATATACCCCGTTTCCGGCGGGTTCTCCTTTAAAAGAGCCGTCCCAGCCGAGTGGTTCGGCGTTGGGCGGAAATTCCTTTCGTTCAAATACCAAGGCCCCCCAACGATTAAAAACCTGCAAATAATCAATCGACGCAATTCCATTTCCACCATAGATAGTGAACCGATCATTCCGGCCATCTCCGTTAGGACTAAAAGCAGAAGGAATGTATATTTTTCTTTCTTTATCGATCGAGAGAAGGAGAACATCTGAACTCTCACATCCGTTTTCATCAATTGCCGTCAATACTACCTGGGTCGTATTTTTTGGTTTTGCAAAAGGATTCACACAATTAACACAGGATAAAAAGCTGGTATCATTCCAAAAGAAGGTATCTACCGGATTGGAGAAAGCACCGAACAAACGGAGACTATCACCTAATAATATTTCTCTGTCTTCTCCCAAACTAACGACAAATTCGTTCGGCTGCTCTAACGTAATTTCCGTATTCCAGGTACAACCATTCACGTCCTGAATACTCATTGGATAAGTACCAGCCGTTAGGCGACCATACTGATTCGTTGTAACATAATTACTGTTATTCCCAAAAGAAAAAAGGTAAGGGCCTACTCCTCCAATCACCGAATCAATTACGATGGCTCCGTCAACTTCACCAAAACACGATGGATTTTCCATTTCCAAAATGGCATCTGTCGGTCCACTCGGATCGGGTAAAATCCAGACGGTACTGGTTTTGGTACAGCCTCTTTCTAAATCAGTTAATAGCAGGGAATAAACGCCCTGTTCAGAAACTTCTCTTTGTAAATCCGTGGTAGAAAAAGTGGATCCGTCAGGATCTGTCCATAACAAAGAATATGGACCAATCGGAGATGTAATTAGTACATCCAGCAGCGTTGTATTTGTTTCACAATCTAAAAATAAACGTCCACCTATATTCATAGTTGGTGCCAGACTATTTTCTATAACGGTGACAGACTGCGATTGTGTACAACCACTATCGGTATTTGTTATCACTAATTGATACGTTCCAGACGTCATAATATTTTGCACTAACTCGGTATTTCCATCAATTCCAACACCATTCCAGCGGGCCTCAAATGGAGTACCCTGTGATGAATTGCTGGCATCCAGCACAACGACTGAATCCATACAGTTTATCTCCCCGATTACATCAATCACCACTACTGGAAAATCAACCGAAGCACTTACCGTGAACAAACTAGTATCCGTGCAGGTGCTTCCTGCGTTGGTAACAACCAGCTGGTATATTCCCGCGGCATTCACTTCTATATTTATTTCGTCGGTTGGCCCCAGAATTTGTCCATCCACCGTAGACCAGGCATAAGCAATATTTCCGGCAGGTTGTGAATTTTGTCCTGATAGAATAAGACTGCTTCCCCCACTTTCACAAGTCAGGGTACTACTTCCCGTCTGGGAAATAATAGCTGCGAGCGGATTTTCAAAAAACTGAACCGCTACGCCAGTGGACTGGGAAAGGCAACCGTCCGTCATATCTACCTGACCATTCCCATCATCATTACCAACAATGGCCGTCAGAAAATAAATTTGATTATAATCAAAACCCGTATTATAGCCCACTTTCGGTTGATCACTCGTCCATAAAACATTTCCGATAGTCGTTGCATCACCTTCGTGCAATAAATACTCTACGATATCCGAGGCATCCAAAAATTGATTGGTAAAATCTACCGTGATGACTTCGTTGCCACAAATTTCCAGTGGAGTTTGATCTACCTCACCAGCTGAACTAGCACAGGGGCAATCTCCCATTCCCTGAAAAATAAAAGGGGCACAATCCTGGTCATCGCTGACTGAAAAACTATAAGCGTCGTCGCGTGAAACAGGTCCGCTGGTAAATAAATTTCCTGACTGAGTAATAGGGATACTACTATCTATCGAATAAGATGCAGGATCTCCACCACTTACCGTAAATACGACTACATAGCTATTATTGTCTGGACTGCATTCAATGCTTGAACTAATTACCCGGGGAGGATCATAGACACCTAATACCTCAATGGTGTCTCTTCCAATACAATTATTAGCATCCGTAACTGCCACAAAAATAGAGGTAGGTCCCGTAGGATTGAAAGTTTCTATTTGTCCCGATCCGCCATTTGACCACGCATAATTGCTACCTGGATTTTCAGCGTCTAACGATAATATTTCATCCGGACAAATATCTACATCGGGTCCCAAATCAACGACAGGCAATAGATTAACAAATACATTTATGCTATCTATCGTAGAACAACCATCAGCATTGGTTACTTCTACAAAATAGCGATTTGGCGTGGTAACACTGATGGTTGGCGTAGTGAAGTTTGATACACTAGTATTGTTGTACCAGAGAAAGTCACTGCTCGTCAGACTGCCAGGATCGAGCGTCACAGGTTCGTTTTCGCAGGTAGTTACATCCGGTCCTAACTCGGCGGTGGGATTATTAATAACGACCACATTTAGTTCAGCGGATTTTTGACAGCCGGAAGTATTGGTGATTGTTACGCGATAAGTCTGGGGAACGGTGACTAGAACTTCCCGAATAGAATCACCCCGACCGATATCCGACCAGTCGTATAAGCAGTCGGTACAATTGCTATTATTAAAAGCATCCAGCAGCAGGAGTTGGTCCTGACAAACGGCAGTATCCCGCAGGTTTATTTCCAGATCACAAACTGTTTTTACCAGCCAGAAATCATTTAAACCATTGGTATCATCTGTTTTATCTCCACTAATTGTAGAGTTGGAAGCACCCGCTAAAATATATCCTCCGGTTTGATTTTGAAAAAGATTAAACATGACATCGTTATCGCTTCCACCGATGGTTCGATCCCATTGTTTATTCCCGTTTTCATCAATATATACCATCCAGTAATCCCAACCGCCCAAATTTGGTTCAGACTTATCGCCTTCGACACCCGAGCCAGAGAAACCACCCAGTAAATAATATCCGGCGCTATTTTGTTTGATTCCGTAACAATTATCCAGTTCTGAACCACCGAAGGTTACGTCCCATTCTTTGTTTCCTAATGCGTCGATTTTTATTCCCCACATATCAATACCACCCCGACTATTTTCTGACTTTGATCCGGAGATATCAGAATTGGAACCACCCGCCAGAAAGAATCCACCGTCAATGGTTTGCTGAAAGGCAATGAGTTCTTCCACTTCTGATCCACCGTATCGATGTTGCCAGATAATTGAACCATCTATCGAACTTGCTTTGACAAACCACATATCCTTGATACCAAAGGAAGGGCTCGTAATGTCATCGCCCGCGTCTGATTGAGTACTTCCACCCAGTAAAAAATGACCATCCGGAGCAATCTGCACCACGTTGAGTCGTTCCTCCTCAGCACCACCCAGCGTCTTATCCCATTCAACGCTACCCGTTGCAGAAATTTTAATAATCCAGTGATCAAATCCACCCAAATTAGGTTCCGATTTTTCACCACTAACTCCAGAAAGGGACAACCCTCCCAACAAATATCCTCCATCTATTGTTTGTACGACTGAGGATAAAATTTCCAAATTATCTCCTCCATAGGTGGCCTCCCATTCCAAATTACCGAGTGCGTCCGTTTTTACAACCCAATAGTCGTCAAGTCCACGGTTTGAAGATTGTTTTTGTCCACTGATTGCGGAGGCAGAAGTTCCTCCCAGCAGATAGCCGCCATCCGTCGTTTGGATAACGCTGTTGGCACGATCAAGGCCATCCCCCCCAAAACGTGCATCCCACTCTTTGTCTCCCAGACTATTTGTTTTTAACATCCAAAAATCCCCGATTCCTTCGTTAGCCGCCGTTACATCTCCGTCATTCTCTAAAGAAGAAGAAAATCCGACAAGGATATATCCTCCATCGTTAGCTTCTTCGGCACTATTCAATTCTTCCCATCTTGATCCTCCGTAGCTTCGATCCCAAAGTGGTTCGATCTGTGTCATGACCTCATTGCTCCAACTCAAACAGAAGAGGAAGACCAATGAAAAAAACAAAGAATAGAAAGAGAGGTTTTTAAACATAGTATATTTTAAAATAATTGAATGCTATCAATAAATGGTATTATGATTTAACCAAAATAAAGATTCTAGTCAAATATTTAATTAACGCTGTGTTTAGAGTAAATTGGGTGATAAACTATGTGTGTGTGTGTGTGCAAGTACAATTTAAGGGGCAATATCGGTGTGATCTAACCACACCCGAAAGAAAGGTAAAGATACTAATTAACGGAAAAGAATCCAAATATGAGACTATCGCGAAATTCAGATAATTTCAGCTTCTAAATATGATAAGCGTATTTTTTAATTTTTGGAAAATGCAGGAACGTATTTTACGTTTATTTCGCTGAAACTATTTTCAATAATTTACAACTTTCCCATGCTTTAATAACTTCGAAATTATACGTTTTTTTCGTTGAATTAAAGACGCTATAGCCACAGATCATGATGGTTTGATTTTCTTCGAATACCAGGTTTCTTTTCAGACTAATATTAAACCCTTCTTTTCCTTCATTATACTGTTCGCGATAAAAGGCAGCCGAGCCACCGAACCCAGTCTCCACAATCGTGTATTCTTTATACTGAGGATGTTCTTCTGAAATCTTTTTCATAAACCATCCATACCTTTCATCTTCCAGAATGGGTTTGGCAGATAAATTTTTGTAAACAACTTTAGTGTAGAGGGAAGCCCAAACAATAAAAATCCCTCCCAAAACAACAATAATATCTCGTCTGGCTTGTTTTTTAAGATAATTAAAAAATGGAATTGAACCTAGTGCAATCAAATATGCTCCGAACATATAGATTGGAGCAACGTACCAAGGAGCCTTTGTTTTAGAAATTGAAATAAAAAAAAGGTAGCAAATAGTGACCAATCCAATACCTAAAATTGAGTTTTTTATTTTTGGTGTTTGATCCTTCTTGAAGGCAAATAAAAAGATCATTGGTAACATAAAAAAATAAGGAGTCATTTTTTCAGAGGCAAGATACCCCACGTAATAAAGTGTTGGGCGATTGTGCGGTTCGATGGTTTTGGTATATCTTCCAAATAGCTCGTAGTTCCACATCCTGTCAAAAAAACCTGGGTATTGCCATTCATAATAATAAATCAATCCTACGTATATACCCACAACCGTAAAACTGGCTAACCAAAACCGATAATCTTTCAGCGTTGGAATAAGTTGGCGCGTAGAGAGCACAAACAATAATAGTCCGGGGACGAGCAATCCGCAAAGTAAGTTTTTAGTTAGCAGAGCAGCCAGAGAAAATAAAGTAAAAAGAAGTAATTCTTTTGTTTTTTTGGTCTCAACGTAGTCAATAAAAGCTATGGATGCCAAGAGTAAATAACAGGCATAAGGAGCATCTTGATCACCACTTCGCAAAAAGTGTGGCGCCACAAATCCGATAATTGTTATACCAACGAGTCCAAAAATGTAGCCAGACCAACGAGCATCAAATCTATTTTTAAAATGGAATAAAACATAGAAAACAGTAAAAATGTAAATCAAAGCGGTCGGCAACCGAATAGCTAATTCATTAATACCAAATATTTTAAGAAATAAAACTTGAAAAAAGGTAGTGAATGGTAATTTTGTATTTTGATGGTCAATCAATCCCGGAAAAAAATTAAAATCGTACATATATTCACCATAAAGATGCATGTGTACGGCTCGGAGGGAAAACAAGGATTCATCCCATGAATGGATTGGCGCTTGCTCCAACTGATGAAAAACGGCAAAGTAGAGCACCGTACAAAACAAGATTAGAATTCCTCGCTCTCCTTTTTCGAAGGTATTTTTATAATTCATAGTAATCTCTTTTCAAAAGCAAACCGTTTCATATAAAAATTGTAAAAGAAGATACAGCCCGTGACAATTGCTTTCGTAATAAACTGATTCTCTGAAAAGAATAAAATTTTACTCAAATTATGAATGATCGTGGTGCTGAGTGCCAAACCAAACAAGGAAGAGACCAGGGAAATAGCAAAAGCGATACTTACTTTTCTATTTAATCTAAAAACATACTTTTTTTGAAGGATAAAATTGATTATCATTCCTGTCCCCGAAGAGGCTACATTTGCAGAAGCCGGGGCGAAATTTTTGTAAATTAAAATTTGATAGATAGAATAATCAATGATCGTTGCCAAACTGGATGATCCAGCAAACCTAAGTTTAAGCTGTATCAGGCTTTTTAATCTCTGAATCCTTGTTTTTTTTTCTACCATTGATTCTAATTTCTTCTTGAAGCAAAGATAGATTTTCAAATGAACAAAACATCCATTTTTTCAACAAAATATTTTTCAACATTGCGAACAACTTCAGTAATAAGTAGAAGTTTCATTCACAAAGATTTAAAACGTCTAACGATGAAGCTCATCCAGACAAGTCTGTAAAATCCGAGCTAGTTGTTCTCCATTTTCGGGATATAAAATGGTACGATGGTCACCGGGCACTTCGCGAATAACAATGCCCTTTTTCGCAAATGGTTTCCAGCCCAGGAATTCAAAATCATCCAAATAGAATCGCTGTTCTTTTGCTCTAAACAAATGAATAGTACCGTCGTAAGGACGCATTCGATATTTGTTATACGCCTGATGATTCATTTGATCCACCCGGGCCAGCCGTTCTTCGTTCGTTGTTTTTTCGATCTTGCCACCGGGTCCGTTTTTATACGTCCACCGTTTTAATTGTCGTCGAAAAACTTCCGATTTATATTTAAAACTTTCTACCGGATCACGGACCAGCAATCCTAGATTCCAGGCTATTTTTTTACCAGAACGCAGTAGACCACCTTGATTAACCGTTTCATCTGTTACCGCCAAATGACCGCGTACCACGGTATCCAGCATACCCAACATAGAAACTTCTTTGCCCATCGCTCGCAACTGTTGCGCCATTTCAAATACAACCAAACCTCCAAAAGAGTATCCCACCAGCGCGTAGGGGCCGTCCGGATTCTGTGCTAAAATCTCACTAATATAAAAGGCAGCCATTTCCTCAATCGTCTCCAATGGATCCATATCGTTTTGTAGGCCCAATGCCTGAATTCCATAAACAGGCTGATCTTCGTCCAAATGCTTTTTAAGGGCTTGAAATAGAAATACATGTAAACCTGCTCCGTGTACCAGATAAACCGGAACCTTGTTTCCATTAGGCTGAATGGCCACCAATGTCTGATATTCCATATATACCTGATCTTGTTCCAGCAACCCTGCCAGACTATGAATAGTAGAATTTTCCATTAATTTTGAAAGGGGCAACGTTCGGTCAAACTGCTTCCCAATCTCCGCCATCATAGTTACGGCGATCAAAGAATGTCCACCCAATTCAAAGAAATTATCGTGAATCCCGATTTCTTTTATACCCAGTGATTTTGACCAGATCGCAGTTAGCTTTTTTTCTGATTCTGTCTGCGCTGCTACAAAACCACTCATTTCTTCGTCCCGCGTATAATCTGGTTCCGGTAATAATTTGCGATTAATTTTCAAAGTCCCCGTCAACGGAAATTTATCCATTTTCACAAAAGTCGACGGTACCATATAGTCAGGTAATTTTTCTTTTAAATAACGACGTAACTCCCCTTGTTTTAAATCTCCGTCCATGATCAGGTACGCCACAATTCGCTTATTATCGGGCTGGTCTTCACGCACCATCACCACATTTTGTCGCACGCCCAAATACTGCGAAAGGAGCGATTCGATTTCGCCCAATTCAATTCGAAAGCCTCTAACTTTCACCTGATGATCTACCCGACCGATAAAGTCAATATCACCGTCTGGCAACCAGCGGGCAATGTCTCCGGTGCGATAAACCATCTCCGTTTCATTCAACGGATTTACTACAAATTTTTCTTTATTTAATTCGGGTCTTTTGTAGTATCCCGTCGGTGCCACTCCTACTCCCCCCACGTACACTTCTCCCGGAACACCGATCGGTACCGGAATCTGTTGTGGGTCTAAAATATAAACCTGAGCATTTTTCATGGGATAACCAATCGTCTCGTAACCGGTTTCCATCCGAGTCGCCAGGCGATCTCCCGTCAGTTTTTTAACCGTCGTATAAATCGTTGTTTCCGAAGGACCATAAGCATTGTACAAATCTTTTCCACGGGCAAGTAATTGTTGAGCCAACTCCTTGGTCAATGCTTCCCCGATGCTCATCATCCGCATCTTTGAGTGACCATGCCAGCCAGCAGTCATCAACATTCGCCACGTAGCGGGCGTTGCTTGCATAAAATTGATACCGGACCTATCCAGTCTTTCTTTTAACAAAAACCCATCTAATACTTCTGCATCACTGGCAATCACTACTTTACCACCCAGGAATAACGGTAGAAAAAAATCCTGTACCGACGGGTCAAAAGAAACAGAGGCAACACTTAAAGTAACGTCCGCAGCTGTTAACTCAGCGGATTCCATCATCGCATAATGGTGGTCGACTACCGCATTGTGTGGAATCAAAATTCCTTTCGGTTTTCCGGTAGAGCCGGAGGTGTAAATAATGTAGGCCAGATCATTCGACGTCAATCCAACATCTAAATTTCTTATGGTACCATTCTTATGTTCTTTATAAATAGACTCCAGCGTAATAACTTGATGATCACCTTCCGGAACTTGAGCCAACATCTCATTTTGGGTCAATAAAATTTTTGCTTGTGCGTCTTCTAAAATGACAGCCAACCGATCTTTGGGATTGGCAGGATCAAGCGGCACATAAATTCCTCCCGTTTTTAAGATTGCTAACAAACTTATCAACAATTCTACCGAACGGGTTACAAATACACCAACAAAATCTCCTTTCTTTACACCTGCTCGCAGCAGATGATGTGCCAGATGATTGGCATCTTCGTTTAATTGCTGATAGGTCATCGTTTTATCTTGACTTTCTACCGCAATTGTATTTGGCGTTTTTAAAGTCTGGGCTTCAAAAAGGCTAGTGATCGTTTCCTGATCGGGATACACCGTTTGATTTTTCACCCAATTTAAAATCGTATTTTTTTCTTTTTCTGGTAATAAATTTATTTGAGAAATGGGTAATTGTGGCTGTTGAACAATATTTTCCAATAATAAACGAAACGATTCCAGTCTTCGCTTGATCGTCTCCGCATCAAAAAGATCTGTATTGTAAATCCATTCAAAATCAACACCGTCAGAAGTGGGTTTTACATTAATAAAAATATCGAAGGTTTCGTAATTTCTGACAATCGGGTTCATCTCCGTTTCAAGATTCCCAAATTTCAAATCTCCCATTGCACTATCCATATTGAAAAGGATAGAAATAATCGGCTGACGGCTTAAGTCTCGGGGGATATTTAACCTTTTCACCAGGGACCCAAGCGTATAATTTTGGTATTCAAAAGCATCCAGAATTTTGCCTCTTGCCGTTTTTAAATGGTTAGAGAAATTAACTCCTTCAGCTACTTTGATCCGTACGGGCAGCAAACTCACCGCGTGGGTAATCAGATCTTCATTGCCTGGATTGGACTGTCCAGCCGCAACCATTCCCAATACAAAATCGAACTGTCCTGATAGCCGATGAATAAAAGTATGAAAAGCCGTGTACATCGTCACAAAAAGGGTCGTCCCTTCTTTGATCGATAATTGTTTGAGTGCTGAAAATAATTGTTGATCAATGCTGATTTTCTCACAGCTGGCACCGTACGTTTTTTGGGCGGGTCGCAGTCGATCCGTCGGAAAATCAAGTACAGGAATACTAGCCGAAAATTGTTCTACCCAGTAGGCTTCTGCTTCCTGATATTCGTCACTCGTTCGGTACTGATCTTGTTCGGACAGGTAATCGCTGATCTGTTTTGGTGCGGGTAAATTTAATGTATTTCCGCTGACTACCTGTTGGTATAATTTTGCCAAATCACTAATAAGAACGCCACACGAATAGCCATCTGCTACTCCGTGGTGAGCCGTCATTAGTAAATGATGGAGATTAGGTTCCAGCCGAATGATGGTCGCCCGAAACAAAGGGCCCGTAAAAATATCCAATGGCTGCTCCGCTTCGATGTCTAAATAAGATTGAAATGCTTGCTCTTTTTCTACAATTGATAAATGGGATAAATCAATTAGCGGAAAAACCTGTTCCACTTTATCGTGTATAATCAGGTGCGTATTATTAAGATCATAAGTAGCGCGCAGGGCCTCGTGCCGATCGACCAGCAAAGTCAGCGCCCGCTGCAAATCGGTAATTTGAAGCGGTCCAGCCAGACGAATATTACTACTCAGGTTATAAGCGGCCGCAGCCCCATCACTCAGTCTTTGTTCAACCCAAACTTCCTTTTGTCCTTCGGTTAATGGGCTCTTTTTTTTTTCATTCATCCTGACACCTAAATCCGCCATTTCTTTTTGCGATTGCGCACATCTATTGGGTGGATATACGATCACGTTGGTATCTGGTGCATCCTCAGCAACTGTCAATGGAAAAAATCCAGCAGTTTGCATTTCCCGAATAGTTTCGACAATCGTATCATAAGTAAAATCCAAATCTTCCTGAGTATGAGCCGTAGAAATCAATCCCGCCTTTTCCATTAAATGAACCCCTTTCATTCGTAAATAAAAGAAAAATAATTTTCCTAATGGATTTTCTTGTAATAGTTTAATGGTCACCACCGAAGCGCAACTCAAGACTTGCAAAGGAACTTTTGTTGTTAAAAACAAAGTGCGCAGTCGCTCCGCAAAGCGGGCAGTTTTAGCGTTGAGCTCGTCATACATCGGTTGCCCTAGCCGTTTTATTTCGGTCAGTGCAGCCAGAGCAGAAGCCAGACTTAACGGATGTTTTACGAAGGTTCCACCAAAAAATGTAACGCCTACTTCCGGCACCGAATCGTCGCCATAATTCCAGGCACCGCCATCAAAGGCATCCATAAACTTTCGTTTTCCTGCTACGGCAGCCATTGGCAATCCACCCGATAATATTTTACCGTAAGCGACGATATCCACCTCAATATCAAACCATTCTTGTGCCCCACCCGGTGCCACTCTAAAACCGGTAATCATTTCGTCAAAAATCATCGCCATCTCGTGCTTCGTGCAGAGCTTACGGATTTCGTGAAACAGGGGTCCCCGCTGCACGTGTGGGTTATTGGGTTGTACGGGTTCAATAATTACCGCGGCTACTTCATCCGCGTGAGTACGAATTTTTTCCAGTACTTCCGGATCATCATAATCCAGTACGATTACCTGATCAACGGCCCAGTGCGGAATACCCGGTGCGATGGGTACCGGGACCACTTTCCCATTTCGATTAATCCCTTTGACCAGCATTTCGTCAATAATACCGTGATAATCTCCCGAAAAAACAATCAGACGATCTTTATCCGTCACGGTACGCGCTACCCGAATCGCAGCAGAAATCGCCTCTGATCCGGTATTTACCAACGTAGATCGTTCACATCCCGTTATTTCACACAATAATTTAGCTACTTTTTCCGCTAATGGTGTTAAAACGCCGAGTTCAATTCCTTTTTCTAATTGTTTTGAAATCGCTTCCTGAATAAAATCTGGAGTATGTCCAAAAAGACTAATTCCAAAAGCACTCCGATAATCCACGTATTCGTTCCCATCTACATCCCAGAATTTTGCTCCCTTGGAGCGTTCTACTGCGATCTGATAAATCATATCTTTCCAGAGTGTGGTAAATCCACTAATTGCCCGTGGATCAGCCAGATAAGGTCGCTGCCGATTGGTCAGTTCCTGAGAGCCTTTGGTTTTGGTCGTATAATTATGAATAAGTTCGTCCAGATATTTTATTTCCCGCTCGGTCAAATCCGCCCGGGATCGTTTGTCTAGTGGCGCCCAAGGGCCAAAAGCCATTCCTTCGGATTTCTCTTTTTTGGGAGTTGTTACTATTTTACTTTTCGGGGGAAGATTTTTTTTGTTAACAATGTCGGAGTTGGTTTCCTGTGAAACTTGAGGGGTACTGACTTGCTGAACCGTCCCCGTATTTTTCTGTCCGGATAATAAATTGAGTTGTTGCTGCATCAAATTTAACTGCTGCTGCAACAGGCTTTCAATCCCGGAAGTGACCGCATTAGATGGTAACGGATTTACTGCCGGGAAATCTGGAGCAATAACCATTGGAGCAGATTCAAAATTATTTTGCAACAAATTAGTAGCCGTGGCAGGAGAGTTTTGGGTGGTATTCCTTTCTGCCAGCTCTGCTTTCAACGCATCAGGAGCCAATTGATTATCTACGTATTTCGCCAATGTATCAATATTGGGTGCCTCTTCAAAAAGCTGTCGGAAACTTAGTTTTATTTTAAATGCCTTTTTTATTTTCGAAGTCGCCTGCGTCAGAAAAAGGGAATCAAATCCAAGTTCTAAAAAGCTGGCGTGAATATCCATTTGCGTAATGGGAATACCGCTCAGTTCGTGAAAAATATCTTTTATTTTTTCTGATAGTAAATCTTTACGTTCCATCTGTGCTTGATTCAGTTGCGTTTTAATATTGGTTTCCAATATCGAATTTATTGCTGGGTACGACGCTATTTCGCTGGTGCCGGAAAGGGACTTTGCGTTTAACCAATGTCGTTGTTTTGCAAAAGGATAAGTCGGTAAGGAAATTTTTGGCAGAGGATAATATTGATTGAATGATTTCCAGTTAATCGTTACACCGGACAACCAAAGCCGTCCAATATTTTTTAATAAAAAAGCCTGGTCATCAATGGTTTCTTTTGGATGTTTTAAACTCGCAAAAATAGCGGTCTCTGGTTTTCGGTCTGGATGTTGGCGCGCAAAAGTACTTAGCGTTTGTCCGGGACCAACCTCCAATAAAATAGTATTTTCCATGGACAGCATATGCCGGATTCCATCGGAAAAATTAACCGTCTGCCGGAGATGACTCAACCAGTATTCCGGTTTACTTGCTTCGGTCGACTGCATCCAGTTACCACAAATATTTGACATCACCGGGATCGCTAATTCACCAAATTCTACAGTCTTTAAATACTTTTCAAAAGCGGGTAAAATCGGATCAATCATCTGAGAGTGTGCCGCCACTTTGATATGTGGTCGGGTGGCGTGAATCTCGGCAGTCGTTAATTTCTTTTTTAGTTGATCAATCGCCGTAGCACTCCCCGAAACAACCACTTGGTTAGGTTTGTTAATAGCGGCGTAATCAATTTCTTTGGTCAAATACGGCTCCAATGCTTCGGGCGTCATTCCAATACTCAACATTCCGCCTTCTTCTAATTCTAAAAATAATTTCCCTCTCGTTGCCACCATTCCCATCGCCGCCTCCAGACTCATTAATCCGGATAGGGTCGCCGCCGTATATTCTCCCAGACTATGACCAATCATAGCGGCAGGTTGAATTCCCCAAGACATTAGCAATTTTGCAGTCGCATATTCTACCGTAAATAACAAGGTAATCCCAGCCAGAGGATCCAGGATTGGTTCTAGTCGATCGTGGTCGGGATAAAGGGTATTTTTAAAATCAAGTTGATATTCGTTTTTCAATAAGGTCAGGCATTCATTGACCGTTTGCCGGAATACCGCTTCTTCTCGGTACAGGTCTTTACCCATGTTGGTATACTGCGAGCCACCGCCCGGAAACATAAACACTACTTTCTTTGGCACCTCGACGGATTGCGAAAAAAGCCGAACCGGATCCCGTTCTTCCAATACATTGATTAATTCCGTTATTGATTCGCCTACCAAACTTGTACGGCATTTAAAATCAGAACGACCCAATTGTAAGGTAGCCGCCAAGCTTCCGATGGATTCCTCCGGATTTCTTTTTAAGAAATCTAACAAGTCTATTTCCATTTCAGACAAGGCCTCGGATGTTTTTGCCGAAAGGGTGATGAGCTGTTGCGAACGAGCGCGACTTTTTCTTTTAATGACCGGTGCTTCTTCCAGCACGATGTGGGCATTGGTTCCACCCAACCCAAACGAACTAACGCCCGCCCGACGGGGTTGCGCGCCACGTTTCCAATCAGTCAATTTATCATTTACATAAAATGGACTATCCTTAAAATTAATCTGAGGATTAGGATTATTATAATGTAAAGAAGCAGGAAGTTGTTCGTGCTTTAATGATAACAAGGTTTTGATAATTCCCGTAATGCAAGCACCGGCGTCCAGGTGACCAACATTGGTCTTAACAGAACCCACTGCACAAAATTGTTTTCTATCCGTAAATGCGCTAAAAGCCGTCGTCAATCCGGCCAACTCTACCGGATCACCGATGGGTGTTCCCGTTCCGTGGCATTCAATATAACTAATGGTATTCGGGTCTATTTCGGCACGACGATAAGCGTTCATAATTGCGGTAGACTGTCCGGTAATTCCCGGAGCGGTAAAACCGACTTTGTCTTGTCCGTCGTTATTGATGGCCGTCGCACGAATCAGTCCGTGGACTTGATCCTGATCTTCAATGGCCGTTTTTAATTTTTTAATAATAATAAAACTCATTCCATTGCCACGGACCATTCCATTGGCATCGGCATCGAAGGTGCGACAATATCCGTCGGGAGAAAGCGCATGTCCTTCTTTGTGTAAATGTCCCGCAAAGGGTGGCTGGATTCTACCACCGCCTACGATGGCGACCTCACAATCTCCATTGCGGATACTTTGACAGGCCAGATGAAGCGCTACTCCACTACTCGAACAAGCCGTCTGAATATTGATGGCTGGACCTTTAAGATTTAGCTTATACGCTACCCGGGTGGCCGGAAAATCTTTTTCCAGGGTAATTCCCAATTGAAAATCATCCACCGATTTAAAATAATTTGGGTGCGTAATGACATTGTTTACCAAATAAGTATTTCTGGCAATCCCGCCGAAAACACCGATCCGCTGTTCGTGATTTTCGGGATCGATTCCGGCATCTTGTAAAGCGGCGTAAGCCGTTTGCAGATAAATCCGGTGTTGTGGATCCATCAAGGCTGCTTCCTTAGGATGATAGCCAAAAAAAGTGGCGTCAAAACAGTCCGCATTTTCCAATGGCATTCCGCGACGTACATAATCGGGATCGTTAAAAATTTCCGGTGAAACACCCGCAGCAATCAATTCTTCGTTGGTAAACACTTTACTAACATCCCGTCCCGCTTTTAGATTATCCCAAAATTCAGTAATATTTTTTGCTCCGGGTAAACGAACGGCCATTCCAATAATGGCAATACTATCGTCTAAAGGCTGTTCTACCCTATTATTTTCGTCACCTTTTATTTCCGAAGGATTTTGATAACCCAATTGTTGTGCGGTTTGCCAGGTGGCGTCACTGAGAAAATTATCATTTACGACTCCCTCACTTTTCTTAGCTAAATCTGCTATTATTTTACCATGTTCTAATAAATTAACATCACCCATCGGCTTGGAGTCGTCATAGATACCGTCGGTCATTTTCAGATCGATATTCCGATAAGGACGGATCAGACTTTCGTCAAATGGGATTCCAGTTTTCTTACAAAAATTTTCCATCACGCGCTGAGGATCCGTGACCAAATCTTCGTAGCTGATTCTGAATTTCCGGTGATTTTCGACTTTGGCAAAAAATTCATTAATCACCCGATGAGACTCCGTCCAGATCAGTTCTCCCACTTGTCGTGGTTGAAAATTGTGGTCTTCCAAATACATAACCTGCGACATCCGCATCTTTTCAAAAGAACGAACCATCGCGTAAGGGTGCCGAACCAGTTGAATATAGATCGGATCTGTAAAATCACTTTCTGCTTTTGCGAGAATAGCTGGATCAAGCGCGTACGAAGGAGATTTATCAACCAATATTTGACCTCGTATTTTATTCTGTAAATATTGGTAGAACGACTGCGTCGAAGTGGCGTTTTCTTCTGCTTTTTGAATAATAGACTTAGCGGTTTCGGCGGAAGCATTTTCCAGTTCCATGACGGTACGAACGAGTCCTTCTTTCCACAACGCAAATTTGTCCGAATAAGCGGTGGCTCTTTGCTGCAGATTTTGAAAACCAAGCAATTGTAATTCGTTGGCCGCAAATATTCCGGGATGTCCCGCCAGCATAATTCTCAATAAAGAAGTACCAGAACGAGGTGGCGCCAAGATAAAAATCGCACGTTTATTTTTCTGGGTAGTCTCCTCCGTTTTCGAAATCGGAAGTTTGGGAATAATGGTTTGAAAATTCGCAAAATCTGCACGAGTCAGCTTTTTTATTGCCCCCGTAGACTTTTCTATTTTATTTTTTTGTGTAAAAATACGCGCGATCGCTTCCGAATATTGAGACACCAGCATCTGCGCATATTGTGAAATAGAAGGAGCCGTAAAGATGGTTACGATAAAAATGGTTTCCCCGATTTTTTCCTGAATTTTATTAATAAACTGAGCAGCTTGCAAAGAATTTCCACCCAACTCAAAAAACCTGTCGTGGATTCCAATCTGATCTATTTCTAAAATTTCCTGCCAAAGGTTTGTTAAGTATTTTTCCAAAGCCGTTTGGGGTGCCTCGTAGTTGGTTTCTAAAACGGGTCGTTCACGAGAAAGTTCGGGCAGTGCTTTACGATCAATTTTACCAGCGGTTGTCAAGGGCATTTTATCTAAAACAACCATCGCTGCAGGTAACATATACGCTGGTAATTTTTTAGAAAGTTGATCCCGGAGCTGTCTGATCGTCAACGATGCACCATTTTTTAATACCAGATAAGCCACTAATTTTTGGGTTTCGGAATTATCACCTTTTAGTAAAACGGCGGTATCCAACACAGCGGGTAACCCGTTAATTTTCGCTTCGACTTCTCCCAGTTCGATGCGATAGCCACGCAATTTTATCTGATGGTCTTTTCTCCCCATAAAATCCAGATTTCCGTCGGGCAGCCAGCGACCAAGATCACCGGTGGCGTAGATATTTCCGGCGGGACCAAAAGGATTTTTAATAAATTTTCGGGCCGTCAATTCCGGGCGATTCAGATATCCACGAGCGACGCCTGCACCACCAATAAAAATTTCTCCAGTTTCACCCGCTTCTACGGGTTGCAACTGTTCGTTTAAAACATACAAAAAAGTATTTTCAATCGCCTTTCCGATCGGGACTTTATCGCCATTAAAATCAGGCGTAGTGGTAAAAATAGAACAACCGACGGTCGCCTCGGTGGGCCCGAATTGATTAAAAAGTTTAGTATCAACAAATATCGAATGATGCCGACTGACCAGAGCTGCCGGGCAGGCTTCTCCGGCAACGCTTACCGATTCCAGGGTGTTCAGATGTTTGGGCTGAACCTCATTTAGTAAGAGGTTATACAGGGAAGGAAAGGTAAGCAAATGCGATATTTGCTGATTATAAATAAACGAAGCCAGATTAGAAATATCTTTTTCGAGGTTTTCCGGAGCAATCACGAGGGTTCCACCATCCAGTAAAGTCCAGTAGATGAGCAGGACGGCACCATCAAAAGCGAAAGAATAAGCGTATAAAAAACGTTTGACCGGATGTTGCACGTAGTTTATTTGCGCTTGAATCAGATTGCGAACACTACGGTGCTCAACTTGAACGCCTTTGGGTTTTCCGGTAGAACCGGAAGTATAAATCGTATAACTTAAATTTTCGGGCGTCACGGCGATATCGGGAGCCATCGTCGGAAAAGCAGCGATGGGTTCCCACTGATCCAGGCAAATAAAATTTATTCCCGAATGGATGGTAAATTTATTTTTTAAGGAGGTTTGCGTCAGACAAACTTGTGTCCTGGTATCCGAGAAGATAAAAGTAAATCGTTCGGCGGGCATCGCCGGATCAATTGGAACGTAAGCGGCGCCCGCTTTTTGGATTCCTAAAATCCCGATAAACATTTCAAAAGAACGGTGTAAAGAAATGGCAACGAGCGACTCGATAGTCACGCCCTGATCAATCAAAAGATGGGCGAGTTGATTGGCGCGCTGGTCGACCTGGCGATAGGTCATTTCCTGATTCCCAAATATCAAAGCTACCGCATCAGGCGTACGTTGTGCCTGTGCTGCAAAAAGCTCATGGATGCAGAGTTCTTGCGGTAAAATAAGTGTTTTATTCATAATCTGTGAATGTCTCCAAAAAATAATATCTAGTGGTTAGGTCCATTAGATTTTATTCCAAAATAATTTGTATGCTCCCAAATGATCTTTTTGTCCATCCTGCCTACCGGCAGGCAGGCTCTAAAAAGAGCCTCAATCTGATCAAAAATATCTATTCGGTATCTCTACAAAACATTCTGGAATTAAGTCTATTAAGTTCAGGGCAAAAAAGCAAATTATTTCAAGGGGCGTATCTGTCGAAAAAAAATTGAACAGCAACGAATGTTGAGGGGAAAAGTAAAAGTGGCAGAATTTCCCTGCTTGGGAGATATTTAAGTCGGGTGCTTAGAATATAGCTGCAAAATACGAAAATGTAGTAAAAATCTACATACCCTTTTAGGGGTATCTTATATATGGGAGATTTTTTTGATGTGCGGGTGTGTGGATTGGTGGATTGGTGGATGTGCGGATTGGTGAATTAGTGTGTTGGAGTAGCGGTTATATCGTCTCAAAATAAGTTGTCAGTTAAAAAATAGAATTAATATAGGTTGCCTGTCACAATTTTTGGTTTAAAATAGGTTGTCACCTGTCGTGATTGTTTCAGTATAGGTTGCCAGTAAAGTTAATAATTCTTCTTTG
>CALLLR010000187.1 GCA_938008185.1 uncultured Saprospiraceae bacterium
CCTCGTTTTTCTTTAAATATCCGGCTCGTTTACCGAAGATTTTCCGCTATTTTCAAACGGGATTGCAAATATACCACTATTTAGAGAAAAAACAACTTTGTCAGAAAAAAAAACCTATTATTTTCAATTAAATTTTATTTCCACTCATTTCGTCCAGTCAAAAGATGGTTTTGCGATATTATTTAGGCTAAATTTGCGATGAATTTCAATCAATCAAGAAGTCTCATGACTTCCTTATTCCATTTCAATCATAATATCAATAAAGATGGCAGTTTTAACTCAAAAGAAGAAAAAGCACAATTTTTTCGCTGGTCCAGCAATACTACCTGTTCCAGTTTTAGAACAAGCGGCCGCTGCGGTGGTCGAATTTGAGGGTATGGGTTTATCCTTATTGGAAATTTCTCACCGAAGCAAACAATTTTCCGCAGTAATGGACGAAGCTTTTGCATCGACCCGCTCGTTACTGAATCTTCCTGATAACTATGAGGTGCTGTTTTTAACGGGGGGTGCGAGTTCTCAATTTTTTATGACGGCGATGAATTTGTTGCCACAAGGCAAAAAAGCGGGTTATCTGAATACGGGTACCTGGTCGGACAAGGCTATCAAAGAAGCGAAATTATTTGGAGAAGTAATCGAAGTAGGTTCTTCCAAAGAGGAAAATTTCAACTATATTCCAAAGGACTACGAAGTTCCTGGTGATTTAGAATATTTACATCTTACTAGTAATAATACCATATTCGGTACGCAAATACAATCTTTTCCTACCGTGGAAATGCCGATTGTTTGTGATATGTCATCAGACATCTTCAGTCGTCCGTTAGATATTGAAAAATTTGGTTTGATTTACGCAGGCGCACAAAAAAATCTGGGCCCGGCTGGCACGACACTGGTCATCGTTAATAAAGACTTATTAGGTAAAGTTAATCGCGCGATACCAACGATGCTGGACTATAATACCCATATTAAAAAGCAATCCAGCTTTAATACGCCGCCGGTATATCCTATTTATGTTTGTATGTTGACGATGCGCTGGTTAAAAGAAAATGGAGGCGTTGCGGCGATGCAAGAACGTAACGAAGAAAAAGCCGCTCTGCTCTACGATGAAATTGATCGCAATGATTTATTCAAAGGATACGCACACGTGGATGATCGTTCGCGGATGAACGTCACTTTTACCAATACCAATCCTGAGCAAGAAGCTGATTTTCTGGCCATGGCTGCGGAGGCTGATTGTGTTGGTTTGAAAGGGCACCGCTCCGTAGGCGGACTCAGAGCTTCTATTTATAATGCGCTGGATATTTCAAGTGTGGAGGTGTTAGTGGATGTGATGAAGGAATTTGGGAGAGTGAAGGGGTAGATTTCTTGCTTCTTGCTTCTTGCTTCACTCGACCGCGATTAAAGAAGGCAGGAAGCGAGTAGCAAGAAGCGCATTTCATTTTAATAAAGACGAATGGCTGGTAAAGTCGCCAAAATATATCTAGATGTTGCCGGGAAAAAAGTTCCCGCAAAAATCTATTGGGAGCGGCGTAATAATGTACGTGCTTCAATTGGTAAAAAAGCGGCCATCCTGAGGATGCCGACGCGTATTACTGCGGAGGATCAGGAAAAACAGGTACGTTGGTTTACAGAATGGGTCGGTAAGCAGTTTGCCAAAAATACAGATCTCCATATTCAGTTTTTTGGCAAAGGATATCGGGACGGAGATACACTGAAGGTGGGAGCCAGGACGTATTTGTTAAAATTTAATTTTAGTGATCGTAAGACCCATTCTGGTAAATTAAAAAATGGGGTAATTACCCTCGAATTAAGTCGTGGAGATCAGGAGCCTCATTTACAAAAAAGCATTAAGCATCTTCTCAGCCGACTTGTGGCACAAGACTTTATGCCCAACATTACCCGGAAGGTAAATGAACTCAACCGGATTCATTTCCAAAAACCCATCAAAAGTGTTAATCTAAAATACAATCAAACCAATTGGGGAAGCTGTTCTTCGCAGGGCAACGTCAATTTATCTACGCGCCTGCTCTTCGCGCCGGAAGAGGTGATTGACTACGTAATTATTCACGAATTGGCGCACTTGATTGAACTGAATCATTCTGCCCGTTTTTGGAAATTGGTGAGTGATGCTATGCCTGATTATAAGGAGAAGGAAAAGTGGTTAAAGAAGTACGGGAAGCATTGTAATTTTTAGGAATAACGAGAAGACCAAAAGAAATTACTATCAGACTTCCTCTTCTTAACGTTTAGTAATCTTTGCTTTACTGCTGGCTTATCACAAGCTTACTAAACGAAAAAGGCCATCCGACTATTCGAATGACCTTCTCATATTTTCAAGAAAGAATAATCGCTTACTCTTCCACCACTTCGAATGCCAGTTTTGGCTGCACATCTTTGTGCAAACGTAAAGTCATTTCGTAGGTACCAATGTTTTTAATTTCCTCAGGCAACAGCACTTTCTTTCTTTCGATATCCATACCGAATTGCTCTTTAAGTGCGGCCATTACCTGTACCGTAGTAACACTACCGAAGATTTTACCACTAGTACCCGCTTTAGCGCCGATCTTCAGGGTTTTACCTTCCAGTTGTTTAGCCATTTCTTCGTAAACACCGACCATTTTGGACTCTTTTGCTTCCTCTTGTCTTTCGAGATCAGCCAGTCTTTTACGATTAGTGGTGTTAGCGATTAAAGCTAATTTTTGTGGGATTAAGTAGTTGCGACCATAACCGTTTTTGACGGTAACAATGGTGTGCTTGTCTCCCACTTTATCTATATCTTTTAATAATATAATTTCCATTATAATATTTTTTAAATTGTTAGCAATCTAAGCAATTGAATCAATTGCCTATTTTAATAAATCCGTTACGTAAGGTAACATGGCCAGGTGTCGGGCCCGCTTGATAGCAGAAGCGACTTTACGCTGGTATTTGAGAGAATTTCCGGAAATTCGACGTGGCAGAATCTTCCCTTGTGGGTTAATAAACTGCGTTAAAAAATCAGGATCTTTATAATCGATATACTTGATACCGAACTTCTTAAATCGGCAGTATTTCTTACGTTGGTTACCGATTTTAGGATTGCTTAAAAATTTTATATCATCTCTTGAAGCCATCTTTATTTATTTTTTGAATAATTATTATAAATTTTTGCTCTTTCTCACCTCCCGGCCTCCTAAAGGAGTAGCCTCAACCCGCAAATTTCTAATAATCGGATATTAGTCAATAGATTTTATTCTTCTTCGCCGGCAACTTCCGCTACGGCAGCTTTGGATTCGGACATTTTAGCCTGCGTCTTAATCGCCTCAGGTTTTACGGGCGTCTTTTTAGGCTTGCCCAATGTCTTGGTTACGCCCTTTGGTACATCCGCTTCCGCTTCTGCCTTGGGTCGTTTTTTACCAATCTTTCCGGCACGTTTGTCTTCGTTATACTTGATCCCGTATTTGTTAAGGGCAAAGCATAAGAAACGCATGATTCGCTCGTCCCGGCGCATGGCCAGTTCGATTTTGCTGACAAATTCGCCGTTAGGAACCTGTACTTCCACACAGTAATAAACCGCAGAGGTTCGTTTGTTAATTGGGTACGCCAGCTGACGTAATCCCATCTCATCATTATGGACAATTGTAGCTCCGTGAGACTTCAGTTGTTCGACATAATTCTGAGCTGTCGCTTTAATTTCCTCGCCCGACAGCACCGGATCTACGAGGAAAGTCACTTCGTAATTTCGCATTTACAAGAAGTTATTTTATAATTAAAAAATAAAGAAAAAGCCATTTTCGTGAAAAAACGGTCCTTTCAAATTTAAAAAGGTTTGCAAAGATACGATTTTTAGAGGGAATTTGGAAGGGAGCGGGGAATTATTTTGGGGACTAATTAAAATCCATCAAATACTTAGAGCCATCAATATTCCAAAACAGGATTTCTACTGCAAGTAAGATTATTGTGATAAAAATACCTCGATAATTTTTTAACAAAATAAAAAAGAACAATACCACTGGAAGAATAAAATAGCCAGTTAGAGCGCCAACGAGTAGCATAATTTCATCGGCACTACTACTAAACAGACGTGGCTTTATCGCTGTTCTGAACGAATCTTCAAGATGAGGCATTCGACCTAATAATATATATGCCTTGGCTAATAGAGAGAATCGTACAAAATTAACCACTAACATAGAGAACACTATCCAATAAGATATTGTGTAGATAAAAGATCTTATTCTTTTATAAAAAGGAGTTATCCGGTCACTGCTTTTAATCCGATTCATAATTTTAGAATATCTTTTTAAGGTTAAAAAATAAACATCGATTAATTATTCTTTTGAGTTTTAAAGGGTTTACAGCTATATGATTATGGGGAGAAATAGTAATTATCTTAGCGGACCAAAACGAAAGACTGAATGACTTCTTTGAATTGTCCATTATGATCCGTAAACTGTACAAAACATTGATATACTGCTGCTGGCATGGGCACATTTGATTTGCTATATCCGTCCCAACCTATATTTGGGTCAATTGTACTAAATACTTCACTACCCCAACGGTCAAAAATAGTCATCTTAAAATCTTTGATACCAGAAAATATTCCGACTCCAATAAATTCTTCGTTATCACCATCGCCATTAGGAGTAAAAGCATTAGGTAGAAAATAGGTATAAAACTCTTCGACCTCAAGGCTTATTTCTTTTGTATCCAAACAACCATAAATATCTTCCACCGTTAATCTTACTTGGTAAATACCGGCAGTGTCAAAATCGTAGGTTACATTTTCGTTATAAAAAGTATCTTGATTAATAGACCAAAGAAAACCAATGTCTCGATCAGATATATTTTCGAAAAACACTTCCGAATTGAACGTATTAATCGTTTCAGGACTAAAAGAGAAAATCGCTTCAGGTCCAGGTTCTACCGTTATTAGATCAGAAAATAGGGTGTCAATCGTACACCCTAATGGAGAAACTATTTCTACATATAATGAATAAATACCAAGATCGTAAAACTGATAATTTGGATGGGTTTCATTACTCGTACCGCCATCCCCCATATCCCAGGTAATCTGGTAAGTAGAATCAATTGGAGAAGAGCGATTTTCAATTGAAATATTTAGTGGATTACATCCCTCTTCCTCATCGGGGGCAATCAGAATAACTGGCGGTGCTGGTTGCCAATTAAAATCTTTGGTAATGCTATCTTGGCATCCAAATTCATTTTCGATGAGAAGGTTTGCTGTATGAATGCCTGGACTTTCAAATAAATTACCAGGACTATTAGTAGCATAAGAAATTGTATCATCCAGATACCAGGTGGAGTTTAGATTCCCAAAATCCAGCGTGGAGGTATTAAGAAAACTAACCGGACCACCTACACAAGTATCATAATCTATTTCAAATTCCGCATTTATATTTTTCGTAAAATTGATAATAACATTAGCAGTGTCCGCACACGCTTCGTTTGGGTTCAGAATTAATTGTCCGGAATGAACACCAGGCATTGTAAAATTTAGAGTTGGGCTCCATTCTGACGTCGTGTAGGATTCTCCATCAATATTAAAATTCCAAAGGTAGTTATTAATGTAATTTTCAGTGGTACTTGTATTTTCTATTTGAAGTGTATTTTCGGAACATAAATCAATTATAAAATTACCATTAGCATCGACCGTATCAGCAATGATATTAGCACTAACCTGTGGAATGCAATCTCTCACTTTTACCAAAAAGTCACGATTGACAGATCCAAGTAAAACTCCATTTCGGTATTCACTGACTCGTAGCCCAATGACATATAAACCATTTTCGTTAGGGATAATTTTTAATTCTCCTGTGTTAGGATTAAATTCGTGAAAAGCATTGATACCAAATGGATAATTAAAATTGTATTGTGGAAAATCATATTGAAGTAATGGATAAGGAGGGGGTATAAACCCATTAAGTTGAGGCGGTTCGTTGATCGTATCAAGCGAAGCATTCCAATCAAAAGGGTTATAAAATTCATAGACTAGCTGATCTCCATCAGGGTCTTCTGCTTGAATAATAGTTTGAAAGATTTCATCTTTACAAATCGTCGTGGGAAAAAAATTTGTGAATTCTGGACTACTATTACAGCTTCCCTGTGCGGTTGGAGTTATTTCGATAAAACTACCGATTCCCCATCCGTAGGTGCTTTCATCTAAATTAGCTACGAGATCTGGTCGACAACAATCCATAAATGCATAAAAATAGGAATGATCTGAGACTGGCAATTCCAATACATTTTTATAATATCCAACAACAAAACAAATAGAATCAGGTAATATTTGACAAGGAAACTCAGGGTTAATAACCTGTTCTGTAGAATCTAGATGCAATCCTGAAAATACAAACACTATTTCGCCATTATTATATACAATAGAAGAATAGTCACTTGCTAAAGGGATACCATCACAATCCTCGTACCTTTTAAATTCTACTTTATAAAGACGAGTATTTGGCGTACTTCCTTCGCCTAGACATTCGTAGGTAAATTCGGAACCGATCGATTGACAGACACTATGTTCTGAAATAAAAAAAAACAACATTAATAAAACAAAAAACCGTATCATAACATAATACTTTCACGATAGAAACTTAGCAAACATAACTTCAAGTCATATCTGCTAAGTTTAAATATCGATACTATATATACATCAAATATTCGTAGAATTCACCTACCGTTCTAATAAAAATTTCTAAAGCAATTAAGATCAAGATGAATATTATTCCTCTTTTACTTTTCAAAAGCAAAATAATTAGCAATACAAATGGAAAAAATAAAATTCCTATTATATCACCGATAAGCAAAATCCATATATCGGCATGATGTGTAAATAGATGTGGCTCAACAGTTGAAAACGTATCCTCAAAACAAGGTATGCGGCCATACTTAATACATCCCTTAATTAGTACATACCATCTTACCAAATTGACAATGACCATTATACCTAAAAAGATGCTACAAAATAAAAACATTATTTTACGAATGAGAGTGTACTTTTGCTGAAAGAACATTTGATAAAATATGACTATTCAGATAAAGGGACTTGAGTACCATGTACTCCACATTCCGCTCCTGTTTCTCTTAAAATTGATCCAAACCTAGTATGATTAATCCATTGCTCATGAGGACAATCGTCGAAGAACCAGGCTGTATTAAAAGCAATTCGATGTCTTTCTCCCAAAAAACAAGTCAATCTATTATCAACATCAATATTAGCAAAACCATTGATATTACTATTTGAGAAGAACCTATAAACTACATCATTCGTCCACCAATAGAACTGAAACTTTTCGGGTTCAAGATATTCATCTGCACTAGCAGCACCCCAATGGTAATTGTAATCACAATCTGGAGTGTTTGGTTGTCTTCCACAATCAGTACCTGTGATTTGCCTACTAACACATGGTGCTCTCCGTATAGTAAAATCTTCTTCTGTCCGTTCTATACAACCTTCATTTATAGTTGTGCAGAGTAAATCAGGCCATATTAAGCAAATATTAGTATTTCTAAACGAGTTAGACTCAAGAAATGATGCAGCAAATTCTTCCTGATGATTAGAGGATTCGTCTAGATAGGAAGATTGATAAAGAGAATTATATTCATCAAAAAGTTTTTCCGCAATAAGAGCTGCTTCTTTCGCTGAAAATTTTTCTAACCTTTTCAGTAGTAACTTCTCTATTTCCTCAAAAGAGAAATTCTCGTAAACTAATGCGTCGAAATCCATTCTAAGTTTTCCAATTTCTTCATCACTATACGTGGTAAAAATGACTGCAATTTCATCTTTTGTCAAAGGGTCTTCAACGCTAGTATTCTTTTCACAAGACGAAACTAATAATACTAATGCTAGAAAGATTAAGTAATTAAATGAATAAATGAATAAATGAAAGACTTTTTCATAATTTAAGTGATTTTGTGTTAATCCCTTTATTATTTTGAGTAGCTGTGGGAATTACTACTACAATATATCGGGCCCGAATATCATAATTCAAATATAACAATAACCTCAACAATTACAATATTTAATTCCAAATAATTCAAGTTCAGTAAAACTTTAATACAACAAAGGGTTAGTTATACGTTACAATCTACTTCCGATACTTAAAATCATACGCAATAATCAGAATCAGCGAGCGAAACCGGCTATTCACCTTACCAATATCCGGATCGTCGAACAGATTATCGATATTGGTTTTATTGACATCCAGTATGGGACTATTGGAATTGCTCAATCCAAAACCATAGTCCAGTCCCAGCGAAAATTTACTATTCCAGATTTCCAGGACATTTCCAATCGAAACGTGCGCCACAGAAGGTGTAGCGGAAAGGATTTGCAAAGCTACGTTTTCCTGTTGTTTCCGGCGCTGGTTAAAGTCGGTACGAAAACCCCAGATTAGCGTAGATTTACTACTGATCGGGGTCTGACATCCCACGGCAAAGTTGGTGACCTGACGATTACCGGTACTAACACTAAAGTTGGTCGTAACGGGTGTTTCACTTAATCCATCGAGCGGATCATCCGTGTCATTGATGAGCGTATAATTGGGAACACTCGTAAAGTATTCTACCGAAAAAGAAACTCGATTTTTACCAATGGGAACATCTACGCCCACTCCAACGGAGAGTGGTGTCCTGTAATCCAGGAGTTCGGCGTTATCCAGATTAGTTGCCAAGGTCAAACTATCAGGAGAGAATATTTTTAGTTCATCCAGTTCGTAGCTGGCTTTGTCCCAGAGTTCCCGGTAAGAAGGGGTCGTGAGGGTTACTCCGATTTTTATGTCATTTAAATGAAGAGACAACCCAAACTTAGTGATCATTCTGCCATTGGTATTAAAGGAGTATTTGGTGCGGCTTCGCCATCCGGCCTGAAGCGCATTGGTGGTTCCAGCAAAAATTTCTTGTCGCAAGCCAAAGTCAGTAGATTCGCTATGAAAAGTAACGAACTGCGTAACGCCAATTCCAATCACGTCTAAAATGCGCCAGCTGGCTCCGATACCCACCCAACGCTCGGAAAGTCGGCGACTAAAATCCAGATTGGCTTCGTAGATTTGATTTTCCGTACCCTGAACAGGTAGTAAAGTTCGATAACGAAATCTGAGATTGGATTTAAAGCGGGTAAAAGAAGTGATTGCTACCCGAAAATTATCGTATTTGAATGGATTAAATCCGATGGCGGCCAGACCGGGCGCAAAACCAAATTCGGTGTCTTTGATGGTCCGTCCTTGTCCAAAATAATTGCGAGTTTTTAAAGAAGCATGGGAAGGCGTGATAAAAGAAAGGGAAAGAGAAAAATCGTCATCCTCGCCCATCGCCATCGCACCAGGATTATAGAAAACGGCGGTTTCATCATCGGTACTCGCAATGACCGCTCCGTTGAGGAGCAGCGCTCTACCACCGTATTGATTGGTCCAGTAATGGGCATCTACCTGAGCATTGGCCACGCCG
>CALLLR010000188.1 GCA_938008185.1 uncultured Saprospiraceae bacterium
TTTTTCACCCAGCACACTCGCAAATCCAAATCCGTGGAAGAGTCCAAATCCAAAAGCAATTAACCATTCTCTTCCTTTAATGAGCGGTTTGATATTATGAAAGGCGGCCAAAGCAATGGAAAAGGCAATGATGGATTCTACCAGCCACGATGGTAGATTAATGATGTCCAGAGCCGCTAAGGCCAGCGTAATGGAATGTGCAATCGTAAAGAAAGTGATAATTTTTAAAATATAAAAAAAGGCAGGTTTAAAACGTTCTACTGGTTGCCATCCATCCTGAGCAGTGGATAAAGAAAGCGGAATATCCTCTTTTTTTCTACGAACCACTGCTGGTAGAATCAGCGCGACAATAAAAAGGATATGATCCAGACCAATCCAGATATGCCAGATACCGAGTTTTACCAGAGCAATAAATCCTTTCCAGATGGAGGCATCGGCTAAAGACAAGGTTTGCTGCGTATTATCTGGACTATAAACATTGGAAAACATGGCTTCGTTATCGACAATTCCCAGTTTCCAGTTATACTCAATGATCAGCATTCCACGGTGCAGAGGATCTTTATCAAAGAGTACATTATAAAATATTTCGAGATTTTTGGGAACCTCCTTCACCCCGTCCAGTTCAAAATGAAAGCGTACAAAATCTTCCATTTCTTTTAGATTTAAGACGGTGGGTTCCACAAATTGTACGGTGTATGGTTCGCCCTTATCCGATTTAAAATCTGATCTGTTTTTTAGATAGCTGTAAATGATTTCCAAATGTGGCTGGACAAGGTCCATGGTCAGGCGGTCGGGCAGGTTAAGCCCCATTGCTTTGTTCATGTCCTTGGCCGTCATCTCAAACCGTCCGCCGATTGCGTCTTTGTAAATCCTCAGGTAAAGATAACTTTGGTCGGGATGGTGTGCGTCGGCTTTTCCGGCAAGCAGTAAAAAGAATCCAACTAGAAATAAGGAGATTGTTTGTTTAAGCTGTCGTTTCATTAGTATGTTTTTAAGAAAGATTTACCATTGTCTGGAAAGATTTATTAGAATCAATGAGTGAATCATAAGTTCCCTTTGCGATTACTTTTCCTTCGTCCAGAATATAAATACAGTTTGCGTGTTTGACCGTAGAAAGTCGGTGCGCAATAATTATGGTCGTAAGATCCTGCGGTAATTTTTGCAGAGATTCAATAATGCTTTTTTCGGTGATACTGTCCAGTGCGCTGGTTGCTTCGTCCAGAATCAGTACGGAGGGCGCTTTATAAAGAGCTCTGGCCAAACCGAGCCTTTGTCGCTGACCACCGCTCAGCCGAACCCCGTTTTCTCCAATTTCGGTAGCAAATCCGTCCGGAAGCTGCTCAGAGATAAAGGTGTGAATATCCGCTAACTGGGTCGCTCTTTCCAGTTGTTTGCGATTTACTTCTTCCGCTTTTATCCCCAGGGTAATATTGCTCGCTACGGTGTCATCAAAAAGAAAGACCTCTTGAGGTACGTAGGAAATATCTTCTTGCCATTCTTTGACGTTGGACGCGTTGAGTGGCGTATCGTCGATAATGATTTGGCCCTTACCGGGATTTAATAAGCCGACAATTAAATCTACCAACGTTGTTT
The DNA here is from genome assembly GCA_938008185.1 of uncultured Saprospiraceae bacterium. Classification (GTDB taxonomy): domain Bacteria; phylum Bacteroidota; class Bacteroidia; order Chitinophagales; family Saprospiraceae; genus JALZUU01. The sequence continues at coordinate 1,594 of CALLLR010000188.1, forward strand.
TTCCTGATCCCGTGGAGCCAATAAAAGCGATGGTTTCTCCTTTTTTCAGTTCAATGGTTAAATCCTTGATAACGGGACGGGTAGCGGTTTCGTACTTAAAATTGATTTTATTCAGTAAGATTCGATCCTTAAATGGTAAAGCTTTTATGGTCTCTGTCATTTTATAATCACCGTGACTTTTTCTTAAATCATTATGCAGCTTATCGACGACTGGATAATTATGTCTCAGCTTGGCCAGTGCAGTAAATATTTTTTGCATTGCCGGGAGGAGACGGTAACCCGCCACCGCGTACAAACTCAACCGTGGAATCGCCGATTGAATATTACCCGCAGTAATGTACAAATAAATTGTTACTCCAAGTATACTACCAAAAGCTAAAAACTCCAGGACACTACGTGGAATAGAAAGTAGTAAATTGTATTTAGGTTGAATATTGGAAAATTCCCAGGAAGCCTGACTATACCGATTGTAGAAAAATTCTCTTTTATTATAAACCATAATGGTCTTTATGCCCTGCAATAATTCCTGCAGACTTTGATAACGTAGAAGATTTGTTTTAATCCGCAGGACTCCTATTCTTTTTAAATAATTTTTTTGGGAAAGATAGATGATCAAGTAGGCTCCACCCAGTCCGCCAAACATAATCATGGCTACCTTGGGGTCAACAAAGACGAGCATGGATAATATTACGATCGACATAAAAAGTCGGGAAAAAATTTCAATAATTGGAATGATCACTCCGCCCGTTAGATTACCCACCTCACTGATAATATAGGTGTTGACCTGAGAAGAATTATTGTCCAGATAAAAATTATAAGGTTTGTGAATATACGTACGTAAAAGCCGTACGCTCAGTTGGTGGGCAATTTCCCAGGAAAATTTATAACGAAGCCAAGTCGTAAAAATCGTAAAAAGATTGGTTACACCAATCAGTGCAATGATACCGATTCCAGAATAGATCAGCATCTGCCGTGGATTTTCAAAATGGAAAAACTCATAAATTGCGTTTAACCACCTACTTTTTTCAATCGCATCTGGTTCTGCCATTAACTGCATAAAAGGAAGAATAGAAGCGACACCCACCACTTCCAGTACTCCCATGATCAAAATTAAAATTGCGAGCCAGATAAACTTGATCTTCTCCCGCTTATTTAGGATGTCTAGTATTTTTTTGATGTATTTCTATTTTGTCAGGGTTCTCAACTAATTAATTCTTTCTACGCTATATTTACGTATAAATTGGGTGGCTTGGATTGGAAGTAACGCGATTTATTACTGATTCAGCATACCTCTTTTTTTATCCAATCCGGAATACTCATTTTGTACGTATATAGGTCTGGAAACAGTATTTAAGATATGCTCTTTTTACAAATCTTTTAATGAAATTCAATATTTGAACAAATGCGATTTTTACACCTCACCTTTTTATTTACTTGCTTACTATCTTCTGCTTCTGCTCAAAATTTTAAAGGATTAGTCGTTGGCGAATTACAAGAACCAATTTTCGGGGCTAACATTCTCCACGAAAACGCTGATTATCACACCCACACCAATGATTTAGGGCAATTTATCGTTCGTAATGCCCAAATTGGCGATACGATCCAGATTATTCATATCGGATTTGAACCAAAGATTTATACCATTAAGTCACTTAACGAGGAAGTAAGAATTGAACTGACCGCCTCCATTTTTGATCTTGGAGAAATTGTAGTAGGACAAAATACCAAAAATACCAATGTTATTTCGATGATCGACGTCGAAACGGTTCCCGTCAAATCCTCCCAGGAAGTCCTGCGGAAAGTACCAGGACTATTTATCGGTCAGCACGCTGGCGGTGGTAAAGCGGAGCAAATATTCTTACGTGGATTTGATATTGATCACGGGACGGATGTGCAGATTTCTGTGGATGGAATGCCGGTTAATATGGTTTCTCACGCTCACGGACAGGGATACGCAGATCTGCATTTTGTGATTCCCGAAACCATCGATTTGATCGATTACGGAAAAGGACCTTATTACGCAGATAAAGGTAATTTTAATACCGCCGGATATGTTCAGTTTAAAACCAAAGACAAACTGGACAAATCACAGGTCGCACTGGAAGTAGGACAGTTTAATACCCTGCGGACCGTCGGGATGCTGAAACTCCTCGATTCCGAAAAACACAATGTCTACCTGTCTACGGAATACATTCTTTCAGATGGCCCTTTCGATGCTCCCCAGAATTTTTCCCGGACTAATTTTATGGCTAAATACAGTGGCGAATTGCCTGGCAATACCCGCCTAACTTTTCTGGCTTCTAACTTTAATAGTAAATGGGACGCTTCCGGACAAATTCCAGCACGACTGGTTGACCGAGGCGTTATTTCCCGCTTCGGTGCGGTGGATGATACGGAGGGAGGAAATACCGGACGGACAAATATTGCCATGACTTTAACCAAACCGATTGATGAAAATACCTTTATAAAAAGTAATGCCTATTATTCGCTCTACGATTTTGAATTGTTTTCAAATTTCACCTTCTTTTTAAATGATCCTGTCAATGGTGATCAGATCAGACAAAAAGAAAATCGTAGTATTTTTGGATTTGAAAGCACCTGGAACCACAATACTTATTTAAATGATGATTTAAGTGCTACATTTAGAGTTGGGGTAGGACTACGTGCCGACCAAATCAACAATAACGAATTATCCAGTACGCTCAACCGGAAAACGACCATCACCAATATACAGCTGGGAGATGTCGATGAAAAAAATCTTTATGCTTTTGCGGATGTAGAATTTGACGCCGGAGACTGGTTGTTTCAGCCGGGTTTACGAATCGACTATTTCAAATTTAATTACGTAGATGCTTTGGCAACTTTATACGAAGATCAAGCACAAACTAAAGCGACCTTTTCTCCTAAGTTAAATATTATTTATAATGCCAGCAATCAAGTACAGCTCTACCTTAAATCCGGGATTGGCTTTCACAGCAATGATACCCGCGTAGTCCTGGAAGGCGCGACGGAAAATATTATTCCCGCGGCCTACGGAGTTGATTTAGGAACCTACTTTAAACCGTTTCCACGACTTTTTACCAACGTTGCACTGTGGTATTTACAACTACAGCAGGAATTCGTTTACGTCGGAGATGCCGGAGTGGTAGAGCCTAGCGGAAAATCGAGAAGATACGGGGTAGACTTTACCTTTAGATATCAGTTAAAAAATTGGCTTTTTATCAATGGAGATATCAACTACGCACACGCTCGTAGTATCGAAGATCCCGAGGGAAGCAACCTGATTCCATTGGCACCGAGTCTTACTTCTACCGCGGGTATAACGTTTAATAAGGATAATTTTAACGGGGGACTTCAGTTTCGTTACCTAAAGGATCGGCCAGCTAATGAAGACAATAGTATCGTAGCCGAAGGCTATTATATTACGGACTTAAACGCGAACTACACCATGAAAAGAATTACATTAGGATTAGTCATCGAAAATCTATTTAATCAGGATTGGAAAGAAACACAGTTTGCCACCGAAAGTAGATTGCAATTGGAGCAGAATCCAGTCGAAGAGATTCACTTTACGCCCGGTACACCTTTCTTTATTAAAGGATTGGTAAAGTATAATTTTTAACAAAATACAGGACAAGAAAAAATTGCCACAAACGCACTAAGGTTTGATACACTGGTGCTTTTTTGGTAATAAAATTTATCTTTTAATAATTTATTTTATAAAGTACAACGCATACGAATGACTGACCCAAACAATTCAACCCTGGTATTATCGGCTAGTGACATTGCAGAAATCGTGAGAGCAGTTGGTATTGATGATCTCATGGATACATTGATCAGTCGGATGACCACCGCTTTCGAGACTTTCGATCCCGAGCAGACGGTCATTCCTGTTCGGTCTGGATTTAACTACGAAACTCCAGTGCGTGGACTCATCGAGTGGATGCCACTTTTTAACAAAAATGAAAATAAAGTGGTCGTAAAAATGGTAGGTTATCACCCCGATAATCCCGAGGGATTCGATCTTCCAACCATCATATCTACCATCTCTTGTTACGATACACAAACGGGACATCTAAAAGGAATTATGGACGGGGTTTTTCTGACTGCTTTACGCACGGGCGCCGCTTCTGCCATGGCGAGTCGGACGCTGGGCTACCCGGAAAGTTCGACCCTGGGATTAATTGGTTGTGGCGCGCAGGCGGTCACCCAATTACACGCAATTTCTCGTGTTTTTAAGCTAAAAAAAGTCTTGTATTACGACAATGACGAAGCGACGCTTACCTCTTTCAGGGACCGTACCGCCATGCTGAATTTAAACATTGAGTGGGTTCCCACTACCATTGAAAAAATAGTGGAGCAATCCGATATTATCAGTACCGCAACATCCATTAACATCGGAGAAGGACCATTATTTCAAAATTTAAAAACCAAAGACTGGCTGCACATCAATGCGGTCGGATCAGATTTTCCGGGCAAGACCGAATTGCCACTGGATTTTTTAAAAGATAGTTTTGTTTGTCCTGATTTTCTGGGGCAGGCCGTCGTGGAAGGAGAGTGTCAGCAATTGCAAGCCGCAGATATCGGACCCGAATTTTTTGTTTGTATTAAAAATCCGGAAGACTATCGTTTTGTTAAAAATCAAAAATCTATTTTTGATTCCACTGGCTTACCATTAGAAGACCAGGTGGTGATGGATTTGATTTTGGAATATGCGCTGGAAATGAATCTGGGACAAAAAATTAATATTGAAAAAATCTCTGCGGACGCCAAGAGTCCTTATGACTTTTTGTATATGAATGATAATTTGACCCTTAATCCAGCCGTTATTGCGGCGATTTCAGAAAAGCAAAATGGTTCGCAAAAAATAAATAAATAATGGATTTTTCCTGGCCCGAAGAGTATCTTGATTTTAAAAATAAGGTGATTCAATTTGCGCAGCGTGAATTGAACGAGGGCATTGCCCAACGGGACGAAGCACAGGAATTTTCCCACATCAACTGGAAAAAATGCGCCAAATTCGGGGTGCAAAGTCTGGCTGTTCCTGCCACCTACGGAGGTCCACTCGAAGCGGTAGATTTTTTACGCTCCATGCTGGCCATGGAGGGACTGGGATACGGTTGCGAAGACAATGGATTACCTTTTGGCCTCAACGCACAGATGTGGACGGTCCAGACACCCATTCTTCATTTTGGTAACGAAGAACAAAAAGAAAAATATCTGCCCGCCATGGCCCGGGGTGAAATGATCGGTGCGCACGGTTTGACAGAACCAGAGGCAGGATCGGATGTTTTTAGTATGCAGTTGACCGCAGAGAAAGTCGAAGACGGCTACCTTTTAAACGGTAAAAAACACCTCATTACTTTTGCGCCAATTTGTGATATGGCCCTGGTTTTTGCCAATACCAATCCGAAATTAGGCCGTTGGGGAATCTCTGCTTTTCTTATCGATATAAATACCTCGGGATTTACGGCGAGTGCCAAAAAAAGTAAAATGGGATTGCGTTCTACCCCGATCGGAGATTTAAATTTTAAAGACTGTCTGGTTCCCGAAAATAGTTTGCTGGGGAAACCTGGAATGGGCTTTAGTATTCTCAATCATTCACTGGAATTTGACCGCTGCTGTATTCTCGCCAGTCAACTCGGTGCGATGGAACGACAACTGGAAAACGTCATTGACTACACCAAAAAAAGACAACAATTTAAAAAGCCCATCGGTAGTTTTCAGTCGGTTTCCAACCGTATTGCTGATATGAAATTAAGACTGGAAACATCGCGTTTATTATTGTATAAAACGGCCTGGCTAAAAGAGAAGGGCGATAATGCCATGCTGGAAGCCGCAATGCTGAAATTACAGCTTAGTGAATCCTTCGTCGCTTCCAGTCTCGACGCCATGAGAAATTTTGGTGGTCGTTCTTTTTTGACCGAAAACGGCGTCGAAAAAGACTTGCGGGATGCCGTCGGTGGTGTACTCTATGCGGGTACTTCTGATATTCAACGCAACATTATTGCTAAATTATTGGGCTTGTGATTTACTTATTACCACATACGATTACCCTATCTGCCCACCGCTTTCCCGATCGGGAAGCTTTTCGTTTTGGCAAAAATTCGCTGACCTACCGCGAGATGGATAAGCGTATGAATCAACTGGCTGGAACCTTACATTCTTTAAAAATTAAAAAAGGAGACCGGGTCGGTATTTACTTAAATCGTAGTATTGAAACGGCTATTGCCATTTTTGGAATCATGCAGGCGGGTGCGGTCTATGTTCCGATAGATCCAAAAGCACCAGTAGAACGTAGTCAATTTTTAATTGAAGATTGTGATATTGAAATATTAATTACCCAGCCTGTACAAAAAAGAAAAATAACACAAATTATTTCGGATAAAAATAATATCCGGGCCATCATTGGTTTACCGGAAATGGGCGAAATTCAAGCTTTATCCTGGGAAGTTGTTTTTGCCGCTTCCGCGGAATTTACATTACCATTTCGAATACTTGAAATAGACCTGGCTTATATTATATATACCTCCGGTTCGACGGGCAAACCGAAAGGCATCATGCATTCGCATTATAGCGGACTGGCCTACGCTCGACTAACGACGGAGTTGTACAACATCACGGAAAAAGATAGGATTGGAAACCACGCGCCGATTCATTTTGATATTTCTACCATGGGGTATTTTACAAGTCCATACGCAGGTGCGTGTACCGTGATCGTATCAGATGCACAGACTATTTTCCCGGCGAGTCTGGGCAAATTAATGGAAGACGAAGCATTGACTATTTGGTACTCCGTTCCATTGGCGTTGATTCAGGTTGTCCAAAATGGTGTTTTAGAAAATAAGAATTTACCGCACCTTCGTTGGGTTCTTTACGGAGGCGAACCCTTCCCGCCCAAGTACCTGCGGACCTTGATGACCCAGTGGTCGAATACCCGGTTTTGTAATGTTTACGGTCCGGCAGAAGTCAACCAGTGTACCTATTATCACCTGCCGGGTCTTCCCGAAAATGACGAACCCATTCCGATCGGAGCAGTTTGGAACAATACGGATTATCTGGTTGTGGACGAATCGGAAAACTCCGTCGTTCCAGGAACTACTGGAGAACTTCTCATTCGCAGTGCCACGCAAATGTTGGGCTATTGGAGAAATCCGGAGTTAACCGAAAAGTCGCTCTATAAAGTTACCGATAGTACTGGTCAGGAACGGGCATTTTACAAAACGGGAGATTTGGTCAAAGAAGAAGCGGGATTATTACATTTTTTAGGTAGAAAAGATTTTCAAGTGAAAATTCGTGGCTATCGGGTAGAGTTGGGCGAAGTAGAAGCCCGTTTGATTACCCATGCTGCGGTACGGGAAGCGGCGGTTTATTCCGTGCGAGCCTCCGATGAAAGTCAAAAAATTATGGCGGCGGTGATCTTAAATAAGGAAGTCGCCGTTTCGGAAGATGAACTGCTGCAATATTTAAAAGAAAAATTACCTTTGTACGCAGTGCCGGAGGAACTAAAAATATTAACGAATTTTCCGCGTACTTCCTCCGGAAAAATTAAGCGGGGAGCGCTGGAATTTTTTAAATTAGAAGAAAAATAAACAATGCTGGACAAAAAAATTATAAATTATATCTTAGAAGAATTACACGGAGGACAATCTGATCTGGAAATTTTACCGGAGGACGATTTACTCGGTAGTGGTCTTGTAGAGTCGATGGGTATGATGCGACTCATTCAATTTGTGGAAGAAGATAACGGAATAAAAATACCACCACAAGATATGACCATCGAAAATTTTATGACCGTAGCGGCGATGGTGGATTATATCGAACGGACGAAAAATAACGGATAATTAAATGGAGCAAACGCAAAAAACAGATCAGCAATTGGATTTGACCCAAAGTCAACTGCTATTGTGGATGGGCCAACAACTCAGTCCGGAATCTCCGTTGTATAATATGGCGTTGAATTTTGATTTGCGTTTTGCGGTAGATATTTCCATATTTCAAAAAGCATTTGAGCGACTCATCCAAAGTTGCGATAGTATGCGGACTGTTTTTATTACCGTTGACGAAAGACCTCAACAAGTGATTCTTTCCGAATTTTCCTACGAGGTCGAATACCTGGATTTTTCGCAGCAGGTAGATAAAAAAAAGTTTCTGAAAAACTGGTCAGAGAAACGTAGCCAACGGCAATTTGATATAACCAAAGGTTCCTTTGATGCAGTGCTGATCAAAATGGATACAGATCATTTTGTTTGGTATTTTAATCAACACCATTTGATTACCGATGCCTGGGCTGTAACTGTTCAGTATCAGATATTGTCTGATTTTTACAAAAATCTGATGGCTGATGATGAAAACTCAGCCGCGTTATCCAAACCACCACAATATCGGGATTATATCCAGTTTGAATTAAAAGAAAGAGTAGAAAATTGTGGAAATCAGGCGTTTGCTTATTGGCAAAAGAAGATAGCGTTATTACCCAAGCCTCCCATCTTTTTTGGTCAGGCCAATTCACAAATGAAAAGCTCCTCCGAAAGAATTACGGTTCGCTTACCTAAAGAAAAGGCCAAGCAATTACGTACACTTACCAAAGAAACAGACCTGAGGGGTTGGACCCAACACCTGTCCCTTTTTAATATTTTTTCTACCTTGCTGTTTACCTTGGTCTACCGACTGACCGGACAGGAAAAACTAGCAATCGGAACGCCCGCTCACAATCGTTCTACCGGAGATTTTAAGAAAACACCGGGGATGTTTATTAAAGTATTTCCGTTGTTGGCCGATATTTCAGCAGCCGATACTTTCAGTACTGTTTTTCAAAAAATACGTAATGAAACCAACGAGTTTCTTCGTTATGCCCAAACGGGTATCAGTACTTCCGAATTAAATAAAAGTTATAATGTTGTACTAAATTATATCAACGCTACTTTTGGTGATTTTAATGATCAACCCATCACGTCCGAATGGATTCATTCCGGCGATGCCGATCCGGGTCATCATTTTCGCATGCAAGTGTATGATTTTGATGGGTCCGGCGCAATCGACCTGAGTTTTGATTTAAATACGGCGGTATTCGATACCACGGCCCGAACGTGGTTGCCCGGCCAATTTTTAGAATTAATTGACTTGTTTCTGGAAGACCGTTTTCAGTCTATCACCAACCAGGGGCCTACCGAAAAACAACGTCTTGCGAAATTTAATGACACCGCGGTTAATTTTCCAAAAAATAAAACCATTACGGATTTGTTTACGGAACAAGCGCTCAATAATCCGGATAAAACTGCCATCACTTTTAAAGATAAAAACTGGACCTATAAAATCCTGGACGAAAAATCCAATCAGTTGGCACATTTATTAATCAGGAAAGGAATTCAAACCGAGAATCTGATCGCCATTTGTCTGGATCGTTCGCTTAATATGATGCAGGGACTCCTGGGAATTCTCAAAGCGGGCGGCGCTTATGTGCCCATTGATCCGGCGTATCCGGAGGATCGGGTTAATTATATTCTTGAAGATACACAAACAAAATTTATTATTTGTGATAAAAATACCTCTAAGCTTTTTGAGTCCGTAAAAAATATTGAAATAATTCTACTGGACGATCTTGAATCCGAAATGTTCAGTTTGCCTACGATCACGCCCGATATTCTGCTGAAGCCGGAAAATTTAATGTACGTGATTTACACTTCTGGTTCAACTGGACGACCCAAAGGTGTGATGAATCAACACGATGGAGTGGTAAATCGATTACTTTGGGCGCAGCAACGTTATCGGCTCGATCCCCAGAAAGATGTGGTGCTGCAGAAGACGACTTTTTGCTTTGACGTATCCGTCTGGGAATTATTCTGGCCGCTAATCACCGGTGTCAAATTGGTATTCGCCGAACCAGAAGGACATAAAGATAGTGATTATTTAAAAAAAGTGATTGACGAAGAGCAGATTACCACACTGCATTTTGTGCCCTCCATGTTAGAAGTATTTTTACTATCACTCTCCTCCGGAGATGGTACCGGCCTTCGCCAAATACTCTGTAGCGGAGAAGCGTTGCTATCTGCGCAAGTGTCCAGTGTACAAAAAAAGTTGCCCCACGTTACGTTGCATAATTTATATGGACCAACGGAGGCCGCCATCGATGTAACGGCTTGGGAAGCACCCAAAGAATTTATGCAAGGAGCTCCGGTTCCAATCGGAAAACCAGTCGCTAATACTAGATTATATATTCTCAATGATCAACTCAAACCAACACCCATCGGGCTACCTGGACAATTGCATATTGCGGGAATCCAGGTCGCAAGAGGATATCATAACCGTACGGAATTAACTGCCCAAAAATTTATTTCAAACACTTTTGAAAAAGAGAATTACGCCCGAATGTACCGAACCGGAGATGTCGCACGGTGGTTACCCGACGGGAACATTGAATTTCTGGGACGAATGGATCATCAAGTAAAAATTCGGGGTTTTAGAATTGAACTGGATGAAATAGCGGCGGTACTGAAAGAAATAACGGGTATTCGCCAATCCGTGGTGACTGTACATAAAGATGCAACTGGTAATAAAAAACTGGTGGCCTATATAGTAGGAACGGAAGAAATTTCGGATACAAGGATGCGATCGTATTTGCAGACAAAAATGCCAGGTTATATGGTTCCCGCGACTTTTATTTCGTTACCGGAATTACCCTTAACTGCAAACGGAAAAATTGACCGAAGTGCACTTCCCGCGCCCGATTTTAATCGACAAAGTATTGAAAAAAAATACGTGGCACCCCAAAATGAAATTGAAGAATTGATCCACGAGATCTGGTCGGAAGTAATGCAGATAGAAAAAATAGGAATCCACGATCATTTTATTGAATTGGGCGGAGACTCTTTGACGGCGATTCGTGTGGTCATTCGGATCAACGAAGCGGCAGAACTAAATTTACCCATTAATATTATTTTTCAAAAAAATACCATTGCGCAACTGGCCGAATATGTAGAAGATACCATTCGGCAATTACTGGCGGAACTGGAACAATCTGATTCCTGACGATGGCAAAAATAATTTGTGTCACCACGGGATTGACTGGAATTTTAAATGCCAGTTTTGAATTAGTAGATCGACTAGAAAAAGCGGGACACGAAGTTATCTACGCCTCTCCGCGTAAGGTGCAGTCAAAAGTAGAAGCTCAGGGAATAACTTTTTTTCAGTTACCTGAAATTAGTTTGACCTCAGAACCGGAACTGCCCATAATTAAAGGAAAACTTAGAAAATTAGCTCGGTTAAAATATAAATATCAATATGCCACAGAACGACAAGCAGTGGCATTGGAGCAAATAGATCCAAGGGTATTTTCTAAATTTTTGACGGAAGAACGCCCCGATTTATTATTAATCGACGTAGAACTGCACGAATATATTTTTAAGGCCTACGGTAAAAAGATACCGATGGTACTATTAAGTCAGTGGTTTTCTTTGTGGAATAGAAAAGGGCTACCTTACTTGTTGACCGATACGATTCCCGGTCAGGGCTGGAGTGGCCACCCCGTGGGACTGGCCATTTCGTGGCAACGAATAAAATTGAAAAGGTGGTTTACCTTCGCTAAAAAAAAGTGGATGAGCGGTAGAACGGATCGTCGGAGTAGTCTGCTGGCATTAGCGCAGCAGGAAAATTTTCCGCTGGAAATGATCCGCGAAAATTATTGGCCCGGACCGTTCACTTACGCAAAGTTGCCCGTGATCAGCATGACCATGCGGGAAATGGAATTTCCCCATGAGGTTCGGCCTGATTTATATTACGCAGGAGCGATGGTTCGGGAAAACAGGGTAGAACCGCCGCTGAAAAAATCGGAAGCCGATCAATTATCCGCTGCCTTAGAATATAAAAAAGCAAAGCAAGCAGCTTTAATTTATTGCTCGGTCAGTACGCTGTCCAAGGGAGATAGCCGTTTTATTAAAAAAATAATTGCTGCTGTAAAAGGCCAGTCGAATTGGATGTTGGTCCTCAGTTTGGGCGTTTTAGCAGATAAAAACTATCTTGCAGAATTACCCGAAAATGTATTTGCCTTTACGAGGGTGCCACAATTGAAAATTTTGGAAGCAGCCGATTGTTCAGTCAACCACGGTGGAATTCATACGATCAATGAGTGCGTGCATTTTCAAATTCCTATGTTGGTGTATTCGGGCAAACGTTCGGATCAGAATGGATGCGCGGCCAGGGTAGCTTATCATCAGCTGGGAATGATGGCCGACAAAGATCAGGACGATATTCAAACCATCCGAAATAAAATCGGAGAGATACTGAATCATGAAAAATATCGGACGAAAGCAGCAGCAATGCACGGGCATTATCAAAACTATAAAAAAAATAAGATAGCAATATCGACCATTGAAAAATTTATCGCAAAGGAAAATATATGAGGTTAGTTATTTATTTAATTTTGGGGGTGATCGTAAGTGGTTTGTTGAGTTGTACTTCTTATGAAAGACTGATAAATTACCACGAATCGCCCCTGATTCCAACAGAACCCCAAGTGATCAACAACTATCAACCGATCACGGTACAGGCCAATGATATTTTAGCCATTCGGGTCTTGAGTACCAATCCCGTCGTTGCTCAACCTTTTAACTTGTCGGGCGAAGATGGAACTGGATATCTCGTCAATGGCGACGGTTATATTGATTTTCCAACCGTTGGTAAAATTAAATTGCAAGGGCTGGAAATAGAAGCCGTCAAAACGAAAATTATTGAATCACTGGCTCCTTATTTTGAAGAAACTCCGATCGTACAAGTACGGTTAACCAACTTTCGGGTCAACGTCAACGGAGAGGTTGGAAATCCCGGAAGTTTTATGGTGAATAACGAGCGGTTGACGGTGATTGATGCGATTACGCTGGCGGGCGACTTTACCAACTATTCGGCCAGAGATAGTATTTTAATTATTCGGGAAGAAGATGGGATGCGTAGTTTTGGCTATATTGATTTTAGTTCACCCGAGCTGTTCAATTCTCCCTATTTTTATTTGCAGCAAAACGATGTTTTGTATGTCAAACCTGATAAAACGATTGTTAGTACGGTAAGAGATCCGGCGACTCGATTTTTGCCCTGGTTAGGTGGAGCGGTTTCATTGGTAGCACTTATACTTTCGTTAAGACGATTATAAATCAAAAAATTGGAAAATATTAATCAGCAAACTATGTCGAGCGCTACTGCTAAAGACGCCATCGTAATTGATCTGCAAAAATTTCTGCGAAAAGTACTTTCTTTTTGGTGGTTATTTTTGTTGTGCTTTGTGACGGCTATTGCGATTGGCCGGTTTTATCTGCGGTATACTACTTTTGAGTACGCCTCCCGGGCGGTGCTTCTGATCAAGGATGCGGGGGACAGTGGAGGAATTTCAGAACAAAGTATTTTGGCCGATAATTTATCGAGTGGCGGAAAAGCGATGGACAACGAGATCCAAATTCTTAAATCGCTGACTTTGATGGAAAAAGTGGTAGAGCGATTAAATTTACAGGTATATTACTACCGAATTGGTCAATTGAAAGAGACCGAACTTTATATGAACTCTCCCTTCATTGTGGATTCTTTTGACCTTGAAAATAAGAATGGCTACGGTGGAAATTTTCTGCTGGAACAGAAAGATTACCAATCTTTTATTTTTAAGGAAAACGAGAAAGACCCAGGTACTCGTTACCAGTATGGAGAATTATTTGAAGCTCCGGCGGGGCGATTTTCCATATCATTGAGTCCCAGCGTCGCAGTTTTGGAAGGGACGTATCGAATTGTTATTTTAAATACAGAAGCCAGTGCCAAACGGTGTAAATCCGGATTGAGTGTTGAGCGGATTGGCAGTCATACTTCTTCCAGTATTCTGGAAATAAGAAAAATAGATGCGGTACCGGAAAAAGCCAGAGATATTATCAACACGTTAATTGATGTTTATAACGAAGAAGAAATTAAGGATGAGAATACGGTCTTGAGAAATACCCTGGATTTTATTGATTTTCGGGTCGCTAGTTTGATCGGGGAACTGGATTCGGTGGAGGGTGGCATTCAACGCTACAAAAGTGCCAATGAGATTATCAGCGATAATGCTTCTACAAGTATGAACTATACACTGGGGGAAATTCGCTCGGCTATTCAACGTATTTCTGAATTTGAGATTCAAAAAAATATGCTGACTTCGCTGGAGGGTTTTTTACAAAAAGATCAGCAGGATTTTGAGTTGATTCCCGCTAATCTGGTCGCTCAGAATCCAGTGCTGTCCGGATTTGTGAATCAATATAATACCCTGGTTTTACAAAACAAGCAAATCTCCAAAACGGCTTCTGCCAAAAATCCAATACGTGTAGATTTAGAAAATCAAATAGTAGATCTACAATCGCTCATCCTGGAAACTATCCAAAATCTAAAAAAAGATATTCAGATTCCGATTGCCGAAATAGAAAAAAATATAGCCTCGCTCAAAGGTAGCATGAGCAGTATCCCCGGCATCGAAAAAAAGCTGGTGGAGAAAATGAGAACGCAGGTAGTTAAAGAAAATCTCTTTGTTTATTTATTACAAAAAAGAGAAGAGACCGCACTCTCCGAAGCCATTACCACGGCGAAAACCCGTACAATCGACCGAGCCAGATTATCCAAAGGAGCCATCTATCCCAACCGGAAAATGGTCACCATGTTTAGTGGAATACTTGGTTTGATTATTCCGTTTTTAATAGTGGTTATTTTAAGCTTTTTTGAAAATAAAATTGATTCTGAAGAAACCATCAAACAAATTACGACCATTCCTATTCTCGGACGAATCGCTCAGAAAAAAGGGAAAGAAGACATCATTGTCAAACAAGGCAATCGTTCTGCTATCAACGAAATGTTCCGACTGTTAAGAACGAATCTTAATTTTTTAAATCACAACAAAAAACAACAAACGATCCTGTTTACTTCTTCTATTTCGGGAGAAGGAAAAACTTTTATTGCCATCAACCTGGGCGTTACCCTGGCATTGTCAGACAAAAAAGTAGTGGTTTTAGGACTCGATTTACGGAAGCCAAAAATGGGATTGTACATGGGGAACGAAGATGGAAAAGGAATTACCAACTATTTAATTGGCCAAAATTCCATCGATGAAATTCTGAAAACTTACGACGACGTTCCTAATTTTCACTACATCACCAGTGGACCCGTTCCACCGAATCCCGCCGAACTTATTTTGTCCAAAAAAATGGAAACCTTGCTCCACGAACTGGCTGAACGGTACGACTATATCTTAATCGATACACCGCCCATCGGCTTGGTTTCCGATGCGTTGCTATTGAGGGACAAGGTCGATAATATTCTGGTAGTGGTACGGCACAAATACACGCATAAGGGAATGGTGAAACATTTGGATATGATGTACCAAAACAAAGAGCTGGAACGCGCCAGTATTATTTTCAACGGAGTGAAGCAAGGAAAAGGCTACGGTTACGGAGCTTACCAATACGGTTATAATCAGGAATATTACGTAGATGAAGACTAAAAATAATGGAGTAGATATTATTGTTGAAATTGGACAAGCCCACGAAGGAAGTCTCGGAATATTACATTCCTACATCGACGCCGTTGCGGCTACCGGTGCTAATGCGATTAAATTTCAAACGCATATTGCCGAGGCGGAAAGCAGTGCTGCCGAACCTTTTCGAATTAACTTTTCTTACGAAGACAAGACCCGATTTGATTACTGGCAACGGATGTCTTTTTCAAAAGAACAGTGGATCGGTATAAAAAAACATTGCAACGAAAAAGCAATAGAATTTATGTCTTCTCCTTTTTCACAAGCAGCGGTAGATTTGTTGGAAGCCGTCGGCGTGCAGCGCTATAAAATCGGTTCGGGTGAAGTAAACAATTTTTTGATGCTGGAAAAAATTGCCAAAACGGGTAAGCCAATTATCCTTTCTTCGGGGATGAGCTCCTACGAGGAGCTGGATGCTACGGTTCATTTTATCAATACCTTCGGAAACGAACTCAGCATTTTGCAATGTACCACCAGTTATCCTACGCCTCCGGAACGGGTCGGACTGAACGTAATTACCGAGCTTAAAAAGCGGTACCCAAATCATAGAATTGGATTGTCGGAACATACTGCCAGAAGCGCAACTTCCATCGCCGCCGTGGCGCTCGGCGCGGAACTACTGGAGTTTCACGCCGTCTTTGACCGTAGAATGTTTGGACCGGATGCTTCGTCCAGTTTGACTATTGACGAAGTTACCGAATTGGTTTCGGACGTTCGATTGGTAGAAAAAATGCTGCATCATCCCGTAGATAAAACCGATTTAAAACCTTACGAATCGCTTAAGCAAATTTTTGAAAAAACGCTCGCGGTAAATAAGGATTTGCCAAAAGGACACCGTTTAGAATTTGACGATCTGGAAGCTAAAAAACCGGCCAATCAGGGCGTATCGGCCAATGATTTTCGGAAGGTTTTGGGAAGAACGCTTAAAGTAGATAAAAGAAAATACGATTTTTTGCAGACAACAGATTTAAGATAACATGGCAAAGAGAAAAATATGTGTGGTGGTAACGGCGCGGCCAAGTTATAGCCGGATAAAGTCTGCGTTACAGGCGATTCGTGAGCATCCCGAACTGGAATTGCAGCTGGTCGTGGCAGCTTCTGCGCTCTTAGGTCGATATGGAACGGCTGCCAATGTAATGTTAGAAGACGGCTTTGAAATAAAAGCAAAAGTATATAATGTCCTGGAAGGCGGCAGCCTCGCCGCTCAATCCAAAACTACCGGATTGGGGATTATTGAGTTGTCCAACGTCTTCGAAAATATTCAGCCCGATGCGGTCGTTACCGTGGCCGATCGTTACGAGACCATGTCCACGGCGATCGCGGCGGCGTACATGAACATCCCGCTCGTGCACATACAGGGAGGAGAAATCACCGGAAATATTGACGAAAAAGTGAGGCACGCTATCACCAAATTATCTGATCTGCATTTCGTTGCTTCGGCCAAGGCGCGCGAACGGGTAGTGCGCCTGGGAGAGGAAGAAGAGAAAGTTTTTTTAACGGGATGTCCGTCGATTGATCTGGCTAAAGAAATGTTGATGGATCCAACGCTGGATTTTGATCCTTACAAAAAATACGGTGGAGTAGGAGCGCAGCCGGATATCACCAATGGGTACTGTGTCGTCATGCAGCACCCTGTGACCACCGAGTATCAGTCCTCGCGCACGAACGTGGAGGAGACTTTGCACGCTATCAAAGAACTGGCCCTTCCGACTTTTTGGTTTTGGCCAAACGTAGATGCGGGATCGGACGGAACCTCGAACGGTATCCGGGCTTTTAGAGAAAAATATGATTTGGGACACGTCCATTTTTTTAAAAATATGAAGCCCCGTGATTTTCTGAAATTGTTATACCACAGTCAGTGTCTGATCGGGAATTCGAGTGTTGGTATTCGGGAATGCTCTTTTATGGGGGTGCCGGTGGTCAATATCGGCGGACGACAATCTGGTCGCGAACGCGGAGCAAACGTACTGGATATTGCTTACGACCGGAAGGCAATTCTAAAGGGAATCCAACAACAAATATCCCATGGTCGTCACGTTGGCGATAAAATATACGGAGATGGAAACTCCGGCAAAGAAATTGCCAGTCTACTGGCCAAGCTTCCGCTGACTTACAGCAAAGTTCTGACCTATTAAATAAAAGACATGCTATTTAATTCGTTTGAGTATGCGATATTTTTACCGGTAGTTTTTCTGCTTTACTGGTTGGTCTTTACGCGCTTAAAATGGCAAAATCTTTTTTTACTGGCGGTGAGTTATTTATTTTACGGCTGGTGGGATTACCGTTTTTTATCCTTATTGGTTTTTAGTTCGGTGGTAGATTTTTTGGTCGCCCGCCAAATGTCAAGGACCGAAATTCCAAAATTTCGCAAAAGATTATTGATTGTTTCTCTGGTCAGTAACCTCGGATTGTTAGGTGTTTTTAAATATTATAATTTTTTTATTGGTGAATTGATTACCGCTTTTTCTAATGTTGGTGTTCATTTGAACTTTGGTACGTTAAAGATAATTTTACCGGTTGGTATCAGTTTTTATACTTTCCAGACCCTGAGTTATACCATTGATGTTTTTCGAAAAAAAATAAAACCAGTAGAAGACTGGATTTCCTTTTTTGCTTATGTCAGTTTCTTTCCGCAGTTGGTAGCCGGTCCGATTGAGCGTGCCTCTCAGTTGATTCCGCAGTTTACGAAATCTCGAAAATTCAGCTACGATCAAGCGCGGGACGGGATGCAGCAAATTTTGTGGGGACTATTTAAAAAAGTAGTGATTGCGGATAACTGTGCGGTATTTGTTGATGCTACTTTTGCGAATTACGGGGAGTTGGGTACCGTAAGTCTGGCGCTCGGTGCTTTCTTTTTTGCGATTCAGATTTACTGCGATTTTTCGGGCTACTCGGATATTGCGATTGGAACCGCCCGGCTTTTTGGCTTTAATTTGATGCGCAATTTTGCGTTTCCCTATTTTTCCAGAGACATTGCGGAGTTCTGGCGAAGATGGCATATTTCCTTATCTACCTGGTTTCGGGATTATCTGTACATTCCGTTGGGTGGAAGTCGGGTAGACCGTAAAGCCCGGTTGATGTTTAATGTAACGGCTATTTTTTTAGTCAGTGGATTCTGGCACGGTGCCAACTGGACCTATATCGTTTGGGGAGGATTACACGCCCTCTACTTTTTACCCGGAATACTCGGAGGAAAGAACCGACGACATCTGAACACGGTTGCGGCAGGAAAATATTTACCAACGCTCAAAGAATTTATTAATATTGTTATCACCTTTATTTTGGTGGTGATCGCCTGGATATTTTTTCGCGCGGAATCGGTTGGACAAGCATTTGATTATTTATTTAGAATGATCACAAACCTTGATTTTTCGCTACGTCCGGTGCAAAAAAATATGATCCTAATTTTAGGAATTCTTATTTTGATCTTGGTAGAATGGGTACAAAGAACCAAAGAACACGGCTTTCAATTTGAAAAAAAATTTTTAAATAAACCCGGTCGGGGCATTATCTATTTAACCACGGCACTGGCGATTTTATTACTGGCACCCAAAAATCCATCCGTTTTTATTTATTTTCAATTTTAAAAAAATGCGTTCTTTTATCTTGCAAGTGCTGGTGTATAGTTTGCTGCTCTGGATACTTAACTGGAGCGTTGGCAACTATCTGCGTACCTACGAGACCAGAGATTTGCTGGAGACGGGGCAATTTTTTCCGGCCTTACGCTGGCAGGAATATTACCAGCGAAAGGTACCCATTGATTTGTTAATTCTTGGTTCTTCCCACGCGTACCGTTCTTACGATCCAAAGGTGATTGGAACGGAGTTGGGCATAGAAAACCGGGTTTTTAATTTTGGAAGTGCCGCACAATCACCATTGGTCAGTTATTATATTTTAAAAGAAGTGCTGGAAAAGCAGCGACCGAAACAGGTCGTGATGGATTTATATTATATGGTTTTTACCAATGATAACCAATTGCGGAACCGTCGGTACAACCTGGATTATATGCAAGCTGGTCCTGCTAAAACAGCATTTTTTCGGGAAGGTTTTTCAACCGAAGAAAAAGTATTGTTGACCGCTTTCCCGGCATTGGTCTACAAAGATTACCTGAAACCCAAGATCAATAAATTATTGGGCCGTCCTCATTTATTGAAAAAGAAAGGAAATTATCAGGGAGCCGGATTTGTCAGTAATCCAGATACGCTTAGTCTGGAAAAACTAACCAACGAAAATCAATTTGATTATTTTACCACGGAAACGACTGCGATCACCGAAGCGAATTTAGACTATCTGAGAAAAATAATATCATTATGTCAACGGGAAGATATACCCCTGGTTTTTGTTTCGTCACCGATGCCGGAAATTTCTACTGGCAAGATAAAAAACTACCTGGATTTCTTTAATATGTTTTTTGAATTATCGGCGGAGAGAAATGTTTCCTATATTGATTATAATATTAATCGAATTAAAAATTTAAACGATGCGGATCATTATTACGACGATGATCATTTAAACGCTTCGGGAGCCCGAATTTTTTCTGCCTCGGTGGCAAAATATATAGAACAGGTAGGATATTAGATTTTATTCAAAATAAATAGCATGAAAATACTAGCCTTGATACCCGCCCGAGGTGGTTCGAAAGGAGTGCCCGGAAAAAATAAAAAACTACTCAACGGAAAACCATTGATTGTCTACAGTATCGAAGCTGCGCTCGGTGCCGGAAATTTGGCGGAAGTGCTGGTCTCAACGGACGACGAAGCGATTGCGAAAATCAGTCGTATGGCAGGAGCACAAGTTCCTTTTTTACGTCCGGCAGAATTGGCCACGGATGCTTCTCCGACGATTGATACGGTCTTGCACGCCGTTGAATATTACGAGCAAACGGGAAAGGTCTTTGACGCGGTCTGTCTCTTGCAGCCCACGTGCCCGCTCCGTACTTCCGGTGATATCGCGGAATCGATTACCGCTTTTTTAAAAAGTGATGCCGATAGTCTTATTTCGGTGAAAGTGGTTCCCCACAACTATAATCCACACTGGGTTTTTGAAGAAAAAGAAGACAGCCCTTTTTTAAAAATTGCCACGGGGGAGACCGAAATTATTTCCCGACGACAGGAACTGCCCAAAGCGTACCACCGCGACGGTTCGATATACATTATCCGGACGGATGTCCTGAAAAAAAAACGATCACTTTACGGCGAAAAAATTGCCTGGTACGAGTCAAAAAATCCACAGCACGTAAATATTGATACGCTGGAAGACTGGGTGGAGGCGGAACGGATTTTAGCAAAAAAATAGGAAATTACGGGTTGGGTTTATTTTGCTAAAATTCAATCTTAAAGAATGGGAAATTACGTATATAGTGGTAGTTGTTGGGCACGACTGAAGACCAAACAGCGACTCAACAACTCAATACTCAACAACTCAACACTATAAAATGAATATCCTCTCCACCACGCTTTTTAAAACTTCCCTCGTTCTCCGTCGTTTGGGCCAGCGGCTATCGGAAGACAAGGAATGGATAGCGGCCCTGAAAAAATGGAAAAAACTGGACCGCGAAAAAGCCTACCGGACCAATTATCCAAATCTGAATGAGCAATCGGTGATCTTTGACTTAGGTGGATACCAGGGACAGTGGGCCAGCGATATGTACGCCCAGTATCTCGCAAAAATTTATGTGTTTGAACCACATCCGGTTTACGCAAAAAATATAGAAAAGCGTTTTCAGAAAAATAAAAGTGTGCAAGTCTTTAATTACGGTCTGGGCGCCAAGGAGGAGCAAATGATGTTGAGTACCGACGAAGAATCCAGCTCCGTTTTTGTCAAAGGAAAAAATCAAGTGGCGATCCAGATCAAAACTGCCGCTACTTTTATAAAAGACCACCAGATTGATAAAATAGATTTAATGAAAATCAACATTGAAGGCGGTGAGTACCAACTACTGGATCACCTGATTAGTACCGGTTTGATTACTAAAATAAAAGATCTTCAAATTCAGTTTCATCACTTCGTCCCAAACGCCGAATCGCTCATGGCTGATCTCCACGAGCGCCTCGCCAAAACCCACGAAACAACTTATTTCTATAAATTCTTCTGGGAAAACTGGACTTTAAAAAAATAAAGATAATTTGCTGCGGATGGGGTGTTCAATTAACGGTGTCTAGTCATTTAGATTAATGTGCATAACTAAATATTTTCTTTGTAATAAGTTGTTAATTAGTTTATTAGAAAATCAGTTAATCAGTCTCTTTTATATAATACTAACGCAACGAAAAAACAAATTATTGAACGGACCCTACGGATAAGAAAAAGCAGTTTTAAATTTATTTGATTAATAACTAAACGACTAAACGATTCAACAAGCGAAGCGATTCAACAAGCGAAGCGCCTTAACATTTCAACAAAAAAATGAACGCCACAAAAAAATCCACCGACATCTGCTACGTTATCTCCCACGGCTTTGCCGCGCGGATGATCCTGCAGACGGGACTCGTGGAGCGCTTGGCCGCCGCTGGTAAATCGGTTGCGATTATCACCCCCGATGCCGCGGACGACAACCTTGCGTTGCTCAAAAAAAATCCACTCATCAAAGTATATAATGCCGATATCAAGCTTACCATCTGGGACGATAATTACGGTGTCAAGCGACGCTATTATTTAGAAGATATCCGGAGCAATCCGGTCTTTTGGGAAAAGCATATTTACGACATTTTATACACCAAATCCAAACATCCCTGGAAGCGGATACGACCGTTTATTTACTATCCGATTTACAAGATGATTCCCCACTTCCCGAGTATCCGTCAACGATTTCGCGCCACCGAAGGAAGTTATTTAAAGGATGCTAAAGCAACCCAACTGCTGGAGGCAATTAATCCAAAATTAGTCGTATCTACCTATCCGATTAATTATCTGGAATCAAAATTTTTGTACGCTGCCAAAGAAGCCGGTATGGCCACGTTGATTCATTTACTGAGTTGGGACAATATCACCAGTAAAGGAATTTTTCCGGTCATTCCGGATCATTTTATTGCCTGGGGGGAAGTGATGTACGAAGAACTAAAAGCGTACTACGGAGTAAACGAAGAACAAGTCCACGTCTGTGGTGTACCGCATTTTGATCAGCAT
>CALLLR010000189.1 GCA_938008185.1 uncultured Saprospiraceae bacterium
GGGGCATTAAAATGGAACATCAGATAGAAATTTTTTTAATAAAATATATGAGTAAAAATACAACTTCCAAAACGATTATTGGCATTGATTACGGAAGTAAACTTGCGGGTACCACCGTGATCGCCCGCGCGGAGAACGCTACGGTCCAGTTTGCGCAAAGCTTGAAAAAAAAGGATGCGGATCAATTTATTTTAAATCAACTCGAATCCGAAGCGCCAACCTTTATCTTTCTGGACGCCCCGCTTAGCTTGCCCGGTGGTTATTTCGGGCGGGGGAACGATTATTTTTACCGCTCCGCCGACCGGGCCCTAAAAGCGATGTCGCCCATGTTTTTGGGAGGACTCACCGCCCGGGCCATGCGTTTAAAACAGCAGCTAACTGCGCGTGGTCATCAGGTAATCGAAGTCTATCCCGGAGGACTGGCTCGGCATATCGGTTTGCCAAAAGACCAGTACAAAAAACAAAAAGTCCATTTGCCAGCCGTCCTCAAATTAATAACGACCCAAATTCCAATAAAGTTTGTAAAAACAGATTTGATTGATACCTGGCACCACGTAGACGCACTATTGGCCTGCTGGACTGGGTGGCGGTATTACGAGGGAACGGCCCAAAGTTTTGGTGAAGAGAAGGAGGGGGAAATCTGGATTTAGATTAGGAATGATCCACTTAGCTATTGCTAAATATCAGATAGGCCGTTTATCAAGTAGAGGCATAAATTCTAATTCTAATATCTTTGTCTATGCCGATTATTATAACAACAACCAGGGGTAGATATCGATTCGGATTTTCTACGCAAATTTGAGGAGCAAATCCAGGAAGTTGGACAGGTTGTGGTACTCACTAACTTATTGCCCAAGGCACTAGGTTCGATTAGCAAAATAATAAAGTCACCACGACCTTGTAAACTTGTAAAGAGGTAGTTACTTCAATTACACCAGACAAAACTTAGTTCCAAAAAATGGAACGAAGTCTATTTAATTACTACAAATATAGGTTTTTTTCTGGGGAAAATTTACTAAGAAAAATTAAAAGTTAATTTTCCGATTTGCACCATGATAAATTTCATTCTTTTATTTTTTATTTTGATGCTGTCACAAAATTTATACTTTTGCACTCAATTAATGCTTCTCCAATTCTGAATTCAGGAACATTCCAGTTAAAATTCAGTTTACTATCATATCGAAGCTGTTTATAAAAAATAGATACTCCTTTAACATGGCTAAAAACTTATTAATTGTAGAGTCCCCGGCTAAAGCCAAAACCATCGAGAAAATACTCGGAACTGATTTTACCGTAAAGTCAAGTTTCGGACATGTTCGCGATCTTGAAAAAGGAACCAAAGGTGTTGATATTGAAAATGATTTTAAACCCAACTATATCGTCACGCCCGATAAAGTAAAAGTGGTAAATAAACTCAAAGATGCTGTCAAACAAGTAGACGAGGTTTGGCTCGCAACGGATGAGGATCGTGAAGGGGAAGCTATTAGCTGGCACCTTTGCGAGGTATTGGGATTGGATCCTAAAACTACCAAAAGAATTGTTTTTCGTGAAATTACCAAGCCTGCTATTCAAAACGCCATCCAGCAGCCCCGAACGGTAGATTTGGATCTGGTAGGTGCCCAGCAAGCACGCCGAATTTTGGACCGTCTGGTTGGATTCGAACTTTCTGGTCTGCTGTGGCGAAAAGTAAAAAGCAAATTATCGGCCGGTCGGGTACAATCCGTAACCATGAAGATTGTTGTGGAAAGAGAACGCGAAATCATGGAATTTACTTCCAAGGTTTTTTTCCGGGTCAATGCTTTATTTACCGTTCAGGACGAAAAGGGAAAACCCGTGGAAATGAAAGCTGAACTTAGTTCTCGCTTTGACTCATATAAAGAAGCCAACGAGTTTGTAAATAAATGTGTTGGTGCTGGTTACGAGATTGGAAAAATTGATAAAAAACCACTCAAGCGCAAACCAACGGCCCCTTTTACGACTTCTACTTTGCAACAGGAGGCCAGTAGGAAATTGGGCTTTTCCGTCAAGAGGACCATGTCTAATGCCCAACGATTATACGAGCAGGGTTTTATCACCTACATGCGTACCGACTCGGTTAATCTTAGCGAAACGGCTTTGACCGCTATCGGAGAAGAGATTGAAAAAAGCTACGGGAAACAATATTTGCACACCCGACGCTATAAAAATAAAAAAGCCAATGCGCAGGAGGCTCACGAGGCCATCCGACCTACCTATATTGATCGAAAAGTCGTGACCAATGATTACGATCAGCAAAGACTTTATGAGTTGATCTGGAAGCGAACCATTGCCTCACAGATGGCCGAAGCAGAACTGGAAAAGACCATCGTTCAAATTAATATTTCTACTATTCCCGGAACAACCTTGAAAGCGGAAGGAGAGATTTTAAAATTTGATGGTTTTCTGAAAGTCTACCTGGAATCGTCAGATGATGATGACGACGAGGATAATAAATCTACCGCGGGCATCCTGCCTCCGCTGAAAGTTGGACAGCCACTGGAATTACAATTAATGACGGCTACCGAGCGATTTACCCGTCCGCCCGCTCGATTTACAGAAGCTGCTTTGGTAAAGAAAATGGAAGAATTAGGGATTGGTCGTCCTTCTACTTACGCTCCAACGATTAGTAAAATCATGGATCCAACCAGAGGATACGTTACCAAAGAACCGCGTGACGGAGTAGAACGTGCATACCGGGTGATTTCTTTAGAGAATAATATCTCGGTAACTACCCGTACGGAAACGGAGACCACGGGAGCGATTAAAAATCGTTTGATTGCTACGGATCTGGGAATGTTAGTGAGTGATTTTCTCTCCGAGCACTTTAATGATATTATGACGTATGGTTTTACCGCTGATATCGAAAAAGATTTTGATGTAATTGCCGCGGGTGGAAAAGAATGGGAAAAAATGTTGGGTGAATTTTATCGTCCTTTTCACGCAACGGTTGTGGATGCTATGGAAAATGCGGAACGGGCCACGGGAGAACGAATTCTGGGAACCGATCCGGCATCGGGTAGAACCCTGCTGGTGCGGATGACCAAATTCGGAACACCCGTAGCGCAAATTGGCGCACAGAACGAGCTGAACGAAGACGAAAAACCCCGGTATGCTAACTTACGTCCCGGCCAATCTATGTCTACCATTACGATGGAGGAAAGCCTGGAATTATTTAAGCTTCCCAAAAAACTTGGAACTTACAAAGATCAGGAAGTTATCGTCGCCGTTGGTCGTTTTGGACCTTACGTAAAATTTGGCGAAAGCTTTATTTCGATTCCGAAAGGAAATGATCCTTTAGAAGTAAAAATGGATTTTGCCCAGGAGTTAATTGACGCAAAACTAGAGGCGGATAAACCCATTGCTTACTACAAAGAAAAGCCAATTACCAAAGGTTCTGGGCGATTCGGTCCTTTCGTAAAATGGGATGAATTTTTCGTGAATATCCCCAAAAGGTTTGATCCGGCGATTCTGACCGCTGAAGAAGCGATCGAACTAGTAAAAATTAAGGAAGAGAAAGAGGCCAATCGCTATATTCACCGTTGGGAAGACTTAAAGCTATCGGTGGAAAATGGTCGTTGGGGACCACTCATAAGACTGGGTAAAAAGAAATTCAACCTTCCTAAAAAAGAAGATGGTTCGCGGGTAACTCCAGAAGAAGCTGCTGAGTTTACGCTGGAGCAAGTAAAAGAAATGGTGGAAGAGACTATTCCGGGGGCTTTTGCCGTAAAACCCAAGAAAAAGCGGGCTACAAAAAAGAAAGCAACTCCTAAAAAGAAAAAATAACTGATTTTTTAGCCATCTAAAAAATGCTACTCGTTATTAAGAAAATGGGTAGCATTTTTTTTATTGGAAATAGCGCCATGTATGGGGACTTTCCCCCAACTTCTTATTTTTATTAACCATTAACCACTCTTATGACCGACTTATCTAATTTGAATTACCAAATATTCAAACTTAAATATTACATTTGATCTTGATGGAGTACCTTAAGTTTCTAACTTAGTTCCATTTTAATTGTATATTTTTTAATACAAAAAACTCATATGCGAATAATATTTACAGTTTTTGTTATGCACCTGGGATTATTCCTTTTTGCTCAGCCAGCAAATGATGAATGTGCCGATCGAATTCAATTGGGCGTAGCACCGCTCTGTCCGGTAATGGGGACTTTTACGAATGTAGACGCTACCGCTAGTGTGATTTCGGATGATCCTATCCTAAATAAGCCAGACTGTTTTAGTGGTTCCCAACCGGACAACGATGTTTGGTTTTCTTTTGTAGTACCAGCCGATGGAAGTGCTCCTAATCTGATTATTGAAGTGACGCCGGCTACTGGTGCGAATGGCCCAATTTCACAACCTCAAATTGCCGCCTACCGGGGAGAATGTGGTGAAGATGAGCTGGCGGAAGTTGGATGTGCTTCGGCTGCTTTCGGCGAAGACCTGGTGACCTTAGAACTCTTCGGTCTCAATCCTGGAAGCGAGATTTTTCTAAGAATTGAAGACTGGACAGCTTCTGCAACTCCTAATTCGGGTGATTTTGAACTTTGCGTCAAAGCACCAGATCCAATTTTTACCATTGGAGAAGAAGCTGGATCAATGCTCTGTAGTGGTCAGCTTTTTGATTCAGGTGGACCGGATGATCCTTACGGGAATAGTGAAAACAATGAATTTGTTATTTGTCCTTCTGCCAACTTTTCCTGTATCGAAATAGAGATTCCCGCTTATGATATTGAGAGTAATTTCGACGCGTTGAATATTTATTCGGGAAGTTCCACCAGTGATCCTTTATTCTTTTCCTTTGACGGAACAGGAGGTCCGGTTTCTTTTAATGTTTCTTCGACCTGTGTTACTGTACAGTTTACTTCTGATGGATCTGTTACCAGGGATGGATTTGAGCTTAACTGGAGTTGTACTGTTGGGGATTGTGAAAATCCCTTTAGTACTTGTGGGGATCCTACAACCATCAATAATTTACCTTATACGGAATCTGGACTTACTACTTGTGGAGCCTTGGATGCGGTAGAAAACGGACCTTGCGATGCACCGGGTTTACTAGATGGTGAAGACCACGTATTTGCTTATAATTCTCCTGGTGATGAATGCATCATGGTAGAAGTCAGTAATGCGAATACCCTGACGGGCTTGTCAATTTACAACGATTGCCCGGATCAGGCCACCGACTGTCTGGGGTCTGATATTACCGCGGTAGGAAGTAATGCCGTAGTGATGATGACTTATCTAGAAGTACCTGGAACTTATTATATCATCGTGGATAACTCCGATGCTTGTACCGATTTTGATCTCGCCGTAAATTCAACTGCTTGTGCCAATGATGCTCCCGTCACCTGTGAGGCACCGATTATGGTGGGAGCGATTCCTTATACAGATAATGCTTCGACCTGTGGTGCAACCAATTCCGAAGGTAATAATGATTGTTCTTTTGGTGCTGGTCCTGGTGAAGATTATATTTATGCATACGAATCTTTGGGTGGAGAATGTCTTACCGTCCGTTTGGAGAATGCAGGTTTTGGAACCACTGTTTCTGCCCTGGACGCTTGTAGTACAGACGATCCGGATTGTTTTGGATTTGCCCAGGTTGGCACCGGAGATACGGCGGTAATACAGATCGTGCGAATTACTGATCCGGGTACTTATTATTTTGTGGTGGAGTCACCGCAGGGATGTGGTAGTTTTGACCTGGGGATTGCTCCGGTAGATTGTCCCATCTCTTTACCACCGGCAGTAGATTGTGAAAATGCGCTTAATATTAACGGTTGTGGAAATCAACCACAGATCATTAACGTCGATCAGATGGCATCGGAAGATGAAACGGCTTATCAGGTTGGTATAAATGATGGTTGTTGGTTGGGGACTGGACAAGCAAGATTTACCTGGTTTACATTTCAGGCGCAGACGAACGGTAATTTTGGGTTTTTGGCTAATAACGCTGAAGATCCAACCGCTTCTGATATCGATATTCAAGTTTGGGGTCCTTACACGACTGATGAAATACGCTGCGATTATATGCGGACTACGCAGCCTGTCCGGAGTACCTGGGATGCGCCCAATACCCCAAACTTGACGGGACTGACAGACGTACATCCAGCTACTGGTGTACCAATTACGGATGTATGTGAAGGGGCTGGTGCAGATGCGGATGGTTATGTTTCGACCATTCAGGTTCTGCAGGGAGAATGGTATCTCGTGCTAGTTAATGACTTTTCCGGAACTATTGAAGAAGGCGGAATTACCATGGATTTTAGTGAAACAACTCCTGGAGTACTTGCTGAGTTTGGACAGATGGCGACCATTAGTCCGGATACCGTAACTTGCCCGGGTAGCCCCGTGACCCTTTTAGCCGGAGGCGGACTCGCTTTTAACTGGTTGAACAGTGCGGATGGATTGAGTTGTAATACTTGTCCTAATCCAACGGCCACAATTACCGAAACTACTGAGTTTAGTGTAATAGTCAGCGATGCTTGTAATCGGGATACATTAACCGTAAAAGTAGCTGTATTAGAAGCAACGGCGGGAGAAGACCAAACCGCGTGTAACGGAGAACCGATCGAATTAACGGGTCGCCCCACGGGCCCCGGAACGGAAGGTTTCTGGAGTGAAAATACCGATGCCCTCAGTTGTATTAACTGTCCGAATCCAACGGTCAATACCGAATTATTAGGTCCCGGAGAATTTTCTTTTGTCTATCAGGTGGGTGGGTTACTTTGCAGTAGCTTAGATACGGTAGTGATAACCATTCTGGATGCTGTGGCGCCGGATTATTCCATCCTGGCGGATACCAGTTCTTGTGAGGAACTGATGTTGTCCCTGGGGGGAGCAACGGATCCGAATGCCAGTTATTCCTGGACTTCTAACCCTCCGGGATTCACATCTACTGATGCCAATCCATCGGTGGCAGTTTCCGAAACTATTACTTATTATCTGGAAATAACCAACCAAACCTGCCCAAGAGTTTTGCGGGATAGCGTGACCGTTCAAGTAGGTAGTGAAGCTAATCTTCCGGAACTAACAGATCAGGAGATTTGTCAGGGAGAAAGTTATTTTTTAAATAGTCCTCCCCAAGAAGGAGTTATTTATACCTGGTCGCCTGCAACGGGCATCAGCAATCCTGGAAGTACCATTACCAGCTTTAATCCGGAGGAGACAACGCTTTACACGCTCACTACTTCCCAAGATGGCTGTGTGTCTGAAACGAGTTTTACGATTACCGTTGGGGGTACGGAGGCTCCCAACCTGGTTGTAACCGAGGATTTATCTGCTTGTGTCGGAACACAGGTGGTGCTCGATGCAGTAAGTAATGTTCCTGGAACTTACTTATGGTCAGACGGTTCTAACGGAGGATCAATCACTTCTATTACTATTATTCAAAATACAACTTATACCGTTACGTTCACCCCTGCCGGGGAATGTTTTCCATCCATTACCGAAACGATCAACATCATGGCTTTGGGAACACCGGAGATTTCGGACATTACCGATCAGGACATTTGTTCTGCGGACGGATATCAACTAAGTGGATTGACGGTGCAGCCAGGGGTAATGTACAATTGGACGCCGACTAATGGAGTGGTCAACCCCAACGAATTAAACGCTGGATTTAATCCAACGGATACGACTACTTTTCAGGTGATTGGAAATGTGGGAGCTTGTGCGGATACCGCTTTCTTTACCCTTAATGTAGCAGAATCTCCCGTCATTACGGTGGCTCCAATCGTGGCGGTTTGTGCCGGTTCAGATGTCGTACTTTCTGCTAGTGCCAGTCTTCCCGGAGAATTCAGATGGAGTCCGGGTGGACAAACGGGACCGGAAATTACCATCAACGATGTCAACGCAAATCTGGTCTTTACCGCGGATTTTATCGCGGATAATGGTTGTTCCGTTCCTGGTGAAATGGTGAGCCTGGAAGTCATTGATCCTCCGACAATTGATGCCATAGCTGATCAAAATTTATGTACTGATGAAATATATGAGTTGAGTGGTTTAAATCAACAACCGGGCGTGAATTATACCTGGACGCCTGCTACTGGAGTCGCAGATCCCAATAGCCTTAATAATATTTTTAGTCCAACGGTGACGACGACTTATGAGATTACGGCCGCGGCGGGAGATTGTATTGATACCCAAAGTTTTACGATTAGTATAGGTGAAACACCAGTATTGACAGCTTCTGAAATAGATCCTGCTTGTCCTGGATCGGATGTTACCCTATCTGCAAGTTCCACCGTTCCGGGAGAATTTACCTGGACTCCATTTGATTTAATTGGATCAGAAGTTATCGTTAGTAATGTCAATACCTCTTTGAATTTTACGGCTAATTTTGTTGCGGATAATGGTTGCCCAGTTGATGGAATCATGGTTGAGATGGAAGTACTTCCAGACTTAGAAATTATTGAAATTACCGTAACTCCAGCAATGAATATTGTAGAAGGAGATATGGTGGAATTAATGGTGGCGACGGAGCCGGATAGCGCTATAACCTACCAATGGAGTAGTGGTGGCACAGGAATAATGGAGACGGTAACGCCGTTGGAAGTTCCCGAAAGTTTCTATTCTGTAACGGTAACGGGACCTAATGGCTGTACGAACGAAGAAACGATAAGCTTCCTGGTGGAGGATGCCCAGTTTGGAATTCCTAATGCCTTTAGTCCAAATGATCCTTCGGGAAATAATGATGTCTTCCGGGTCGAAATTTCGGGAGGAAATATCGACGTATTAAGTATGAGGGTCTGGAATCGATTTGGTGATTTGGTGCACGAAGGATCGGGGTCGGGCCACGGCTGGGATGGTCGGATTGACGGGAAGTTGGCGCCCTCGGATGTCTATATGTACGCCACTGAAATTCAATTGCCGGATGGGTCAATTGTAAAGGAGCAGGGAGATTTGGCGCTGATTAGATAAATAGATTACCGTGTCCTAATTTTAAAACACTACTGGATTAATTTGCGGGACCGTTCAATAATTTATGGGTAGTAACTGATCCGTTTTTTCGGATTATTTTTAAAATAAAAAGACCGGGATTTGGGAGGTGCAATATTCCACCAGTACTCGTGGATCCGATGAGCAGGTTAAGATTGAAAGGGATTATTTGTCCCGTTTGGGAGAAAATATGGAGGGCCGCGATTTGGTGGATATCCCCAGCTATTTGAAATTGTCCATTCCCGGGATTCGGGAATATTCTGAAAGGAGTATGCTCAATATCCCGGGTAGCGACCAGATCATTGAGGCAGGCTTTGTCGGTGACATTTTGTCGAATCCCCTGTAAAAGAGGGTAGAGGTTCACGCCTGGACAAACGGTACTGGTACAGCTGGCAGGTAGATTATTGCCGTCGCGATGTCCCGAAATGTTCGCCAGCAGCGCTCCGGAGGTAATATGATTAGAACTGTCGGCGGGGACGATCATTTTGTCACAAGCTTCCCAGGCAATCAGATTTTCCAGCGCAGTAATAGCGGTCGGTGTAGGGGTCGAATTTTCAAAATTTCCGATCATACAAATTCCGGTGGTCTCGGTATTCATACAACTAAAATGGGCGCCCTGCGTACCAGAACCTCGTCCTTCGTAAATCACTCCTGCTCCATCAATGAGCCAGTTATAGCCGATGTCATCCCATCCGTTGACATTGACGTGAAAGTCCCAGTAAGAACGCACAACCGCTGGAAAATCATTACTGGTGGAAGCGGAAGCAGAATGGTGAACAATGATGTGAGAGGGTGCGGTGGCCACTGGCGTAGGATCCGTGGGACAATTGCCAGTGGGACACCAACAACTACGGCCGCAGATATCTGGTTGCGGGCAGACGCAATCTTCCCGCTTTGAAGCTGTGGCATTTTGGGGTTGATCCGTTTTGGTCAACATTAGCTGACGTATGGAGAGACCGGAAGGCAACGCCCGATCAGATCTGAATTGAACGGAAGTGGTTTGATTTGGTAAAAATAATAATTCAAATATTTCTCTGGTTGGATGATTGTCTTCGTGGTATCGGGATAATGGTCTCCACGTCTGTCCTTCTAGCTGATATTCTAACTGCCCCGAAAAGGGAGCATTGACGAAAACGGCAATCGTTGAGAAGGACGCGGATACATCGAAAGATAATTGAATTTTTTCGGAGTTAAAGTAACTCGTCGTGGGGGTGTTTTTTAATTCCACCGTAAAGTCCCGGGAGCGATCTGAACTACTATTATACTGTGTTAATCCACTATTTACACAAAAGAATATAGCTAACATCACTAGGATATATTTCATAAGAAATCT
Source organism: uncultured Saprospiraceae bacterium (assembly GCA_938008185.1). Lineage (GTDB taxonomy): Bacteria > Bacteroidota > Bacteroidia > Chitinophagales > Saprospiraceae > JALZUU01. The sequence continues at coordinate 10,288 of CALLLR010000189.1, forward strand.
TGGTTTGAAAAACTTTAAAAACAGTTTCAATTAAAAAAAATAATTAACCTAATCTGTTTTAATCGACGAATCAAAAGGCAATTTAAATTGATATAAAAGATCCTCGCTTTTGCCGGGATCTACTACGTCCACACCATATTTCACTTGTTTAGGATCTCCATAAACGAGCGTTCCGAATAATCGATCCCAGAAAGAAAAAATGTTTCCGAAGTTGCTATCGGTCCAAGGACGTTCGAAATGGTGATGAAATTTGTGCATATTGGGAGTGATGAAAATGATACTGATTGTTTTATCTAACCAAACGGGTAGTCCGATATTGGCATGCGTAAAGTAGGTAAACAAAATACTGGCAATCCGGTAGATGATATAGAAAGCGACGGGCATTCCGGTAATCAGGATTGTTGCCAGCGCAAATAATTCTCTGATAAAATAATCGCCGGGATGATGGCGCGTTCCGGTAGTCGCATCGACTTTGGTATCACTATGATGGACAAGATGAAACTTCCACATCCAGGCTACACGGTGTAGCAGATAATGAGCAATGTACTGTGCCACAAAATCCAGAATCATGACCGCCAGTAAAAGTTCTATCCATACTGGCAAATTGACCAAATAAAATAGACCAAATTCGTGCTGACTGGTCCATAAAAAGATACCGACCGTAGCGATTCCAAAAAGAATATTGATGATCAGTGAGCAGGTAAAAAATACCAGATTTACACCCGCGTGGCGCCATTTTCGGTAGTCGAGTTGCACCAGTGGAACCGCAAATTCCAGTAACCAGCTTACCGAAAGACAAATCAAAACCCAGAGTAGTTTGTAATGATTGGGAAGTTCTGCAAAAAATGATAGAATATTTTCCATAAGTTCTGGAGGGTATTAGATTGAATTAGCTTCGTTTTCTAAGAGAAACTTTTAAAAGATTTGGTTAATAGTAGACTTTTAAATATACAAAATTTTTAAACAATTGTGTGTATAATTCTATATTTTTGTATTTGGTGAAGCTGGTAAAGAATGAAGCCGGCTGCAAGGTACTTGCTCTCATCTTGTGTCAACCTACCAGCTTTGATAAAAAAATACCCATGATAAAAACGTATGTTACATTTTTTTATGTTTTATTTATTGCTAATCTGGCAGGCGCTCAGGTAGAAATTTCAGTAGATCGCAACACGGCGATTTATCAGCCGGGCGAGATTATTCAGTTTAATTTAGAAGGATCGGGAGATGCTTCCTACCGTATTTTTAGTGATCGTTTTACCAGTTCGCTCGAACAGGGGAAGATTGATTTACACTCCTGGGAGACGAATACGATTCATTTTCAGGCCAGTCAGCCAGGTATCTACGTTTGTCAGGTCTACCAAAATTTTCAGGCTAGAATTGCAGCAGCTGCGGTGGCGCCCTTATCGATTGAAGCGAAAATGGAACCGCCGTCAGATATGATGGAATTCTGGAATGAGCAGCTCACTGAACTAGCCAGTATACCGATAGATCCAGAACTGGAGTTTGAAACCAGCACTCAATATTCCGAAAGTTACGAGTTTAGCCTGGCCACGATCAATAACCGTCGGGTTTATGGATTTATTTCGATTCCCAAAGGAGCAGGCTCTTATCCCGCTATTTTAAATCTCCCGGCTTTTGGGGATAATTCCAACGGGATCGGGATTCCAAGTACTACGGCAGAGCGAGGTGGAGCGATTACTGTTTCGATTTCTATTCACAATGCCGACGCAAATGGTGCCGACCCTGATGCTTACGAACCCAACATTATTACGAATCCAGATAGTCTTTATTATAAACTTGCGGTATTAGCGGGTATCCGGGTGATTGATTATATTTTCACGTTACCAGAATTTGATGGTCAGAACATAGCGGTTAATGGCGTCAGTCAGGGAGGAGGACTCTCCATGATTATTGCAGGATTGGATGATCGGGTAAATGCATTGGCCTACAGTAATTCGGCGCTTTGTGTTAATCACGGGCAGTATTATGATCAGGCCAGTGGTTTTCCGTATTATCTCAATCAAACCAGGGAACAGAATTTTTCGGAAGCCGAATACCTGCAAACGCTCCAGGCTACCAAGTACGTAGACGCTGCCTTTTTTGCCGCACGTTACGACGGCCCGAGTCTTGGGATTGTTGGTTATCAGGATACAATTTGTCCGGCACAAACGGTCTTAACGGCACATAACGCGTTACGTGGACCGAAGATTTTGGTACACGCCAAAAATTTGGATCATAGTCATCCAAATGATTACTGGAGTGGTCGGATAGATTTTTACCGAAATTTATTTCCAACCATGTTGACCCCGCCGTGGCCTTTTGCAGATATCAAGACGGGTTTTTTCGCGGATGCCGGTGCGGATTTGACGACGACTACTGGTCAGCCAATTACGCTCAATGGTACGGTTTTTCAGGAAGGTATTCCCAACGTAGCATGGGAAGTGGACTGGACGGTAGAAGAGGGGAATGGCAATGTTAATTTTTCGGATAGTAGTGGTCGTACGACTACGGCTACTTTTAGTAGTGCGGGAACTTATTTATTGCGTTTTACCGCTTATGATAAGGACAATCTAGATCTTGGTGGGGAGGATGCGAAGTTGATTACGATTAGCGATTATGTGCGGGTGACGGTGAATTGAGGAGGATGCACAAATAAGTGTGTCATTTGGCATCCCGCACCAAAATCTGTTCGGTAACTTTTGTACTTCCATTAGTTAGGTGAAGATAATAAACGCCCGGAGGCAATCCATCCGCTGGAATGCTGCGAATATTAGAAGCGTTGTTAATGGTTTCGTAGATCAATTTTCCAGAAGAATCATATAGTAATACGGTTACATCATTCTCAAAATTAGCGTTAAATTCTACGTGAATACAATCACCTACGGGGTTTGGAAATACGGTAATGCCCAAATCTGGTCTGGGGCGATTAATAAATAAACAACGATTAGAATTGAGGAGGCCGGAACGGGGACCGTTGATGGCGGCGAGCATTCTGTTTTTTTGACCAATGGTAAACATAGAAATACAGGCATCGTCGGTGTAGTCCATAAAATTCATAAACATATCCGCCGAACCACAGCTTTCCGATGGGTGAGTAGGGCAGCCGAGGTGAAAATTATCCTGTCGGGGAGTATCCTCCACAAAGTCGTCTTCTTCTTCACAGCCTTTGGTACCCCAGATATGCTTGAGATTAAAATAGTGACCGATTTCATGGGTGGTCGTACGACCGAGATGGTGGTTGCGGCCGTCGTTACAGACATTGCCAAAATAGTCCGTATCAAGGACGACACCATCTTCCTGTGGCGATACAGATTGGCCCGGATTAAAACCAAAACCTAGAAAGGCATTACAGGTAGGAGCTACCCAAATATTGAGATAACGACGTGGATCCCAGGCATCTTGTCCTCCGAGAATGCTGTAAAACAGGCGTGGAATACCCGATTCTGTGCTGGTATTAAAGTCACCGATACAAGGCCAGTCCGTTTGCGTACGGGTGATTCCGTCGGTAAGGTCTCCTTCGGGCGTAAGGGTAGCGAGGCAAAATTCAAAACCAACATCCACAGCCAGCGCTTTAAAATCGTCGGGAATCTCGTTTATGTTTTCATTCCGCATGCGAAAGTCTTCGTTGAGAATACCGATTTGAGAGTAAATCTGGAGATTGGAAATATCTTCTGATGGTTCGTTCCAAAGTACGTGAACGACAACTGGAATAGTGATGATTTCACGGGTTTGAGCGGGTCGGTTTGCCTGGTTGGCGATCCATTCCTGGGTGAAGGTTTCTACCGCAGCCATTCGATCAACTACTGCAGGATCTCTTTCCAGCGCATTTTCCAACAATAAATCGTGTCCACATTTGTCCAGCTCTTGCGCCACCAGCCAGTGGCCGAAGGTCAGCAATAATATTAGGAGATATGTCACTTTTTTGTTCATTGGAAGCTGTTCTGGCAAAAGCATTTGATGGGGAAAGTTCCTCTAATTTAACGAAATTTTTATAAAAAAGGTGCTTAAAATCCTGTTAAATGTAGTAACAAGTCTATTGTTTCGCAAAGCGCAAAGGTTCTCTAATAGGTACTAAGTATAAAATTCATCAATTCAGCGATGAGTCTGCTCTAAAAAGTGTTTGTCGCGCAAAGGCGCAAAGAACGCAGAGACCTGACTGCCGTCAGGCAGGTTCTTTAACGTGCCTGCCTGACCGGTAGGCAGGTATATCTTTTATCGCAAAGCAAATATGCATATTAAATTTTGTTAATAAATTTCAAGAAATTTATTTTCTTAGTTTTTAGAGCAGGCTCAGCGATTCAACAAGCGAAGCAATTCAACAACTTACACCGTATCCTTAATCACCACAAATCGCTTATCCAGCGGATCGAGTTCCTTTTTCAAAATATCAAAAAAATCAGGGCCGTACTTTACGTAGAAAGATAAGAAATTATCCCTTCTTTCCTGTAGTCCGTTACTAAAAAACAGCTTGTCTTTGATCGCACGGATTTGATTGACCGCTACGTTGTGTTTTTGTTTTTCGGCCCGCATCAGTCGGCTCTCCAGATTTTCGAGACTTTTGATTTGTTTAGCGCCTTCCGCTTTTACGGTTGCTTCTAGCGTTGGATCGATGGCTTTGATCCGTTCGGCAATATCGTCAAACATACTTTCGAGTTGTGCCTTTTCTGGTTTTAGGTGTAGCGGCTTGTTGGCAATTCTTTTTAAGAATAGTTTGATGAGTGCTTCCGTTTCCATAAAAATGTCGGCTACTTTTAAATCCAGTTTATCGATTTTTTTATTCATTCCCTGGTCGAGCCAGAGTACGGAATTACGACGAATCAGCATGGGGTAGTTAATGTTGAAATGCGCAAACTGACTTTTACGTTCCAGCCAGTAAGCCAATTCACCACCACCGCCGATGTAGGCAAGATTGGGGAGCGTTTTTTCCTGGTAGAGGGGACGCATGACTACGTTGGGGCTAAAATGTTCCGGATGTTGGTTTACTTCGGCGAGGAGTTCGGTCTCATTAAATTTATAATCCGTGTTCAGGACCTGATAATATCCCTCCTCAAAAACAATACGTTCCCGGATTTGATCCCGTAGATAAAATAAGTTGATTTCCCGGGGTGTAGCCTGGGTTTTAAATCCAGCCTCGTTGAGCTGGTTACTAGTGGCTTCGACGAGTTCGTGGGATTTTTGCTGGACTAATTCTTGGGTGATAATCGGAATAAATCCCCGCTTAAGATCGGGGTCATTCATTCCCAGGACCACTAAACCATCCTCGCCAAATAAACTATTGACCATCTGAATGGTGGCGTTGGCATAAATTTTATTTTCCGTGTAAGCACTTTCCAGTAGTTGGTAGATTTCCACCGCGTGGGAACTTGTACCCAAGAGATCTTTCAATTCTGCTAGTACGGGTTGCAAACTCTCCGTTTTCATGGCACCAACCGAACCGGATTCTTCATTTTCCCAAACCAACGTTTTATTAAAAATATTGGCTTTTTGTACTTCTGCAAAATCGTGGTCTTCTCCCCCCGTAATAAAAACCGGAACCACGTGATAGTCCGGATAACGCTCGTTGAGTTGACGCGCCAGATTGATGGTGGAAATTATTTTATAAATATAATAAAGCGGCCCCGTAAAAAGGCTTGGCTGGTGCGCTGTGATTACGGTAAAAGTATTTTCCTTTTCCAATGATTCAATATTATTCAAAACGGTAGCAGACGTAGCGAGTGGTAAATATTGTTTTTTTAACACCTTGACCAAGGTAGCCCGATCCGTTTGATCTTTGGCTTTGTCTTTAAATACCTTGGCAAAAGCCTCTATCGTTACTGGATATTTAAAGAACGGACGAAGTTTTTCATCGTTAACGACGTAAGCGACATCGCGATCACTTAATTGGGGTACTTTTTCAAAAGGAAGTTTTTCTACGGATATCATGTATGTTTATTTTACTGCTAAGGCACAAAATTAATGAAATCTATTGAGGGTGTGTTGGTTATTTTGGGATTGGTTTATTTGCCCGTTGGCCAATTGACTTCTTTTTAGCGTGAAACCGCTTAAAAAAGCTAATCGGCCAAAAGAAAGGAACTGGATAGCCAAGTGTGTCATTTGGCTTTGCGCACTTTGTGTTCCTGAAGGAGGGCTTCCGCGCAGACACACTTTAGAGAACAGTTCCCGGAAGAACAACCAGCTATCCAAAAACGCCTGAACTCAAATACCGGTCGCCCCGGTCACAAGCGATACAGACCACCAGGCCCTGGTCGATTTGTTGACTTAATTTTTCGGCTGCCGCCATTGCTCCACCGCTGCTCACTCCGGCAAAAATACCTTCTTCCTTTGCCATCCGTTGCATCATGGTTTTTGCTTCCGTTTCGGAGACATCAATAATCTGATCGACGCGGCTGGCTTCAAATATTTTTGGTAAAAACTCCGGCGACCAGCGACGGATGCCCGGAATACGGCTTCCATCTTTTGGTTGGATGCCGATGATTTGAACATTTGGATTTTGTTCTTTCAGATAGCGGGAAACGCCCATGATGGTTCCGGTGGTTCCCATACTGGATACGAAGTGGGTAATCTTCTGGTTGGTATCCCGCCAAATCTCTGGTCCGGTAGTCTGGTAGTGCATCCGCCAATTATCGTCATTAGCAAATTGATTGAGCATGATATATCCTTTGGTCTGGGTGAGTTCTTCGGCGTGAGAGCGGGAGTATTCAATGGTTCCTTTGGCCGGTGTGAGAATGACCTCTGCACCGTAGGCTCGCATGGTATCAATCCGTTCCTGCGTAGAATTTTCGGGCATAATCAAGGTGATGGGTAATTGGTATTCACAGGCAATCATGGCCAGGGCAATGCCCGTATTTCCGCTGGTTGCTTCGACCAGATGATCACCTTTTTTGATATCTCCCCTTTCCAGTGCCATAGAAATCATTCCGTAGGCCGCCCGGTCTTTGACACTGCCACCGGGATTCTGGCCTTCCAGTTTGGAAAAGATATGTACGTTATTTTTTTTTATAATCCGGCGAATTTCTACTAAAGGTGTATTGCCGATCAGGTCGGAGATTTTGGACATAATGTGGGTTATTCTATTAAGAACTTATAACGTACTGAGTAGAAAATGGTTCTAAATTTAGAGGTGTCGTTTTAAAGACATCCGGGAGGCATTCGATTGGTTTTTTTGGTAAGTGTAGTATTTGAGACAAAAAATTATGGACGAAGCTTGGTATCTTTCACAAGGCAGATGGGTGGGTGTTCAGAAAATTCCCAAAATTCGTCGCATATCGATTAAGGAGATTTGATAAGAAAATTTATACCAAAAAAAAATCATAACCAGGCAACCCTTTTGCGAAAAACAAAGTATTGGGTGTAATACTGGGAACTTAATTACCAATGAATCAGAACTTAACGAATATTTTATCAGGATGCAGACAGCGAAACCGTGGTGATCAGCAAAAGCTTTATAAGCTTTTCTACGGTTATGGAATGAGCATAGGATTCCGATATGCTAAAAACGAAGCTGGAGCGATAAGTATTCTGAATGATAGTTTTTTAAAAGTATTTGATCGTATCCATAAGTTTGACCAAAACCGGCCTTTTAAACCGTGGTTTAGACAAATCGTAGTAAATACATCGATCGATTATGTTAAAAAAGAAAATAAGCAACTGATGCACACAGACATAGATGAAGTAAATGACCTTGGTGATCGGGAGGATATTCTTAGCCGGATTGGTTATAAAGAATTAATCGGGATGGTACAATCTCTTTCTTTGGCTTACCGAACTGTATTTAATATGCACGTCATTGATGGCTTTAAACACGAAGAGATTGCCGAAAAACTAGGTATTACGATAGGGACGAGTAAATCGAATCTATCAAAAGCAAGACAGAAATTGCAGTTATTAGTATTAGATCATTTAAAAGTGAAAGCGCATGGATGATTTTGATGAAAATAAAATAGATGCTCTTTTTCAGGAGGGGTCAGAGCGATACGATTTTAAGTATCGGGAGGAAGCTTGGACTTCAATGGATGAGTTGTTGGATAAGCAGGATAAGCATCGGAAAATCCGATTTTTAGGATGGGTACTGCTTGGCTGTGGGGTATTGCTGGGCGTTTATGGACTATATCAGGTCTTAACAAAGAATATGGAGGTGATGGAGACCCCAAACATGGCTCTTTCACTGGAAGCGGAATACGATAATGTAAAGGAGATCAACCCTGAAATTACCCTCGTTACCACTGAAAAACAAACGACAAAATCAGCGAATCTTTTAATTACGGAAATCAATACCACAATACCGGACTTGCCCACTACAATCAAAAGTGTAACTATAGACAATAACAACAAAACTTTATCATTCTTACAAGACAAGCCCGTTCAGATTACGGTGGGGAAGGATCAAAATTCAAAATCCATTTTTCAAAACGAAAATACTAGCCTTACAACCGCCAGTATTGTCGAATCAAATGTAGCCAATGGAACCACCGAACAGGTAATGAAACCAAAAGAAAAAATTCCGGTATTGATATCATCTGGAACTTTTGTATCGCTACCTCAACCCCAAAAATTGGTAGACTATTCAGCGATTGTACTACCAGCAATCAGTTTGGAGGAAGCAGAAGAACCAGCTGATGAAAAAATCACAGGAACTAATCGGTTTTCGATTGGATTGAATGTGGGACCGGAATTTTCTTTTGTCGGCGGAACCGGAGATGCAAAAGCGGGGTATTATTTAGGAGTAGAATTGGGATATCAGTTGAGTGATCGCTTTGAATTGATTACTGGGGTAGGGATCAGTAAAAAGCGATATCTGGGAGATGGTGACAACTATAAAGCGGCATCTGGATTCTGGACGGATGAGATCGTACCCATGGAATTTGCGGGTACTTGTACCGTCATTGAGATTCCACTAGCGGTCAATTATTATTTTAATAATGCCAGGAAAAATGGATGGTTCGCCAGTCTGGGAGCCACGACCTATTTGATGAGCGATGAGTGGTACGACTTTTTCTACGATCCTGCGGTCGACCGTCCGGATTTAAAGGCCAACTTTAACGATCAAATGGCAAATTCTCATTTATTTGGGGTGGGTCAGGTATCATTTGGTTACCAACAAAATTTTGGAAAACACACGAGTTTACAGATTTCACCCTACGCTAAAATACCATTGGGGGGAATTGGAACTGGCTCGGTAAATTTGTTTAGTACCGGACTGCGTGTGACGGCCCGATTTAGATAAAGAAGTTTTTAAAAAAAATAATTTCAACAACTTCAAAAAAAAAACAACTATTATAAAGATTTAGTGAATAACATCTTAGGAGAATCCTGCTATTGGTTTAGTGGGATTTTCTATTTAGGGGAAGATGAGTAATTAATGAAGGTTTCCGGGACAAACTTTGAGGATTTCTTAAGCTAAAAAAGGTTTTGTAAAAATTATTCATTAGAAGTATAAAAAAAACCTATCTTTATTGGGCTAGAAGCCATAATTTCTTAGGTTTTGTTTCGAATCCTAAACTTTTTTCCTAATAATTGGTTACTTTTCAATACGAAATTTCCTCTTAACCACCTTTAAACTTTATCATCATGAAGCATTTTTCCCTATTTGTTTTTCTACTATTGGTCATCGGTTTTACCAGTTGTGAAAAAAGCGATATTAAGGTCTATGACCTGGATGGTCAATATGAGGCCACGATCCTGAAGACGACCACCGTAGCCAATCAGGACGGGGTAATTAGCGTGGACGAATCAGGAGAAACCTTTCAACTAACTATTGACAACGACCGTTTTTTCCATGCTGATAAAGGCAATGAGGTAAATATTTGTGAAGGAACAGTCATCCAAAAAGAACAGGCGGTACGATTAACCTCAGAGGTTTGTAACACCAATTCTTTTGCTGGCCTCTTTCAGTATGATCAAGAAGCAAAAACGCTGACGAGAACTTCCGCTACCACGAATACGGAAGGAGATGATGACTGTACCGGAAATTGTGGAGGCAGTGATGGGAATCGAGCTGATTATATCTCTACTACGGTTCGAACAACCTACACGCTCCGAGGATTATAAACGGAGGTTTTAATTAAATTAATAACAAAATTTTTAAACAAAAATAGATTGTTATATCCGTTGTCAACTGGCTTCCTTCTAAACTGATGTTACGTTAGAGGGAAGCCATTTTACCAGATATATTCTTCCAATAATTATAAGAGTTTTCTTACCCAACTAATCGTTTCAGGTCCTCCTCCCAAGCCTGATAAGCATTTAAATAATCATCGGTAGTATCCGAATCAGGATGATATACTTTTTCAATTTCGTTTTTACTCACTGCTTCCGCAAAATTTTGGTAGTAACCACTACCGATGCCACTTCCTTTGGCCGCTCCGGCGGCACCGTTGGTTTGGATAATTTCTATGTTACAGCCCAATAGGTTGGCGAGGGTCTCCGAGAATATTTTTGATTGAAATAAATTATCGTTTCCTACTTTAATGACGCTCGGTGCTATCCCTGATTTTTGTAAAATTTTAAAACCATAGACAAAAGAAAAAGCGATCCCTTCCAGTGCGGCGCGGAAAAAATGGGCTTGTTTGTGTCGGTTAAACTGGAGGTTATTGATCTGAGCTCCGGGGCTTTGGTTGGTCAGCATACGTTCGGCCCCATTACCAAAAGGAAGGATTCTTAAACCATCAGCGCCAATGGGAATGGGTTCGATCATCTTTTCCATATCTTCGTAAGAAATACCTGGATCCGCCATTTGTTTTTTGAGCCACGCGTACTGAATGCCCGCACCGTTGATGCACAGCATCAAACCGAGACGCGGATTCCGGGGATGATGATTGACGTGGGCAAAACCGTTAATTCTGGATTTTGGATCATAGGCCGGACGATCCAGTACGCCATAAATTACGCCGGAAGTGCCACCCGTGGCCGCGATCTCATTCGGATTTACGACGCCCAGTGAAAAAGCATTGTTAGGTTGGTCGCCCGCCCGGTAGGTAACGGGTGTTCCCACTGCGAGACCGGTTGCCGTTGCTGCCGTTTGGTGCATCCGTCCCTGCTCACTAAACGTATCTTTAATTTCGGGAATCAGAGCACTATCAAGTTTATAATAATCTAACAAAAAGTCAGCGATCTTATTTTCCTTAAAATCCCAGAACATCCCTTCACTTAATCCGGAAATAGTTGTAACTGCCTCGCCCGTTAGTTTCATGGCCAGGTAATCTCCGGGCAATAATATTTTATCAATTTGTTGGTAAAGTTCCGGTTCGTTTTGCTGTACCCATTTGAGTTTTGAAGCGGTAAAATTGCCGGGACTATTTAGCAGATGGCTTAAACATTTTTCTTCCCCTAACTGCTGAAAAGCTTCATTTCCAATTTCGACCGCCCGACTATCACACCAGATGATGGCAGGTCGCAATACGTTTTGGTCTTTGTCCACGAGGACGAGTCCGTGCATTTGATAAGCGATTCCAATGCTTTGAATTTGATCCGTTGAAATATCTATCTGGATTAATAATTTTTGGGTAACCAAACAAGCATTTTTCCACCAGGTTTCTGGATCTTGTTCTGCCCAACCGGGTTGGTGAGCGATCATTTCCATTTCTACCTCGGGGTGTTGAGCGACGGCCACCGTTTTGCCGGTATCTGCTTTTACGAGTGCTGCTTTGATAGAAGAGCTGCCAAGATCGTATCCTAATAAGTACATAGTGGTATTTTTTATATTGAAGTTGTTTATTTATGAATTTGATAAAACATCAATTTTTCCTCATCGTTTGGTAACTGGATCATTTTGATAAACGTCAATCCCAGTTTTTCCAGTAATTTTTGGGAGGCAAGATTGGCGGGTAGGGTGATGGCAGAAATGGTTTTTATACCAAAACTGTTAAACCCCTCGTCCCTCATTTTGACGGCCGCTTCGTAGGCGTACCCTTTATTTTCGTAAGCTGGTAAAAAGGCAAAACCGATATCTACCCCTTCGAGTCCGGGGCGATCGTAGAGTCCGCAGTTGCCGAGAAACTGTCCGTCGGATTTCCGAATTACTTTGTAATTTCCGTAGCCCAGTTTTTCAAATTGGGGCGTTATTTTTTCGGTTATATAAACTTCTGCTTCGGCGTTGGAATGTACGTTACGATCTCCGATATATGCAAGCCACTTTGGCGTGTTCATTAATGCTAAAAGATAAGGGGCATCGGCCTTTGTTATTGGTAAAAGTCGGAGCCGTTCGGTTTCGAATTCAAGTAATTTGGTCATAGTGGTAAAGTTAATAAAAGATAATTAGAATGGAATAGGAATGGGAGATTTTAAGGTTGTATCTCTTTTATTAGTTTGGGCCGTTGATTTCTTTTGCCAGGACGATAGGTGAGGTGGAGGAAGTGACGGGTTTGAATTTTTTCAATAAAATTGAGAACGAAGCGGAGATCGAAAAGTCTTTGGATAAAACACACTGATTTCCGGAAGTGAAAAAAGGCGACGTTGAACCCATCTATCCGCCGAGCCTTCCTCTCGGACATTTTAATACGGTACAAGCCAAGCAGCACGCCAAAGCAAATAAAGAAATTACGGTTTGTGGAACGGTGGTGAGTACGCGTTATAGTCGCAGTGGAAATTTATGATTCAACCTGGACAAAAAATTTCCGAACCAGATTTTTTCTTTTTATATCGCAAAAAAGGACCTGGCTAATTTTAGTGGTGATCCGGAAGCGGAGTTTGCGGGAAAAGTGGTGGCCGTAAAAGGGAAGGTACGGCCGGCGGATGAGGCGGTGATGATGCAGGTAGTTAAAGAAGAAGATATTGAGTTGTATAACGGGGGGAGTTTGTGACTTTTAATTTTAACAAGTCTTAAGTATTTTTTTATTTTATATTGCTAATGTCTAGTCGAGTCCTAGAATTTTTACAATATCCAAAACGGTTATGCCTCCAAATAAAAATAGGATACTTAGTATTATAAGCCAAAAGCCAAGCTGAAATTCTCGAAAATAGGGCAAACATCCGTTATTTAGTTCATTCCTTTTGTTCTCTGACTTCATCTCAAAATAGGCGGAGAATATTATAGTGACCCCAAGGCATAGCAGTATTATTACAAATAAAGTATCTATCATGTTTTTATCTTGGTGTGGCACAAACTTATCTCCCAATCGTATACCCAACCGAAAATTCGTAAGCGTTACTTCTATCGCCATTTATGTTACGTGGTGCCTCGTAGCGGTCATAAGAAAAGCCTAGCAGGATATTTTTTACTTCAACGGTAGCGGAAAGCACATAAACATTTGACAGGGTACCATCGAAGTTCACCGTAGCGATTCCTAACAAACCAAGTTGTAAAAAATTGGCGTTGGAAGATTGGAGATAATACTTGCCAGAAAGTCCAAATAATATTTGATCGCCGGGAGATTGGGCAGTATAGAGGAAGGAAGGAACGATAGAGAGTTGTTGGCAGATCGGAATTTCTACATTTCCGTGCAAATTGAATCGAAGTGGAAGTTCGTACAGGTCCGTTTGAGAAAAGGATAAATCCGGACGATTCACATGATGCAAAGCAGATCCCAGTTGAAACGAAAAATGAGTGGTGGTAATATAATTCCAAAATAGCCCCACCGAAAAATCTGTAAAAGTAACTTTTGAGTTTATATCTTCTGGTGGAAACAGAAGGCCGAATGGGGTATTTGTTGGCCAGCGGAGATTATCAGCATCTATTTTTCGGGTGCCGATGCCTGCCTTAAGCCCAACGCCAACAGTATGATGGGGTCCTGAAACATCTCCCAGGTTTTGTACGATGGAAGTAGAAAGGTTGAACGTTTTGGCGCTGAAATTTGTTTCTCCGGCTTTATCAAAAATACTGTGAAATCCAACATTAATCTTCCGTTGTTCACCCTTTTTAAATTTATACTCAACCGAAGCGGCGTTAGTCCTGTACGAATCATCTCCTAATATCGATTTCCATTGGTTGCGGTGTTTTCCCCGAAATCTAACCAAACCCTCAAAATCTCCGGTCAGGGCCGGATTAAAATGCAGCGGCATATTTTCCCACTGACTAAAGAGGACATCTTGGGCAACGGTTTTTGTTTGAACTAAAAAAAACATGGAAACCACTAAAAGAGGGAGGAGATTTTTCATTAGCTTATATTTATTGTAAAAAGAAAATAATAAATCAAAAGATGGTTATCAATGGTTCGGTAACTTTTTGAATTAGTCATTTATCTATCTCAGAATTAAAATTTACCGAACCATTAGTTATGAAAACAATTAAAAATAGTTTTTAAAACTACAAATTATTTTTCGTTCACACAAAGGTTTAAAAGTTAAAACCAGAAAATAGCAGTGCTTTGGGAGACCAGCGCTTTACGAACTTTTGCTTTTTCGCTTTGCTGCCCGCGAAGTTCGCAAAGCTTGACTCTACCTGAAATCTTTAAACTTTCCCGCCCGTTTCTGCATCCCCGAGAATACCGCTTCCAGTTGATTTTCTTTTAATAAAATTTCCTGTTGGGCTTTTGATTCGAGTAGTAAACCTTCCTCCTGGTTCAGGTAGGGTGCCGCGTTGATCACGCGTTTGGCGGTGACGATGGCATCGGGGCTTTTGCTGGCAATTTCCTTGGCCAGGGTCATGGCAGCGGCGTGGGGATTTTCGACGACGTGCGTAGCAAAACCGTATTGCACTGCTTCGGTACCGGAGAAAACCCGGTGGGTGTAAGTAAGTTCTTTCACAATGTCTTCCCGGATTAAGTGTCGCATGATCTGGGTGCCCGCCATGTCGGGAATGATGCCCCATTTGGTTTCCATGATGGACAGTTTGGTGTCGGCCGTAATGTAGCGGATATCGGCACCGAGCATGATTTGCAGTCCGCCGCCAAAAGCCACTCCGTGGATGGCACCGATCACGGGTACGGGAAGTTCGCGCCATTGCCAGGCGACCTGCTGCCATTTGTTG
>CALLLR010000190.1 GCA_938008185.1 uncultured Saprospiraceae bacterium
CTGTCACGGTGTTGAGTTCAGTGCTACTGCTGTCTACAGTCGGTTTTCATAGTGCCGTTAAATAATGGCACTATTCCACCGCCTCTAGTATTGCGGCCTGCTCTTTTTGCACACGCTCTTTGGTGCTCTGGCACCAAGCAGCGCAGGCCTCAGTTCCAGCTCCACGCTAAAAGCAAACCCGGAGCTTCCACAACCCCTGCCTTCGTTTCACTCCGGCAGGCAGGCGCAAGCCAAACTCGCACATTCAGACCGCGCCCCACGCAGCGGCCCACACTCGGGCGCTCTTTCTTCATGGCTTCGGCTCCAACCGCAGACGGCCGCCGTTCAGTGCGCCCTGGCAAAATGGGAAGCAGTTATCGTTGCATCTAACAAAATATTTCACCAAAAAAAGTGGCGGCTGACCATCCAATCCGGATAAGCCAGCCGCCCTAATACCACACACATACATTATTCTTCAAAAGCCCTTTCTAAAAAAAAACCTCACTACATTCTAAAAATTATATCTTCCCACT
Organism: uncultured Saprospiraceae bacterium; assembly: GCA_938008185.1. Taxonomy (GTDB): domain Bacteria; phylum Bacteroidota; class Bacteroidia; order Chitinophagales; family Saprospiraceae; genus JALZUU01. The sequence continues at coordinate 513 of CALLLR010000190.1, forward strand.
AAAAAACCAATCCTCAATTTAAACTAATCAACGATTCAACAAAAAAAGTCTGCGGTTCCAAAGAAGGACGTTCCACCACAAAACATCGTTTCCTCTTTCCCGCAGACGGTCATGGTTTCTGCTTCAAACTTTTGGGGTTCGAAGCATGTAAGTAATGGTTATGTTATCTTTAATCAAATCATTCGTATCATCTGTGGCCTTAAAAAAGCGTGGCTGACCATCTGTTTGGGACAAATCCCTCCCGGATAAGCCAGCCGCCACTGTACCACACACATACATTATCTTTAAGGACTGATCTCCGTAATTCAGAGATAGCCCGTTATTTTTTTTCTGAAAATTAAATAATGGGATTGGGGTTCCGGTCAGGGGCCATACGGCGTCCCCGTTTCCTTCGCGGGTGGAAGAAAATCTGTCCGGTAATACGTGAAATGAAACGAAACAATCGCTGACGGAACCGCCAGGATTTACCAGATTAACTGGCAAAAGTTCTCGTAACATAGTAGTTGTTCTTTGTTTCTCCCGGAAAAAGTTAATTTTACCGGGACCATTATTTAATTGCAAAATCCAAGGAAGGGAATCCTCGTTTTTACTTTCTTTATAATGGTTGTTCTCTTAAGTGTATTCCGGCTTTTTCAAAAACCGGAAACCTAAAGCGATCCTTAAATTTTTGGCCAATTATTACTGGCGGAATAGAAATTCAGGTACTTTAGATATTATATTTTATCTGCATAAATTATTCCAACTAATATTTAAATATACGATAAAATAATATGCTTGATAAGTTACTGGAAGTCAAAAACTTAGTGGTAGAGTTCGCAACGGATACTGGAACCGTGCGTGCGGTCGATAAAATTGATTTTAGTGTTTTTCGCGGTGAAACCATTGGAATTGTCGGAGAATCGGGATCCGGAAAGTCGGTTACGTCGCTATCCGCTATGGGCTTAATTCCTCAACCACCGGGTCGAATTGCGGATGGAACCATCACTTATTACGACGAAAATAACGATCCCGTTGAGCTGCTTTCGCTCTCCGAAAAGGAGATGAATCAATACCGGGGCAATGAAATGGCCATGATCTTTCAGGAACCGATGACCTCTCTCAATCCGGTGTTTACTTGTGGTGATCAAGTGCTGGAAGCAATTCAATTACACCTAAAACTGGATAAAAAAGCGGCGAAAGAAAAAGTACTGGACTTGTTTGCGCGGGTGCAATTGCCTGATCCGGAAAGGATTTATACTGCTTATCCTCACGAGATTTCGGGTGGTCAAAAGCAACGGGTAATGATTGCGATGGCCATGTCTTGTAGCCCAAAACTATTGATCGCCGACGAGCCGACTACGGCTTTAGATGTAACGGTCCAAAAGGCGATATTGGAGTTGATGGCGGATTTAAAGAAAGAGCTGGATGCGGCCGTTATATTTATCTCCCACGACCTGGCTGTGATCGCCGAAATTGCGGATCGGGTACTGGTCATGTATAAAGGTAAGATTGTTGAGCAGGGAAAAGTGGCGGATATTTTTCAGCATCCGCAGCACCCTTATACAAAAGGCTTGTTGGCTTGTCGTCCGCCATTGGCCTATCGGGTGGATCGGCTGCCGGTGATTGCTGATTTTATGAAAGTAGAAAAGGATGGAAACGGGAAAGCAGTCATTACTGAAATTCCAGCTTCTGTATCCGCAAAACTGAGTGCGGTTCGCAGTGATCCGGAAATACGTAAAGCCAGACTCACCGCGCTCTACAATCAACCACCTCTCCTGGAAGTCAAAAAACTGAATACCTGGTTTTCGGTCAAAAAGAACTTTTTTGGAAAAACCACCGATTGGGTCAAAGCGGTCAACGACGTTAGTTTTTCTGTTTATCCGGGAGAAACGCTCGGATTGGTGGGGGAGAGTGGTTGCGGAAAAACAACCCTGGGCCGAAGCATTATCGGACTCAATAAACCGCAAAGTGGAGAAATTTTATATAATGGAAAAGATTTACTCCAAATGACTGCTACTGAATTGCAAGCCATGCGGCGAGAGATTCAGATTGTCTTTCAGGATCCTTACGGTTCTCTAAATCCCCGGATGACTATTGGTGCGGCAATTCTGGAACCGGTCGCAGTACACGGTATCGTCTCCGGAAAAAAAGCACAAAAAGAATATGTAATTGATTTGATGGAAACCGTAAGTTTACGACCGGAATATTTTGATCGGTATCCTCATGAGTTTTCCGGCGGGCAAAGACAACGGGTCGGTATCGCCCGCGCGTTGGCGCTGAATCCCAAATTTTTGATTTGCGACGAATCCGTTTCTGCCCTGGATGTTTCGGTACAGGCTCAGGTTCTGAATTTATTATTAAAATTACAAAAACAAAGATCTTTAACTTATATTTTTATTAGCCATGATTTGTCGGTAGTAAAATTTATGAGCGACCGCATGATGGTGATGAACGCTGGAAAAATTGAAGAACTGGACGATGCGGATACGATTTATTCCAGTCCGAAAGCGGATTATACGAAGCGCTTGATTGATGCGATTCCGGTAGGATTGTAAAGGCTGCGGGCTCCTCAAATTAAAAAGCCAAACCCGCCAGAAGAGAGCCAACCGAAAGCCAATCGAAAGCCAAACGCGTCAACAGGGAAAAAAGCCAAACACATCAGCAGAGAAAAAAGCCTATTGTCAGCCAAAAAAATTCCTCCTCATCAAAATAATCGCACAACATACCGTTCCCGCTCAAACCAATCCCCAACGCCTCAGTGATTACGCCATTGGGATCTTCGACCTTTTTATTTCCCGTAAGGGCCTGAAAAAAGCCATTAAGCGCGGACAGATTTTATTAGAGGGTAGGGTAGGGAAAACGGGCGATTGGGTACAACCCGGGCAAAAAATTTTGGTAATTGCGGATGTTCGAAAAATACCTAAAATACTCCCTTTATCCATTCCGGTAATTTACCAAGATGAGCACCTGGCCATTTTACATAAACCAGCGAGTCTGCCCGTTTCCGGTAATCGTTATCGTACGGTAGAAAATGCTTTGCCTTTTAATTTAGAAAAAACAACACTCCCTGAAGCAATGCCCTGGCCCCGACCCGTACATCGCCTGGACGCTGCCACACGTGGTTTATTAGTAGTCGCAAAAACCTATCCGGCGATGGTGCGTCTGGGACAGGCATGGGAAGCCGGAACGGTCAGGAAAAAATATATTGCGGTCGTTTGGGGAAATTTACCAGCAGCAGTAGGTAGCATTACCACTCCGGTTGATGAACGAAAAGCGCATACCGATTACAAGGTTTTAAGAACGATCAAGCATCTTAAATTAGGAACAATAAGCGAAGTAAGCCTCACCCTGAAGACGGGGAGAACACACCAAATCAGGAAGCATTTATCTGGCCTGGGAAATGATATTCTGGGAGATCCTATTTATAAAAAAACGGAAAGACCAAAAATCCGGGGCCTCTGGCTTTTTGCCACCGAGATCAATCTTAATCATCCCGTCACGGAGATACCGCTACAATTTAAGTTAGAAAAGATAAATAAAATCGAAAAACTATTTAAAATAAAATTTAAATAAATTCAAGAATTCAACCAGCAACGCGCCTCAATATCCTAAAGTTCAAGAAAATACATCCTCAAAGCCCCAATATTCTTCGCCTCAATACTTCCTCGGGCAATAAATTTAAAATCATTTTTTAACAATTTATAAGTCGTAGAAGATACGTTGATACGACCCGCTTCCGCCGCAGATTCCATTCTACTGGCAATATTTACCGTATCACCCCAGATATCGTACGCAAACTTTTTATCGCCAACGACACCCGCTACCAACGGCCCGGTGTGTATCCCAATGCGAGCGCTAAAAACGGGCGTATTATTATCCCGGTTAGCGATGGCCCAGTTTTTTAAAAATGCCTGCATCTCGATGGCTGCTTGTAGAATTCGGTGGGCGTGATCTTTATTTGAGACCGGTAAGCCCCCCGCACACATATAGGCATCACCAATGGTTTTAATTTTTTCCAATTGATTCTTTTCGATGATCGCATCAAAAGCCTTAAAGCAATAATCTAAGTCTGCTACCAATGTTTTAGGATCCTTTTTTGCGGCAATTTGGCTGAAATTTACAAAATCCGAAAATAGAACTGTTACGTTGGGATGGCGCTTGGCTTCGGCTGAACCATTTTTTTTGAGCTCTTCGGCAATGGAATAGGGGAGAATGTTTAGCAGCAGGGCTTCGGATTTTTTCTGCTCCTCAATAATTAAGTTGTTTTTTTCTTCTAATAAAATGTTATACTTTTTTGTGATCCTCCACCGGTTGAATATAATAAATGCAAAAAGACTTAGAATGACCGCCAGGGCGATAAAGAGATTACGCACCAACGCCTGATCACGGATTTCTACAGATTGTTGCTCGACGACCATTTTTTGTTGAAGGATTTCGAGCGAATCGACCATAGAACGCATTTCGAGGGAATCAACCAAACGTTTATTTTCGACAAGTTCCCGCTCTGTTTGGAGTCGATCCTGATACATTTTTTCAATTTCTCTTTCCCGTTCGTATAGCGAATTATTTAACAGGGATTTGAGTTGGTTGAGCGAATCGTTGCGCTGGTCTAATAGCTCATTTTGTCGGTGAACAACTTCCAGATTTTGTCGGGTCTTCTTTAAAGCTTCGATTGCTTTCTTCCTTGCCTCGGCTGCTTCTTTGGCCTTTATTTCTGCTTCCCGTCGCTTTTTTCCAAAAATTTGTTCCTCCATATCCGGCAATGAGCTAGCCATGACGGAAATCGGGCTGCTCCACGTGAGCAGGAATAAAAGCGCAACAAAGTAGAAAAACGGATTATTCAAAGGTGAATGAAGGTTATATTTTTAAACGACTTCTTTTGGAACGAGAAAAACAGGCCAAAGTTTTGTTAATTGCTCCTCTATTTTCAACAAATTAAATCTGTATTAATTGTAAAAGGTATTCACTACTTTTACAGTGGATTAGATGCTTTATTTTTAAACAACTTAAATGTTTTCCAATTAAATATATGCTGCTTGAGGCTTATGTATTAACGGACCCTGTAATCATCATTGCCGACAATGATCAGTACCAGTATCGGGTTACTTATTCTATTTTTGGTGAAATACTGAAAATAGAACTGCCTTTTTTGAAATTACCTTCTAATGCGCAGCAACTAACCAAAGGTAAGGATACGGAAAATTATTTACTACGTCTGGAAAATTATAAAAATTTACTGCGATTTCAAATTCCACTGGCTATCCTGGGTTTTTGGAAGACGGATGAATTTCTTCAAATCAGTGCTTCGATTAACGAGCGGGAATCGGAATTAGGTAAGGATCTCCCGGATAATTTTTTATCCTTCATCTCAGATCCCTGGCTGAAAGAATTTTATTATAAAATTAAAGAAGACATTACTCAAAAGGGAACTGGAGATTTTTGGCGTGGATTGGCTGGGTTGATGAGTAATGATCCTACGGTGCTGGAATCCTCCTTCCGTTATTTGCGTACTTATTCCTGGCAGTTACCCGCCGACATTATTGGAAAACGCTGGCCTACGTTGACCAGTCGGCCGGTACTTCGGCACTTTTACCAGCATGCGTATTTATATCCTTCAGAGGCGACCAGGAGTTGGTTGTTAAAAGAATTACCCGGTGAACAATCCACCTTTTTTCGGGGACTAATAATCCGGGGATTGTCCGTTTATCAGGAAAAGACTATTTACGAAGCCCTGATTAATCACTATCATTCCCAGGTGGAAATGGGAGAAGGTGAATCGGAAATTTTGATCAGTGCGTTGAGTACCTATGATACGCCAACGGTGCGATCTATTGCCTGGAATGCACTTGTTGGGAAAAATTATTTTGCTGCTAAGGCCGCACATGATGTTTTAATTAAACAAGGTGTTCACGAAAAAAAGATAGCGGAAAAACTTACGCTCGGTATATTTAATGATCAATACAGCGATCGGGTAAACTCTTTACTCAGCAGATTTCAACATCTGGAGAATACCGAATGGTTACTGACCTCGGAACAGTTTTTGGCCCGGGCTGTTTATGCGGTAAAAAAGAATAAAAGTATCCGGCCACAAACCAATCTGGCTAGTTTGCTGGATCGTACCTGGCAACCTACAACCCTCGGAATTATCATCGAATTTTTGTACCACCCCGAGCCGATGGTTCGTCGATTAGGATTGGATCAGATGAGTAGTTTGTTTATTCAGTTTCCTAATCGACTTAAACTACTTAATCCGGATACCCTAAAAAGAATTTTTCAATTGACGGGAGATGTTACCGAAGCGGTAAGGATCGAAGCGATTGAAACGATCCGGGTGTTGGTTCCCCGACTGGGACAATCCTCCTGGATCAATAGTTTATTGAATGTACAAAATAGAACCCAACTGCTGAGTCAATTGTTACCGGCCATGCTGGCCCTACACCGTAAACATTTTACCGAACTGGCGGTGGTGCCTTTTTGTATTAAAAATCTTACCCATAAAACGGTTAGCATCAGAAGATACTGCATTCTCATTTTACAATATTACCGATTACCCGAAGTAAAAACCGCTCTAAAAAAAATGCAATCAGATCCCGAACCGGTTATCCAGGAAGCCCTTGGCCGGGGATGGCGCGAAGATGATGATTTGGTCAAAGTCCTGCGGTGAGTAAGGGACGCTTCAATCAGCAAGTGCTTGCGAAAATCACTTAAATAGCCCACTTCTGAAACCCACCAGCAGAGAAAAAAATCCCACCGAAAACCCATCACCAATTAAAGAGCCCACGCTAAAAGAGAGCCCATCGTCCGCTAACCGAAAGCCAACACGTCAGCGGGGAAAAAAGCCAAACCCATCAGAAGAGAAAAAAGCCAACCGAAAGCCAAACAAGTCAGAAGGAAAAAAAACCAATTGTCCGCCCACCGAAAGCCAAACGCGCTAGCGGGAAAAAAAACCTACTCAACTACCATCGGTTTAACCTTCACCCCAGACTTATCCGTAAACAAGACATAATAAATACCACTTGGCAAGTCCATATTATCAAAAGCTTCGTTTAGTCGATCCGTTCGGAATTCTTTTGTTTCAATAACCTGTCCCAGCGTATTTACGAGAGACAAAGAAAAGTCGGAAGGATTACCCAGCTCGATATTAACCTGAAAGCTGCCATTATTTGGATTAGGAAAAACGGAGAATTGTTCGAGGTTAATCAAGTCTTCCTGATTGGTAATTCCCAGAAAAATAGTTTCCTCCCCGGTACATCCTTCTAAATCGGTGACTGTCACGGTATACATTCCCTCGATTAGGTTAATTATTTGGAAACTAGTCGATCCGGTACTCCAAAGTAACTGATAAGGAGGTGTTCCGCCAAATGGTACTGCCAGGATACTTCCGTTATCGCCCGAGGTGGGTGGAATTGGCTGAACGTTAAAACCCAGTTCAAGCGGTTCTTCCATCAGGAAACTAGCGGTTGTGCTACAACCGTCGCCGTCCGTCACTGCCACCAGATAGGTTCCGGCAGAAATATTGTTGATTTGATTGGTGGTGTTTCCATTGGACCAGCTGTAGGTATAATTACCTGCTCCCCCGAAAGGATTGATCGTGATACCTCCGTCACTGGCTCCATGACAGCTGATGGCGGTTCGCGAGCTGCTAATTTGGATGGCGTCCGGTTGGGTGATTTCAAATCCATCGCTGAGGCTGCACCCATTGGCATCGGTCACCGTTACATTATAACTTCCTGCGGATAAATTATTGAGAGAAGCCGTAGTCGCTCCGCTATTCCAAATGAAAGTATAAGGCGGTACTCCTCCTCCGGTACTCGTACTGATACTACCATTATTTTGGTTGAAACAACTGACGGTCGTAAAGTTAGCACTAAAACTGAGTGCTTCTGGTTCCGTTATTTCGTAAGTAGCTACTTCTGCACAGAAGCCAATAGCGCCCGCGGTAACGGTATAAAACCCCGCAGCAAGATCGCTTAACGTCGTTCCAGTGGGCCCGTGGTTCCACGCAAAATTAATGGTGTTGCCAGAATTATTATTAATAAAAATTTCTCCATCGTTATCACCTTGACAAGTGACGGGGTTTACTGCTGCCGTAAAATTAATCATCTCCTGAACCGGAACGGCAATGGACTGGCTGGTGCTGCAACCATCATCGTTGGTGACGGTTAGTGAATAGGTAATATCATCTTCTATTATCAAAGTTCTTTGGGACTGGTTGTTGCCATCATTCCAATCGTAAGAACAGCCAGCACAATTTTGGGTAGTCGTACTTAAGGTAATCAGATCACCAGGACAGAGATTATCTCCTGTCAGCGTAATGTTGAGGGTAGGTAATTCATTGACAAAAATAGTAACCTCATCACTGTCAGAGATGCCATCCAGATCGGTGACCGTCACGGAATAGGTAGTGGTTGTACTTGGAGCCACCGTGCGGCCAGCAGAGGTGGTTTGGTCTTCCCAGAGGATCGTACATCCCGTGCAGTTGGCGATACTGGCGTTTAGGTTGACGGAAGAACCGTTACAGATAGTCCGGTCTGCTCCCAGATTTACGGAGATTTCTGTGGGGCCGGAGCCTTCTAGTCGAATGAGGAAAAAATCTTCTAAACCATTGTTGTTTTCTACCATCCCATTATATTTTGATTGGGTGGAACTGGCAAGCAGCAGACCATTGTCTTCGGTAAAGTCAAATGAGAAGCAGGCTTCACTCAAATCTCCTCCGTAGGTCGCCTCCCAGTTTTGATTGCCATCGCTGTTGATATTTGTTAACCAACAATCTTTCAAGCCCTGGGAGGGCAGGGGTACTTGATCAAATGACCAGATATAACCGGCTGCGTAAACCGAATTATCTTTAATAATAATTTTATTAAAAGCATCGTGTCCGTCTCCTCCATAATTGATAGACCATAAAAGATTCCCCGACGTATTTACTTTAATGAGCCAGGCATCCTTTCGTCCGTTGTTTTCGGGCAAATCTTGATCTTTAGAATAGGAAAAACCCCCTGCGTAGATTTGATCTCCAGGACCTGCGGATACAGTATGTAGTTGATCATCCAGACTGCCTCCATAAAAATTGAACCAGACCAATTGTCCATTGGCATTCAAATAGGTCAGCCAGCCATCTACTGCTCCGTGGTGATTATTATATTTTGAATCTGCGTATCCACTGACTACTATTCGTCCATTGTTTAGAATGTGTAAACCGGTGGCAAAATCATTTTGTCCCCCTCCCCAGCGGCGAATCCATTGCTGTTGTCCCGTATTATTTATTTTTAGTAATATCGGATCTGTCTGTCCACGGTATCCCGCCGGGGAGAATTCTGGACTATTTGAATTACCCAATAATAGATACCCATCGTTGGTAGCAGCTACGTCTACAATGGCTTCTGACTCGGTACTACCAAAATTTTGTTCCCAGATTATCGTTCCAGTATCATTAATTTTGGCTACCCAAAAATCACTGGTAATCTTGGGTCTGTTATCAACGATGGTACTTTCAGATCGGTATCCGGCAATTAGATATCCACCATCATTAGCGGGAATGATTTTTTTTATTTCATCTTGAAATTCACCACCGTAGGACATTTGCCAAAGCAGATTACCCGTTGCGTCGATGCGTATCAACCAACCGTCTCCTTTACCATTATTATTTGAAATATCATCATCGTCGGACATACTCAGCCCCGCCACTAAATATCCGCCACCTGGAACTGCCAGTACAGAGCGAGGGATATCTCCAAAACTTCCACCGTAGGTAGCAGACCATTCTAGGTTCGGTTGGGCGAAAGTTTGTAGATACATCAGGGTAAGCAAAAACAGGGTAAAAACTTTATTCATGATTAATATCTGGTAAAATGAGGGTGTTAAAATATTTTAAACAGCTTCTCCTATCGGGTACTAAAGAGCGATCAATAAAGAGACTTGTTTTTGGGAATAGCAAAGGTAATGGTTTCCAATATAAAACGTTGGACCACAAGTTACATAACCTATAATTCTTCTCCGGATTCTTGTCACTATTTTTTTTATTTATAAAGAAAAAATAAGGAAGTATCGGCTTTTTTATTTGAAATTGAATGTCACAAATTAGTGCTTTTTGGGTGTTTTATGTTTTGTGGCCAAATTTTTGCTATACTTTTATTACTGTTTACTCCCTCCTCTTTTTATTTTCTAACATAACCATAAATAACATGAAAAGAATCATATACCTTGTGATTATTCTTTTCCCCTTTTTCGCAACAGCCCAAATTTATGTCGATCAGGACGCTACCGGAGATCAAACTGGAACTTCTTGGCATCACGCCTATCACAACCTTAAAACGGCGATAGACGCTGCGGTTACTGGAGATCAGATCTGGGTAGCTGAAGGTACGTATTTTCCCTTTGATTTTGAATGTGAAGAAATAGATTATTTTAACTGGATCTATACCTTTTGGTTAGATAAAGATGTGGAAATTTACGGAGGATTTTCCGGATCAGAGACTTTTCTGGAGGCCCGTAATCCTACCGATCATCCTACCGTTCTTACGGGGAAGATTATTTATGAAAATGCAACCTATGAAATTAATACAGTCGTTACGTTTTCCGGAGTGACCAATGCTGCGATATTAGATGGTTTTACGATTCAGGATGGAAATGCTGATAAGGGATTGACTAAAATTGGAGGAGGAATTTTGGTAGTGGCCCTTAGTAGTGGGATTAGTGCCAACCCCATTATCAGAAACTGTATGATTCAAAATAACCGAGCCTTTAGTGGTGCGGGAATGGCTTGTATTTCATCAGATGGTGGAATGGTTTCTCCCGTAGTGGTCAATTGTAATTTTTCCGATAATATAGCTTCCGAAAAGGGAGGAGGTATTCTCAGTCAAACAGATGGTGGGAATACCACCCTGGTTTTTGAAAATACTATTTTTTCGAATAACCGTAGCCAGGAGGGCGGAGCGATTTGTCTGAATGACCAAAACGCGAACCTGAGTGCTTATTTTACCAGATGTATTTTTGAGGCTAACCGGGCGGATAAGGGTGGTGCCGTATATAATGTAGTGGATGGTTTTATGTCATTAGCACCTACTTTTACGGATTGTGAATTTATTAGTAATCATTCGGATCAGGGATACGGTGGTGCATTTTATAATTATTCTAAAAACGGGTTTTTAAATCTTTCTTTAAATAATACCTTGTTTTCAGAAAATACGGCGGCCAACTATGGTGGTGCTATCGCCAATATTACCACCGGTGGTCAGGCTACGCCAATCATCATTGGATGTAAATTTGAGCATAATTCTGCCAACCAGGGAGGAGCACTCTATAATTATGTGAGTGGTGGTAAGATCAATCCAAAAATTTCTTCTACTACTTTTTTTGAAAACAGTGCCCAGATGGAAGGTGCCAGCATAATGAACTTTGCCTATTTTCAAGATCTAAAGGTAGAGATAACGAATTGTACTTTTGCTAATAATGAATCCAATACCGATCAGGGAAGTATCTATAACCGTGGAGATGGTTCTGCCAACCTTGAACTTGAGATGATTAATTCAATTTTATGGGATAAAGGAATTGGAATGAATAATATTGCCCCACTTGAGGTAACGCTTAGTAATAACATTTTTAAAGGCGAGACACTACCATCTCTTGGTATTGATTTAGGGGACAATTATTTAAATTATGATCCACAATTTGTAGATCTGGAAAATGGAGATTTACGATTGAATACCTGTTCTCCGGCGGTGGATAACGGAAAAAAATTATCTTTTACCTCGGTTACTCAGGACTCGGATGGAAATGCGCGTAAGGTAGGAACGCTGGATATTGGAGCAATTGAAAATCAGGTAGAAAGAAGTTTACTCGATGATCCTAATACCTTATTTACCGCTGACTATGAGTATACCGATCCGCAGGGATGGACGCATTATTATGATTGTGTACAAAACGTTTTATTACTTTCATTAAAAAAGAACGGACAGGAGATTGGTCATCTTGGGGATGGTGCTTTTAGGGCAGAAATTTTAACAACGCCCGCTTATAAAACCGGTCAGGGTACTGATATTACAAATGCAGCTTACGTTAGTTCAACTTCTTGTTTTGCCATGAATCGGTATTGGAATGTTCGCGCAACGCAGCAACCCAACGCTGCGGTGGGGGTACGCTTTTATTTTTCTGATCAGGATATTCAGGAGATGATCAACAGTAGTAATTTTATTAACTCAATTGAAGATGCTTTTTTCTTTAAATTAAATAACAGTGATAATCCTCAGGCGACAGCAGTAGATGCTGCGGATTATCAGGAATATGTATTTGATCCGCAGATTGCTTCCGAAAATACCTGGACTAAAGGACTCTTCCAAGGATTTGAATACGCCGAATATGTGGTAAATGGATTCTCCGGCGGTGGGGCTACCACCGGGGCTAGTGTAAGTGCCTTGCCCGTGGAAATGGTCGCTTTCAGGGGGATTGAAAAAAAGCAGGGCGTTCAACTTAACTGGAGTACGGAAACCGAATTCAATAGTCTTGGGTTTGAAATTCAGCATCGTACCGATGGAGAAGACTGGGAAATTCTGGGATTCAGAAATAGTCACGGAAATAGTTCCACACTAAAAAATTATTCATATCAACATCAAAAAGCCTTACCAGGCTTACACTATTATAAACTTCGTGCGGTAGACCTGGATGCGACATACGAAGACTCTAAAATTATTTCGGTAAACGTCAGCAATGAGCATTTTTCCACACTGATCTATCCTAACCCAGTAAGTAATACCAACGTAATCCGCTATAACCGGGCGGGAGGATCGCTGGATTTAGTGGTGGTGTACAACGTTCAGGGACAGGAAATATACCGGCATAATAATTTAGATGATATTACCGACGATATCGTATTACCACATCAATTGGGAGTTGGCGTCTATAACGTCGTCTTTTATTCCGGACAACAAAGTGAAATTCAACAATTAATCGTTCAAGAATAAACTAAACGTTTTTTTAACACGATTGCCTTATTTAAACATTATTAAGCTATATAGCGACATTATTAAACGAAAAACGCAGCGATCATTTCTGATCGCTGCGTTGCTTTTTTACAGGTACTTGGTCATACCACTAAGGACGGCTGGCCTTAATAAAACGTTTCAGTATTTTAGTGCCAGGAATTTTAATTAAATAATTTCCTTCGGCTAATTCACCAACGGCTAATTGTAAAACGGTACCATTTTTATTAATAAAAACAGGTTGTGTTTTAATTAGTGCTCCGATTGAATTATAAATTTCTAAATTGGCTGCTTGCTCCACCAAACTTTCTATTTCCAGCGTCAATACTTCCGCAGTTGGGTTGGGATAGAGTTCCGTAATGGTAAAAGGCACTAATTTATTCTCTTCGGAATCATTGAGCGCGGCATTTGGAAAATTCTCAACCATAATTGAAACTACGGCTTCGTCATCTTCCTGTGGTGTTACGCCATTCCCATTACCGGGGAAAGAGTCGTCATCGTTTTGATCAACGAACAATACTTCTGTAAAATAATTGATGTTGCCTTCCGCTTTGGTAAACAATCCTAAAATCAGCGTAGCTGATTCTCCCGCATCCAAAGAAGCGATTGTCCAACGCTTTAGCCATAAATTATAATCACCTGCTGATGGATCATCAGAAGAGTAGGCCAATCCCTCAGGAACATCCGCATGAACCGCAATATTCGTTGCTGCATCAGGACCATTATTGGTAATTGTAATCACAAAATCTACATGTTCGTACAGATCATGCAGGTTTTGGTTCACAGCCACACCTAATTCCAAATCTATCAGGCCATTGCCCGTTCCGACGCCTCCTTCATCTCTCGGCGTCAGGATGACAAAGGCATCGTCATCTTCTCCGTTGGGTCCGTTACCTGGCGTAGAATCCGGATCGTCCTGATCGGAGGTTAGCACCTCCGTAGTGACCATTACGTCAACGTCTTCGATCAAACTAAACAACTCCAGTTCTAGGGTCGCGGAAGCTCCAGCGTCTAAACTACCAACTGTCCAGGTTTCGAAAAATAAGGAATAATCACCCTGACTCACTTCATCAGAGGAATATACAAATCCTTCTGGCAGGGGAGCCGAAACGGTAACCCCAGTCGCATTATCCGAGCCATTATTAGTTACGGTAATCGTAAATACGGTATTTTCATAATTCTCGTAAAGCAGATCATTAGCAGTAATACTAATCGACAAGTCTGCTCCCGATCCTCCTCCCGGGTCAGCAGGAATTAGTCTTAGAAAACCATAGTCATCTTCTTCATTCGGACCATTATTCGGCGTAGAATCCGGATCGTTCTGGTCTGAAGTGAAAACCTCGGTAGCGACTAAGATTTCCTGGCCTTCTACGGTACTAAATAAATTCAGTTCCAGGGTGGCAGATGATCCAGGTGCTAAGGTTCCTACGTTCCAGATTTCAGTAAATATATCGTAGGCTCCCTGACTGGTTACATCGCTGGTATAAACAAATCCATCCGGAAATGGAGCCGTAACGGAAACACCCGTTGCCGTACCAGGACCATCATTAGTTACCGTAATGGTAAAGATGGTATTTTCAAAAATATCATACTCCAAGCTACTTGCGGTTATTGAGATCGAAAGATCTGCTAATGCTTCATTATCAGCAATTCTAATAATGGTTAAATTATTAGAAGAAAGATCAAAACAATCATCACTGATTTGCAGCCCGTCCTCGAAAAGGTCGTCGCCCACGGTGATATTCAGATTACCGGTGTAAGCAAGTCCGTAAACATTACAGTCGCCAACTCCGGCGGGATCAAAATCCACCACATTGTTCGGAGGGATACCGAGGATAATACCATCGGCGTCGGTGACCACGTAAGTGAAATTATCGCCCGTCGCTCCGTCCGAAGCAAATTCAATAACATCAGCGATACCGTCCACGATGATGGTCGTGGTAGTTCCGCCTTCGGCAAGTTCTACGGTTCCACCAGAAACATCATCACAGGGATCAGCAATTCTGATAATGGTTAAATTATTAGAAGAAAGATCAAAACAATCATCACTGATTTGCAGCCCGTCTTCGAAAAGATCGTCGCCGACCATGATATTTAGATTACCCGTGTAAGCAAGTCCGTAAACATTACAGTCGCCAACTCCTGCGGGATCAAAATCCACCATGTTGCCCGGAGGAATACCGAGGATAATACCATCGGCGTCGGTGACCACGTAAGTGAAATTATCGCCCGTTGCTCCGTCCGAAGCAAATTCAATAACATCAGCGATACCGTCCACGATGATGGTCGTGGTAGTTCCGCCTTCGGCAAGTTCTACGGTTCCACCGGAGACTGCCTCACAGGGATCAGCAATTCTGATAATGGTTAAATTATTAGAAGAAAGATCAAAACAATCATCACTGATAATTAGACCGTTAGCGAGTAGAGAATCTCCCGTTTCAATTAATAATTCACCCGAGTAAGATACGCCATAGACGCGGCAATTACCAGTTCCGGCGGGGTCGAAATCAACTACATTACTGGGAGGAATTCCTAGAATAACTCCCTGGTCGTCCGTTACCACGAAGGTGAACTGGAATCCATTTAACATGACATCTGTCGAGAAGGAAATAAGATCTGGTTGGCCATCCACAATAATGGTAGTATCTGTTCCACCGTTAGTGAGTTCGACGGTTCCACCCAGTACGATATCACAATTAACTGGTTGTTCCGTAAGGTAAGGAACATTTATTGCGCTGGCACCAGGAAAGGTACTATTGTAAATCGGGGTGAAGTCACCATTTTGGGTTGGTACTTCAAATCCAAGAATGGCACCACCATTATTCGCTCGTTCTGCGACAAAGATAATTTCGAGTAGTGGATCGTAGCCGATATCGACTGGATTTCCTAAAAAAGTATTACCGCCCTCAATACGAATTTGTTCGCCGGCAGCAATGTTTATATCCGTTACGGACAGAATGAAATCAGGAATAATTACAATCGCTCCATCGCTATCGTCGGTAGCATCACCAATGTCTGTCATATACATCACGTCCTCTGTAAAGTCATAAAAGATACCGTGGGTTCTCACAATATTTTCTACACTAAAGCTGAAGTCGGGTACGAGCGGGCCATCCGGCTGCGTAAAAAACTCGTCGAATAAAGCTACCTGATTAGAGTTATCAACTACGGCAAATAAAACTTGATCAGAGGTGGTGATTCCCCAGAGATTTATGTCAACATCGTGGGAGCGGTCAAAAGTGATAGAAGTTGGCGTGACATCATACACCACTAATCTGTTTTGCATGCCATTATCCACATTAGCATCCTGAGCTACGACCAATTTACCGTTACTAACCGCAATTTCCCGTCCGTTACTAAAGTTGGCAGTCGAGGTGGCAATTATTGGTGGAATCTGATTTAAATCCAGGGAAGCTTTTACCTGATCGTATAAGTTGATGACATTATTGGTTCGGTCGAGTTGATAAAGAACGTCATTATCTATATCGTAATGAATTCCATCAGCATCCATTCCGCCTGATGCAAAGGTGCTGAATTGCAGGATTCCATTATCCAGTACTTCGTAAGCACCAATATTTCCGGTAGTATTGGAAGAGGCGTAAAAACGAGAGACGAGGTTAAAAGAATTAATGTTTTCGTCGACAAAAGTGACGGCGGAGGCACCCGCAAAATCACTGCTATAAACTGGCGTAGCGTCTCCATTTTCAGTAGGCAGGTCGAATGCTAATAATTTACCACCACCATTTGCCCGTTCTGCGACAAAAATTCTTTGTTCTGCTTCCTCAAATACTACATCTACCGGATTTCCTAAAGAAGTGTTTGGACCTTCGATCCGTATTTGTTCGTCTGTGTCAATCAGTAAATCATCAATAGCATCAAAAAAATCATCTACGTAGATCAGGGCGCCGTCGGAGTCACTAGCGGCGTCACCGATGTCGGTCAAAATCATTCGGTCACCCGCAGGGATGTACGTAATACCATGCGTTCTGGTAATTCCCGTCACGGCAGCTACGTTAGTTGGCCCAACGGTGCTACCATCCGCAATGTCAAAAAAGTTATTAAAAATGGCAATTTGGTTGGAGTTGTCAACGATGGCAAAAACCGTATTTTCTAAAATTCGGAATCCCCAAAGATTGATTGTTACTTCGAATGATCTTTCAAGGGTAATATTTGTAGGAGTAATATTATAAACGAAAAATTTATTTTCATTACCATTGCTTGGATCGGCATCCTGTGCGACTACCAGTTTATTACCACTAACGGCAATTTCCCGACCATTTATAAAATCGGAAGTAGAGGTAGCCGTGATGACTGGATTAGAACCAGCGGCGAGACTATCGCAAATACCACTATAGGCATTGATTACATTATCGGTACGATTTAGTTGATATAGAATATCCAGGTCACTGTCGTAATAAATACCATCGGCATCCATTGCTTGACTGGTAAAGCTACTCATGGTAATGCCTGCTCCGGAAAGGTCATAAACCCCGATTAAGTCTTGAGTATTAGAAGATACAAATACCGGGGGATTGGTAGTATTGGAAATAAAAGTCTCCGGTTCGTGAGAGAATCCGCCAAACGCATTTCCACACAGAAACAGCGCCAGCAAGAAAGAAAAAGTGGCTTTCATAAAAAAAGGTTTAGTAAAAGTTATTATAATTGTTGTATGAAGTAAATATTGAATATGTTTAATTGAAAATTCGCCAACCAACAGTATATTAGTTGTGAGGTAATTGTGAGGCGATTGTATATTTTAGGTAGGTATTCTATTCTATGCTACGATAGCAAAGTACCGTTTGTATTTCATCAGGTAAAAGTGGGAGTCGGATCAAAGGTAATAAATAAGATTAATAAAATAATATTTTTATTATAGGTTTTTTAAACAACCTTCAAATACTTATTTTTTAATTTCTTTTTTAAAAAATGGGTTAAATTAGCGTTCTGGTAGAACGATTTGTACAAAAATATGTTCAATTACCAAATTCTTACAAGAAGTTGTTTAAAGATGAAGCCCATCTAGCTGCCGAGAAGCAAGCCGGTGAAAATGTTTAAACAACCCTCAAAGAATATTTGACAAAATCATAGAAACAATGCCTGATAAAATTTCTTACGAATCAGCCCTGTCAGAACTGCAGGAGTTGGTCACCGACCTGCAAGGAGAAGCAGTCAGTATCGACGATCTTTCTGCGAAAGCCAAACGGGCGGCTGAACTCATAAAATTCTGCCGGGAAAAACTACGTCATACCGATCAAGAATTAAAAGGATTATTCGATCAGCACCTCTAATTATTTTAAATAATTAATTTTTTCCAAACCCTATATTTCTATAATACCAATCTATGATTTTTGTAATTTTTGATATTGATGGTACGCTAGTTCATTCCAATAAGGTGGATAGTCAGTGTTTTGCGGATTCTTATGAGCAGGTTTTTGGTCGATCTTTTCCTTCCATTGATTGGCGCGATTATCCGCACGTCACCGATGATACGATTTTTGGAACCGTGTTTAAGCATCATTTTTCGCGTTCAGCAACGGATTGGGAAAAACAAAAATTTCAGGAGCATTTTGTCGCGAGTATTATTGCCGAGCGGGAAAAAAAACCGGAAGCTTTTTACGAGGTTCCAGGCGCCCGGGCGATGGTAGAGGCGCTTTCCAGAAATGAACGTTATCGGGTGGGAATAGCCACCGGTGGCTGGCAGGCACCAGCTCAGGTAAAGCTGGACTTTGTAGGAATTAAATTTGCCGAAATTCCCGCAGGTTACGCAGATGGAAATCCAACTCGTCCCGATATAATTCATACCGCGGTCAATCAGGCAAGAGCACGGTACGGTGAGCCAACGAAAATTGTGTACGTAGGTGATGCCATTTGGGATTTGGCCACTTGTCAGGAAATGGAACTTCCCTTGATTGGGATCAGGGTGAAAGGGGACTTGAAATTTTTTACGGAACGAGGAGTAAAATTTGTCTTTTCGGGATACGAAGACTTAGCCGCTTTTGAGCAAGCTATCGAATTAGTTGAATCATCTAATGGATAGGTCAAATTCCGGGTGATTTTTATTCAAAGGTATTTTTCTCTTCTCCGCGTCCCGCGATAATATCCATAAACAAGAGGAACATTCCCACGGGAACCCCAAGCAGCGCTTTAAAAAGGCCAATTGGATCCTCCTTTAAATCTTTCCCGTAAGCTAAAAGGAATAGAATAAGGAGACTTAAAATTATGATCAGCGTAGAGAACAGATAGTTTTCCATATTATTATTTTATTTAAAAATAAGAAAAAATAAATTCAGGAAAAAATTGAGGGCAGCATCTTTTATCTGTACCCGAAATAACTTAACTTTTTAAATTGATTAGCCAAAAAATAAACTCCTGGTGCTCATGAGTACCAGGAGTTTTATAAGTAAAGTTGTTTCTATTTTTTAGATAAATAACCTTTTCTAGTTTCGGGTAGCAGTAATCACACAAGTTGACGAAAAGCCATTTCCAGAAAAAACATCGGTAAAACTGAGGTTGTCTCCGTCGAGATCAGCCGAAACGGTCAACGTTATACCTTGCTCCGAAGCGGAGAAATTTACATCACAGCCATCTACGTCTAGTGGATCTGTCTCTAGTCCAGTGTTAGTGGTGTCATAATTGAAAATAAGTTGATCTGTACCAGCGGCAGTTACGGTTATGACAACATCTTCTGGATCTTCCTCTACACCGTCTTCCGTACATACGATCGTACCTGAATAAGTACCTACCCAGTCCGCTTGCACACAGTCATCGTCGTCTCCACAAGCTTGAAAGACAAAAAGCATTACTACTAAAGTAAAAAATTTAAATAAATTCATGTTAATCTTAGATTTTAATTTTATAATAAAATTTTATAATATTTCTGAAACGATTTACTGACCTTTTTGCTGCCTGAAGGATATAAATTTTTTGATGACTATAAAAAAGCTCCTTCCCCATAAATGGAAAAGGAGCTTTTAAAGATAAAGAAGTTGTTTAAAAACTCCCAAATTGCCTGCGAGCTGATAAAATCCTCCAACCTACCTGCCGGCAAAGGCAGGCTCGTCGCCTTTTTTCTCGTCAATAGCGCGGCTATTCACTCAAAAAAGAGGCTAGAGTTGAATAATTTTCTCGAGCTCTCAGCTGCTTTTGGAATTCTTAAACAACTTCAATAAGATTAAATCAAATCCAACCTTACTGAACAATCATTTTCATGGTTGCTACATCCGTAGGAGTTTCTAACTGGTAGTACAATAATCCGGAACCACTTAGTTCCGCACGGGAAATCGTAATTTCATTATACCCTTTGTTAAAGTCTCCTTTTTGCTGCTTGAGCACGCGACCTGCTACATCATAGATGGTCAGGGTAGCCGTGGTCATTTCAGGTAAGTTAAACGCAATCAACGTTTCATTGTTAAATGGATTTGGTCGGTTTTGCAATAAAGCAAATTCATTACCATTCGCAATGGTTTTTCCAAAGTCTAACGTTACGTCTTTACGCAGATCTGCCTGGTAAGCTTCGCTGGCCGTTAACGAAGAATTGATGGCCATAACTTCGCTCAGTTGTGCATCCTTTAATGCGGTAAAGCTCATGGTAAATAACGTTGCATCATCCGCCATATTGATGGCAGTAGTTTCGTTCCAACTTACGGTTACTTTACCCTGATTGGCTTTGGCAAATCCAAAGTTATCAGCAGACATCTTGCTTAGCTCACTACCTTGGTAATCTAATACTTGCAGGTAATCCGCCGCAAAATCGAGGGTAAACTGGAAACCAGCTACGTCTTTAAAATCACTAGCAGTAAATGCTAAATCGTAAGTCTGACCTGCTTGCAGCATTTCATCTTCCAACTTAACATTTAAAATACCATCATTTGATCGAGTATCTCCCGATTGTAAAAAGGCAGCACTCGCCGAGCCGTTCAAGTCTCCTAATTTTACACCAATAAAGTCTGCTACTTGGCCAGTCGTCAGATTATTGATATTGTAAACCGTTGGATAAGTGGTAGCAAATGGATTGGTTGGATCCGGGAATACGTAATTTGCATCCACAAAAGTCCATGATTTTCCAGCACTAAACTGATCATCAAGGAGAAGAATCATTCGTCGTAACTCAATCAAATCCAAAGCAGTAATACTTCCGGATTCGTTCACATCCGCCGCGATTAATTTATACGGAGAATCTAATGTATTTAATTCCAGTAAATGCTGACCGAGTAAAATTAAGTCATACGTGGTAATACCGTTGAGTGGATTGTCATTTCGACTTGGAGAAATCGCATAATTCTGTGCCGTCATCAGGTCAAACTGATAAAAACCTTCTGAGTTGGTCATCAACATATTATTCATGTATCCATCCACTTCAACTTCTGCCAGTTCAATCGCCTCATCCTCTTCCGTCATCAGTGTTCCGGAAACGGTAGCCGTAGCTACTACACCGCTATCAAAAATGACGTAATTAGCCGAAAGTGTGGTAGCATTTCCACAAGCATCCGTGGCCGTGAAAGTAACTTCGGTGGTAGCCGATCCGCCAGCACAATTGGTATTGGCAGTTAAGGGAGAATAGCTAATGCTCTCAGTACCAGGAGAACCTGCGTCCTCAGCCAATAAAGTACTGATCTGGAAATTTGCCCAGGTAGTATAATCACCTTGCAGGTTACCACTATTACATTCCGCAGTTGCGGAAGCAACACTACCAGTAACTACTGGACCTTCCGTATCCACGATTACAACCAGTGCCGTTTCGGTTCCAAATCTGCCACAGTTATCGGTAGCTCTAAAAGTCACGATCTGGTAGGCAGTGGCATTATCTACAGAGATGAAAGGATTCGCACAGTTTTGGTTGATAAAAAAGTTAGGATTAAAATTATTGGTAATCGTAACGGTCGATTCAACACAACTAGTATTTACACTGGCCAATTCTGCAAACTCATCAAACTGGGCCTGTCTGGCAGCGAGGTCGGCAGGAGATTCGATTCTACAAATTTCGTTAAAACTAACAAACTGAGGACCCTCATTAGCCAGGGTATAAGTCTGAATATGATTTGCGGTTCTTCCACAGCCATCCATAGCAGTATACATAAATTGAATTCTACTGTTATTACATCCCGGGTTTCCGATAATTGGCATTTCAGTAACGGAAAGGGTAACGGCACCACTACAGTCTCCTTCAGCTGAGAATAAGTTCATCTGCGGAAATGCGTTGACTTCACAATCAACAGTCTGGTCCAGTGGTATAGACGTAATGACGGGACCAGAAGTACTATTTATGATGGTAAATGTCTGAGCACAAGTTCCGACATTTCCACTATTGTCGGTAGCGGAATAAGTACGGGTAATGATCTGCTGACCAGTGGTCGGGCAAATGTCACCAACCGCAATATCTACGGATGATAAGCTAACAATTGGACAAGCATCCGAAATAGATCCTCCCTGAGCGACAAATTCGTCTACGCTGGTAGCTGCTTCTGGTACTGCGTTACAATCCAGTGTGCTGGCGGTAGGACAAGTAACCACGGGAGCAATTCCGTCGCCAGCAATAGTGATGGGTCCGCCCATTACGCTACAATCACCCGCAGCAGCCGGGAATCCATCATCAGTAGCCGTGTAGGTATAAGTACCTTGAGGTAATCCAGTAAACATACCAGTACTATTGGTTAAATTGACCGGGCCGGTAAGATTATAGGTTACCGGACCAAAAGAAGTACTGGTGGTGATGGTAATGGTTCCATCTTCGGCATCCAGACAAGTTTCATCCGTTGAAGCTTCGCTGGTAACTACTAAGTCGCAAACCAAGGCTGGGGAAAAGGCACAGATGTTAACCGGTCCAGTCGCATTATTACCAAATTCAAAAAGACGAACTAAAAGTACTTCTCCAGGAGTTCTGCCCGTTAGGGTAATAGCTGGAAAAAGGCCATTGGTATCATCATTACAAGCTTCTTCCACTAATGCACCACAAGCACCTGAATAGATCGACATTACCCAGTCACCAGGTCCGCCCGCGTCGCTTACTTCTACATTAACTGCTCCACTGAGCGGAATTGTAACTTCATACCAAATATCTTCACCACTCCCAAAAGTCCCACAAGAAGGAGCTGGTAATTCTCCAGAAGGAGTAGCAGAAACATTGGTACCCAAAGTCTGTGCTCCACACATATCACTTTCAATTACCGGAAGGACGGTAGGAGTGGTACAGGCATCATTGACTGGAGGAGGAGGCGTGGCTGTCAGGCAGAACCCAAGCGTTGTTCCAGCAAGACCATCATCCCAAATAATGATGTAATATTGGTTGCCCACGGTCAATCCACCGATCGTTCCAGAAGTGTTATTAAGACATCCTAAAGAAGTAAAGGCCCCACAGCTTCCTTCTAATATTTCTAATCCTGGAAGAGAAGTTCCGGAAGTAAAATCAACGCTGGTCGTGTTAGCTGTCCAGGTATACCAGGCAGTAGCGTCCCCTCCGAAATCACAGGTAGGATCTTCGCCAGAATCGGTGTATTCAGTAATATCTATCGTTTGTGAGTTAGCAGGACAATCACCAACTCCTACCGCTCCAAAGGTCGCGGTATAATCAATAGCCGTCGCACAATCGTCATTAGGAGGAGGTGGTGGAACTGTAAATTCTTCCAGACACCAGGATAAATCTGAGGTAGATCCGTTGAAATCATAAATCTGGATAATCAGATTATCCCCGATAGCCCAGCCAGAAAGTCGGGAATCGACCGGAGCAAAGGTATTCGTACAAGCGATTTCATTTCCTGCGGCAGCATCCGCACAATTGGCGAAAATAGCGATTCCGGGAGAACCCAAACCATCATTAAAGATTAGTCCGTCCGTAGTGGCGGTCCAGGTGAACCAGAGATCAAGACCCGGATTAGAACAAACCGTGGGGACGCCACTGTCGGTCGTACCATCTGTACTAGCAGGTGCAGTAAATGTAAAGGTCCCGCATCCCGTGCCCGCCGGAGAAGGGGTGATGGGAATCGCACCAGCACAAAGGTCATTGGCAGGTTGTGCCAAAGCTGTTCCGCTCCAGAAGAGCGTGCCTAGTGCCAGGCAGAAAAACTTAATTAAAGTGTTCGTTTTTTTCATGTGTAAGAAATTAATTAAAAGGGTTAAAAAATAATTTGGTTTTAATAACATTACGTTATTATAACTTAATAAAAATATAGGCTGAATTGTATTCAGAGGATCAAATACTCCAAATAACACTTTCAACTTACAGTAAAATTTCTTTTCCGGAAGGACTTGACTTCTGGACAGTTTTTGGAATAGAATTTCTATTTTGAAATAGAAATATTAAAATCAGTATGGGAGAGGAGGTGCAAAAATAAATGCACTTATAAGAAGTTTTTCAGAAGGTGAAAAACGTATTTGAGTTGATACAGTTGGTTGGTTGCAGAGATGATTTTCATGAGAGTAGTATTGGTGCTAAAATAATTTGTCTCGGGTCAAATATAAAGAAAATTATATGTTTGACAACTTTTTTCAGGTAGTTTTTTTTATTTATTTGTGTTTTGGATATGTGAAGAACAAAAAAATAGTGACTAAATTGATGATTTCCTTTGGTATAATATCCAAATAAATACGCGTTATTTGCGCCAAACTTCTCGATTAATTATTGAAGTTATCCGGGGATAGATATTTGGGAGCGGTGAATATTTTTAAACCACTTCATGAAATAAAAGCCCGTCGATAAGAATTAAAATATACTTAGATTTGAAAAAAATAAAAGTCATTCAGCCAGATGCGTTTCAAGCGGAAAATCATTGGTATCCAAAGGCGCTGAACGCTACGATTCATCCGATGATTAACTTTTTCCTCAATTTGGAGCAAGAACGAATCGTGACGCGGTATTGTCACCTTCATCCAACGGTAAACGGGGACAAATTAAGAGAGATTCTCAAATATAAGCCCAAGTATTTTTTGTGGGGTGGTGCTGATTTGTTGAATGTTACTTCTTCGGGCGGCAAGCGGCAAATGGTGGTTATCGAAAATAACTCCTGCCCATCGGGGCAAAAATCCATGCCGCTTCTCGATGATAACAAAGAACAGGGCAGCTACCGGTTGATGATTGAACGAACTTTTAAACCATACCTGAAAAATCTCAGGAAAAGTATTCAGGGAGGACTGGCCGTAATTTACGACAAAAACCCAATGGAGGTTTCTGGTTACGCCGAAGTGATCGCGGACGTGATGCAGGAACCGGTTTACTACATCAGTTTTCCCAAAGATGATCCAGAATCGAAGGTTCGATTTGAAAATGGTATTATGCAGATTCTGAACGAAGAAAACGAATGGATACCGATTCGGGCGGCTTTTCGATATTTGACCCAGAAACCCTGGAACCGTCTGCCTTTACATTCAAAAACCAGAATTCTAAACCCCATCATTGCTTGCCTGGCGGGTGGTAGAAATAAAATGGTAGCTGCCAAGGCCTATGATATATTTAATGCCGAACTGGAAGGCTTTGGACTCAAAATTAATACGCCGGAAACCATTTGGGATGTCCGAAAAAATGAAATTCCAGTATGGGTGAAAAAAATGGGTGGACACGCCGTCATCAAAGTTCCCTACAGTAACGCAGGGCAGGGCGTTTATACCATTGTATCAGAGGAAGAGCTGGATAAATTTATGGAACTAGAATTTGACTACGATCTCTTTATCGTACAAAGTCTGATTGGAAATTCTAACTGGAGTAGCAACACCTCCAAAGGTAAACTCTATCACGTGGGGACGATTCCAAATCATAAAAATCACACTTTTGTAGCGGACGTACGAATGATGGTTAGTGCCACGGAGGATGGGATTAAACCTTTGTGTACCTACGCCCGGCGCGCCGAAAAGCCGCTGGTAGATCACCTCAAAGAAGGGGCAGAAAGCTGGTCTATGCTGGGGACTAATTTGTCCATAAAAAATGAAGATGGTTCCTGGAGTAGTGATACCAATCGTTTGTTATTAATGGATCGCCGTGATTTTAATAAGCTGGGAATTGGTCTGGATGACTTGATTGAAGCCTACATTCAAACGGTCCTTTCGATGGTCGCCATCGACAACATGGCAAAAATGCTAATGAATAAACAAGGTAAATTTAAAATACGTCTATTTAAAAGTTTGAACAATGATCAGAGCTTGCTGGACGAAATAATGCTTGATTAATGGAAAAATATAAAGTGCTGGTACTAACGGATCATACTGGTCACAGCAAAGAAAATTCGTTGTATGCGTTGGTTACTGAAATGAAGGTACATCCGAATACGGATCAAATTGATATTGCTACGCGGGGAAATTTGAGCAATAAGGATTTTTTTAATCAAGTAAAAAACGCAACGTTGTGGGTAACGAAAGTCACGGAAGATTTTGCTTTTAGTGAAAATGGAAAACACCTCAACGCTGATTTGTTCGTAGCAGCATTAAATAGTTACGACTTGATATGGCTGCGAATGCCACCACCACTGAGCAAGTCTTTTTTGGATTTTTTAGAAACGGTTTTTGCCAAAAAAATGATCGTTAATGATCCAAAAGGAATTTACAAAACGGGTAGTAAAGAATTTCTTCTGAATTTCCCAACCTGCTGCCCACCGATGAAAGTTTGTCGTAGCAAAGCCGAGATCATCGCGTTTAAATCTCAATTCCCAATTGTTCTAAAACCCTTTCGGGAATACGGTGGAAAGGGGATTGTGAAAATAGCCGGAGACGAAGTTTCACTGGGAAAAGAAAAAATACCTTTTGCCCAATTTTTAAACGGTTTGACACCAGGTAAATTTGAATACCTGGGAGTGAAATTTTTGAAAAATGTCCAGCAAGGAGATAAGCGAATTATTGTCGTAAACGGAAAAATTCTGGGCGCTTCACTGCGCCTGCCGGCCAAGGATTCCTGGCTCTGTAACGTAGCGATGGGAGGCAAGTCCATCGTTTCGGAGGTCGATGAATCGGAGCGGAAAATTGTAGCAACCATTAACCCTGTTTTAGCAAAAATGGGGATTGCAATGTACGGAGTAGATACCCTGGTTGGAGATAATGGCCAACGAATTTTATCAGAAATAAACACCACAAGTATTGGTGGATTACCACAGGTAGCAGCGCAGCAAAATCTGCCTCTGGTCGCGGAGGCAATTGATTTAATCTGGCAGTTTTTTTTACAAAAAAATAAATAATGATGACTGAATCGGTAGATGATAAGGCAGCAGTAGTAGAAGTTCTGGATTTTTCGAAAGCTCCTAAAGGAGCGATTTCCAGATACTGGCTGGAAGTTGTAAAAGATGGAATGGGGTTACCCGTATTAATTCCCGTGATTGTTGCCAGAGGAAAGGAAGATGGAAAAACGGTAGGGATTACGGCCGCTGTGCACGGAAATGAACTGAATGGGATTCCGGTTATCCAGCGCTTATTTAACGAATTGGATGTTGATAATCTGCGGGGAACCATCGTGGGAATTCCCGTGGTTAATGTTCCCTCTTATTTGCGAAAAAAGCGAAGATTTTTAGATGGGACCGATCTGAATCATATTATGCCCGGTAAAGAAAACGGAACCGTGAGCCAGGTGTACGCGTGGCGAGTAGTTGAAAAAGTGATCAAGCAATTTGATTATCTATTAGATTTGCACACGGCGAGTAATGGGCGCGTCAATTCTTACTATATCCGGGCCGACATGAGTGATGAGGTCGTACGCGAAATGTCTCTCCTCCAAAACGCACAGATTATTGTTCACAATCCGCCCAATGATGGTACGCTGAGAGGAACTGCTGATGAGCTGGAAATTCCGGCCATAACGCTAGAAGTAGGGAATCCAAATTTATTTCAAAAAGGGATGATTCGGGATGGCTTGACGGGTATACACAATTTGTTGGGGTATTTAAAAATGACGGACTCGGAGGTAGAAGCACATTCCAGTGAGACGGTTCTTTGTAAGAAATCTTACTGGATGTATACCGATACTGGGGGACTTTTGAGTGTCCTTCCCAATGTGACGGATTTGGTAAAAAAAGGAGAAGTAGTAGCCAGACTAAGTAATTTATTTGGAGATTTGATTAAGGAATATGTGGCGCCGGAAGACGGGATTGTAATCGGTAAAAGTGTGAGTCCCGTCAATCAGGCTGGAGGACGGATTTTGCATCTGGGGATTGTAAAGAAAAAATAAAATTAGCAGAAATAAACTTTATTACGAATACGATAAAGGACGCAGAAACGGCTTCCATATGATGCACCGAAAAACTTCCCAGTCCATCATCAAGCACTTAAAAGTGTTGCAAAAGCGGAAGATTATTCCAAAATATTAGATCACTTTTTTGCTCTATCCATTTAAATTATTCCTATTTTACCTTCTAACTTTCTTCTCCCTTTATGAAAATCTGCCTCGCCCAAACCAAGTCCTCCAACGGCGAGCTGCACCAAAATCTACAAGAACACCTGCAGACCATCCAACGGGTCGTGGAGTGGGGTAGTGATTTGGTGGTCTTCCCCGAATTGTCGCTGACGGGCTATGAGCCGGCGTGGGCGGAGAAACTTGCGCGTGAACCAGGCGATCAGATTTTTGAGCCCTTACAAAAAATAGCCGATCGGGAACATATATCCATCGCTGTAGGAATGCCTTTGAGAACACGGAAGGGCATTGCAATCGGGATGCTCATTTTTTGTCCGGATGCCGAGCGGCTGGTTTACGCAAAACAAATTCTACACGAAGACGAGCTACCATATTTTGTGGCTGGAGAAAATCAGGTGCTTTTAAATATTAAAGAATATAAAATTGCATTCGGGATTTGTTACGAAGCCTTGCAACGGAAGCATTTCCTAAGGGCCTGCGAAGCCGGAGCGACCGTCTATCTGGCCAGCGTTGCGAAGCCGGAGCGCGGGATGACCAAAGCAAATACTCATTTCGCGAAGATATCTGCTGAATTTTCAATACCGATCTTAATGGTCAATGCCGTTGGTTTCTGCGATGATTTTATGGCGATTGGACAATCTGCTTTTTGGGATGAGAACGGACGGCAAATTAATCAACTTGACGACCGTCCTGGTGTTTTACTAATTGATCTGACCACTAAAGTTACCGAAAAGCATTATTTTGAAATGGTTTTTCCAAGCATTCATCCCGCAGAACAGAAAGATTTAGCTGCGTTGGTCTCCCTTTTTAGTGATGCAAAACGAGCGCTGGATGATCAAAATATTTTTCAATGGACGGATCATTATCCCTCAAAAGCGATCATCGAAAAAGATTTGAATGCGGGAACGCTTTTTATTTTAAAAAAAGACCAGGGGATCATTGGCGCAATCACTTTGAACGAACACCAGGATCCCGAGTACCAATCAGTTGACTGGAAACCGGGGGCTGCCAGAGTGCTGGTGGTTCACCGACTCGTCGTCGATCCTGGGTATCAGCGACGGGGATATGCTAAACAGCTTATGGATTTTGCCGAAGCCTACGCCGCGGCCAACCACTATGATTCTATTCGGCTGGATACTTATACAAAGAATAAAGTCTCCGTTGAGTTTTATAAAAAACGAAAATATATAGTCCGGGGAAAAGTCTTTTTTGCGGGCAGACTGGATCCTTTTTATTGTTTAGAAAAAGAAATTTAAAAATAACGTGTAGTTTTACGTTCAACGAATCAGGATGCTATCTTACTTTTGGGCCATCCATATTATTCTCTAATCTAATGCTTCGGATGACTCCGCTCAATCCAATTTTTGCTTTGCTTGTTTTTGGGATCGGATTTCTGACGACCTGCCTGATTGGTCAGCGGAAGCAGGCGGTAAAATCTGTGGCCAATCGTTATGATACTTTGGATGGATTGCGGGGATTTTTGGCTATTTCCGTTTTTATTCATCATACGACTGTTTGGTATGGATATTTACAAACAGGGACTTGGTCGGAACCCGGTTCCAATTTATATAATCAGCTGGGGCAGTCAAGTGTGGCGCTATTTTTTATGATTTCCAGTTTTTTATTTATTGGTAAATTGTTGAATTTTAGTGGAGAAGAATACGACTGGCGAGGATTCTTTACAGGGAGATTTTTCCGGATTG
The DNA here is from genome assembly GCA_938008185.1 of uncultured Saprospiraceae bacterium. Lineage (GTDB taxonomy): Bacteria > Bacteroidota > Bacteroidia > Chitinophagales > Saprospiraceae > JALZUU01. The sequence continues at coordinate 30,485 of CALLLR010000190.1, forward strand.
TTCCATTATATTTATTAAGTTTCAGCCTGGTCGTTTTGACCGTCGGGATTTTAAGCGAATGGACTTTACAGGTTTCTATTTTTGATTTTTTAAAGAACTTGATCCGTTGGGCTGGACTAGGAATTTTGGGGCAGCCGGATTTGAACGGCGTTGATTATACGACGACAATTAATTCCTTTGTGAACTGGTCTTTACTCTATGAATGGCTGCTTTATTTTTCGTTGCCACTGATCGCTATTTTTATTTTAAAAACCAAACCAAGGATTTATTATATACTATTGGGAATCCTATTTATTGCTTTTGCGATGCGGTACCGCGATTTAAAACTGGAACATCTCTCTTCCTTATTGGGGGGCGCAGTTGTGGCAGTTATTGATAAATTTCAAAATTTTAAAATAAATTTTAATCATATTGTTTTTACCCTGATTACAATTGTCGTACTGGTGCTGGTGGTTCAATTCAGAGACTCTGGAAACTGGATTTGTAAGTCTTTTTTAGTCCTGGCTTTTATGTTTATTGCTTTAGGAAATGATCTTTTTGGATTGCTAAAAAATAAGACCCTGAAATTGATGGGAGACATCAGCTACAGCACTTATTTGTTACACGGAATACTGATTTTTATCGTTGTTCATTTTGGATTGGGAGTAGCGGAAACCCGGTTGTTGTCCGGGTCTTCATACTGTTGGGTAATGGTGGCCCTGACGCCGATTTTGATGGGCGTGAGTTTTATGACTTATGCTTTTATTGAAAAACCATTTATAAAATATTCAAAAAGTATTCGGAAAAAAGGAGTGATCGTTAATAAATGATACGAACGCAGCTTGAAGGGAAAAGGAGGGTGTTTTGATAAATATTGCTGTGTACATTGACCTTGTTTCTTAGTAAAATTGTTCTTCATTATTATTTCTCTAATTTACTCATTATTCAATCACCACCAACGTCGCCCGCCGTACCATATCCAGTGTCACTCCGTAAAGCAAGTGACCCGCAAATTCATTCCATGCATAATCCATCCGAACATTAACGGGATAAGGCTCCAGCCCCATCATGGGAATGGTACTACCGTGAGTCAAGGCATAAAAACCCAGACTGAAGGGCAATCCAAGCCCACTTGCAATGACCGGCGAATTAGCAGCCAACGCTGCGTAAATGGCTCCGGTAGAAGTGCCAAAAGCCCAGTGGATAGTATCCCCGACCATTGGTTTATTTTCTTCCTTTAGCGGAACATCCACCAACGACGCTTTAATTTTACTGGCCAATAGCACTGGAGGCGTTTCTGTAGATTCACTACGAACGGGATGCTTACTTTCCCACCAGGTCTTCACCGCCGTTGCCGCAATGCCACCAACAATTCCCGCCGCAATTCCTTTTAAAATCTTGTTATTATCCATATGCTCAGTCAATTTATGCCCGAGGCATTAATTATTTAATTCCAAAAATCAACGCACTATATGCCCCGATTGTTACGCTGCCTTTGTAGGGAAGGTTATCATATTCTTCTTGTGAAACCTCCATATCTAAAACCGGAAGATCGTCAAATTTTTCACTATAACCCTTCCAGTCACTATTAAATCTTAAAGACCAGTTTGATTTTATCGGAACACCAAAATCGTACGATGCAAATTTCTGGTTAGAAAAATTATAAATAATAAGCACTCCGTCTTCGGCAGGGTTTTCGAAAAAACGGAGAATAACGAGTATTTTCGTTTTATGGTTAAGGTGTAGAATTTGGGTTTTCTCAGTAAGCTGACAATCGGCTTTTAGTAGGCTTTCGATTGGCTCTCTTTTAACGTGATAGAACTTTACCGCTGATTGCCAAAAGTCACTTGTTTGAATCTTGATAACTTTTTCAATAATAGTTACAAATTTTATCAATATTAGAATATGTCAGAAGAGCACCAATCGG
>CALLLR010000191.1 GCA_938008185.1 uncultured Saprospiraceae bacterium
TTTAGCCGCTGGACGCAACCTGAAAATGGTGAAGATAGATGACAAAGCAATTACGGTTCCTTATGATTTTGATTTCTCTGAAATGGTAAAAGCACCTTACCGTACAGGTAGTAAAAGATTGGATGTAATCAAACAAGGAGATCGTGCTTTTTTAGGCTTTCCAGAGGATGTCAGAGACTTAAAAGAGACCATACAGCTTTTTAAAAATAATCGGGAAGCTTTACTTAAAATCGTTTCCAGGTTTAGTATCCTAGATCGGGAAGAGCGAGATTTTATAAAAGGTTATTTGATGAATTTTTTCGATAATATTACCCAAATAAAATTACCGCCTGTTGATGTCTATGTTGGTCGAGAAGGAAAAGGATTAAGATACTAACATCTAAAACTGACTAAATTTTCTACGTCAATTTTGTCAAAACAGCCACTACTGCGGCTTTAGTGACCGGACGAGTACCGATGGCTTCTCTGATTTTTGTAAAAGAAACTTTGAAGTCACAACCGCTCTTCCAGCTACTGCAACCGTAGGCTGTTTTGCCTTTGATGATTTTTCCTTTTTGGCAGCGTGGACAAGTCATTTCATTTTTTCCTTTCTTTGGTGCAGTTTTTTTCTTTGGCGTAGCCACCGCAGAATCTTGCTGAAATACCAGTTGATGATTGCGATCAAATTCCAGTTTTCCATTTACCTTTTTTCCTCCACTTAAAAAACCTTTGAGGGTAACGGTGGATCCAAGTTTCATCAATCGCCCCAACTGATTATCGGATATTTTTTTACCCATAAATTCAAAAGGTAACCGAAAATTACAGCCGGTTTTATACTGGCTACACCCGTAGGCCGATTTCCCTTTCAGTAATTTTCCGCGTCGGCACTTCGGGCAAATTGTTTCCGTCAGTGCTTTTTTACCTTTTGGTTTTGTATTAGAAATTTTTTGGTTTACGGTAGATTTTTCTTTACCCTTCGTAGAGGCTTTAAATTTTCGGGCGGGAGCCGCAGCGGCAATTTTAGGATTAGCACGCGCATTTTTCACTTCGTCGATCAGATGGCTGACCATATTTTTCATATCCTGAATAAACTGCCCCGCACCGTGGGTTCCTTCTTCGATTTCCCGTAATTTTTTTTCCCACTGTCCCGTCAGCTCTGCTGATTTCAGCAAATCGTTATTTATTTGTCCGATCAATTGAATTCCTGTTTCGGAGGCAATAATTAATTTTTTTTGCCGGAAGGCGTACTTGCGCCGAAAAAGTGTTTCGATAATATTTGCCCGGGTAGAAGGTCGACCGATACCGTTGGCTTTCATCAATTCGCGTAGTTCGTTGTCCTCTACTTTTTTACCCGCCGTTTCCATTCCTCGCAGTAAAGTTGCTTCCGAATAATGCTTGGGAGGCTGGGTCATTTTTTCGAGTAAAGTCGGTTCGTGCGGGCCTTGTTCTCCTTTTTTAAATTCTGGTAAAATATTTTCTCCTTTTTTTCCTTTTTGCTGACTGGTACTCCCGGGCGAATTATTATTCGTCTGGCTGGTTTGCGTAGTAGTACGGCTCGATTTTCTCGGATATAATACGCGCCATCCCGGATCCAGAATCTCTTTTCCAGTTGCTTTAAATCTGACACCCGCTGCTTCTCCGATCACCGTTGTGTTGGCCACCAGACAATCCGGATAGAAGGCCGCCAAAAAACGCCGGGCAATCGCATCGTATACTTTCTGTTCGTCGCCCACCAGATTTTTTTCACTCCCCGTGGGAATGATTGCGTGGTGATCGGTTACTTTTTTATCATTAAAAACCTTGGAAGACTTACGGATCGTTTTTCCCAACAGTGATTGCGTAAACTGTGCATACTGTCCCATTTGTTGTAAAATACCCGGAATTTTAGGATAGACATCATTCGGTAAATAGGTGGTATCTACTCTGGGATAAGTCACCACTTTTTGTTCGTATAAAGACTGGACAATCTTAAGCGTTCGATCCGCCGTGAATCCAAACCGTCGATTACAGTTCACCTGCAAACTGGTCAAATCAAATAAATAGGGTGGAAATTCTTTACCGTTTTTCTTTTTTACATCAATTATTTCAAAAGGTTTGTCCTTTACGGTGGCCAGTAATTTTTCACCGTCTTCCTTTTTTTCAAAACGCCCTTTCTCGTAACTAAAATCCGTTTCCCGATAAAGCGTATGTAACTCCCAGTAAGGTTCAGGTTTAAAATTATTGATTTCATGATACCGCTCTACGAGCATTGCCAGCGTCGGCGTCTGTACGCGTCCGATGGACAGGACTTGTTTGTAGCCTCCGTGCTTTAGGGTGTAGGCCCGAGTGGCGTTCATGCCTAGCAGCCAGTCACCGATGGCACGGGAACTACCTGCGTAGAAAAGGTTGTTATAATCTGCTGCCGGTTTTAGATTGTTAAAACCATCGCGAATAGCTTGAGCTGTCAAAGAGGAAATCCACAATCGTTGCACGGGACCTTTATATTTAGCGTGCTGCAAAACCCAGCGCTGAATCAACTCCCCTTCTTGTCCCGCATCCCCGCAGTTAATGACCGAACTCGCTTTTTTCAGCAAGGTTTTAATAATGCCAAATTGCTTTTTGACTCCTTTATTTCCGATTAGTTTTATTTGAAATTTTTCCGGAATCATCGGCAAGGTTTGCAGCTGCCATCTTTTCCAATCGGCCCGATAATCGTCGGGCGTTTTAAGTGTACAGAAATGTCCGAAAGTCCAGGTAACCGCATAACCATTACCTTCGTAGTAACCATCGTGTCGCGAACGGGCTCCAAGAATCTGAGCGATCTCCCGCCCCACAGAAGGTTTTTCGGCTATACAAACGATCATGGTGTTTTTTGAATGTTGAATAATGAATTGTCCAATACTGAAGAATGATTTTGGAGCTTTACATGTATGTTTATATTTAAGTTTTTTTATTGAAAATTATTGACTGGATGCCAAAGACAAAGTGACATTAAAACATTCAATTTTCCATCCAATAGACGCCTTTAAAATCAACATTCAATATTAAAACATACACTAATACTATTTTAAAAATCAAATACCTCCGGCTGACAGCCTTTTCACTTCTGATGGACCTGCAAATCCAGAATATTCCCCATATGGTAACAAGTACGGCATCTCGCTTCATAACGATCTTTTTCACCCAAAACGACCGTAGCTTCGTCTTCGGACAAGCGGTAAGAATGCGTCGCCAGGTTGCCGCAGTGTTGGCAGATAGCGTGTACTTTGGTAATGTATTCGGCGACTGCTAGCAGTCCCGGAATCGGACCGAATGGTTCTCCGCGAAAATCCATGTCCAGACCAGCAACGATGACCCGCGTGCCCCGCATGGCCAGCTGTTGACAGACCCGTACAATTCCCTCATCAAAAAATTGTGCTTCGTCCACGCCTACTACCCCTACACCCTCGGAAAGGCTTACTAATTTATTGGAATGATCCACTGGAATCGACAAGATGGAGTTCGCATCGTGAGAAACCACTTCGTTTTTATCGTAGCGCGTATCTATTTTGGGTTTAAAAATTTCTACCTTTTGGTTCGCAATTTTAGCACGTTTAAGTCTGCGAATCAGTTCTTCCGTTTTACCAGAAAACATAGAACCGCAGATTACTTCGATCCAGCCACTACGTTGTCCTTTAAAATGTGGTTCTAAAAACATATTGATGATTATTCCGTATTTTTGTTAAAAACCCCTAAAATTGAACGATAAAAGATATTGGGCGTAAATAATTTGTCTTTCTATTTAAAACTAAATAACGTTTTTTATCGTTTTTTTTAGAAGTTATTTGAGAGTGAAGCCCGTCTACCGGCTGGTAAACCCGATAGTTGCGACTAAGTTATTGGCTGTGGACATTCTTAAACAATTTCACAGCGAAGATACTAATTTCAATCAGTTTTTTAGTAACAATTATGAATTTACAACAAGCTAAAATTACCCTCGAAAAGATTAACCGACTCTATCAGAGCATGACGCTGGATAGCAGTATTGATGAGCACGAACAGCAACTCATGCTCAACTATATCCGGCAATTTTATAAAGCTTTTTCCGGAGAAGGACTGGAAAACGAAGCTCCAGAGCCCATCAAAGCGCCTCGGGTGATTCGTAAAACGGTCGAAAAAGCGCCAGCCGTACAGGAAATTCCGGTTCCACAGTTCACCCCCAAACCGAAACAAGAACCAGCGCCTGACCCCATACCTGACCCGGTGCCAGTTCGAGTTGAAAAGCCGGTAAGAGAATATACAGCCCCACCAGCTCCTCCTGCTCCAACCTACCAGGCGGACGAACGTCCTGCGAGCGTTCCGGTAGAAACGGACGATTACGAAGAGCTTTTCGAAATGCCTGCGGCGAAAGAACTTTCGGACCGATTAAGTTCTACCCCGATTAAGGACTTGACCAGGGCCATTAGTATCAATGAAAAAATTCTAACCTGTAACGAATTATTCGGAAAAGATAAAACCCGATTTAATGATGCGCTCAAAACTTTAAACGGATTTGATTCTTTTACCAAGGCCCGTCCTTATCTGGCAAGCCTTGCGAACGAATTTGGCTGGGATAAAAAAAGTGCAAAAAAGAAAGCACAGGTTTTCATCAAGCTGGTTCGACGGCGTTATAATTAATCGGTTATGGAAGACTCCAAAGACCGCCTCTTAGACAGTATGTGGTGGCCCCTGTTGTTTGTGGCGCTCATCTGGCTGATCCATTCTATACAGTTTATTTTTGGCTGGGACTTTGGCCGTTTCGGCATCTATCCGCTACGCTTATCCGGACTCAAGGGAATTATTTTTACGCCCTTGATTCACGGTGACTTCTCACATCTGATTCACAATACGATTCCTTTTTTCGTACTGGCTACGATTATGTTTTATTTTTATCCGAAAGTTGCTTTTCGGAGTATTGGAATGATCTATATTCTTTCTGGAATTGGGGTATGGTTATTTGCCCGAACCGTCTATCACATCGGAGCCAGTGGCGTGGTCTACGGACTGATGGCTTTTATTCTCGGTACCGGTATTTTTCGGCGTAATATAAAATCTGTCACGCTCGCGCTCATCGTTTTCCTTTATTATAGTGGCATGTTCGTCGGACTCTTTCCGGTGCAAAGCGGCGTTTCCTGGGAAGGCCATCTCTCCGGCGCCATCGTAGGTATTTTTACTGCTTTCTTTTATAAACTGGAAATTGAAACCGATGAGATTGTTCCCGTTTATCCACCGGAACCTGACTTGGCCAGTCGACCTTATTTTCTTCCCAGAGATACCTTTGAAAAAACCAGGGCGCAACGGATGGAGGAAGCAAGATTGGAACGGCAGCGTAAAATTCAAGAGGAGCAGGAACGGCAACGTAAGGCTCGGGAGGGAGACTGGAATTCAGATATTGGATAATCATGATTAAAAATAATAGTAAAAGGGAACCCTACTTAGTTATGAATACCCCTTAGAAAATCCTCCCTGTCTACCTTTTACTACCAAATAAAACGCAATCACTCCCCTACCCTTAATCTGGTATTTTTCTCATACCCATTGACTTAAAGATAGTTTTTAAATATATTTATATTTTCTTCACGGCTCTCTTTATAGAGTAACCTCGCCCTCTCGTTTAATTTACAACTGACTCCCTCCTACCAATTATGAATAGTTCAAGCTAGTTATTAGTCCCCCTAATGATTGTCTTGAATTGATATGAGTATGTTTAAGACTGCATTTAACGAAAATAAAATTACACTATGAGATCATTCTACTTTGGTCTGCTCGGGATATTCTTCCTGTGTGGATTCACCAGCACTTTACCTGCCACAAAAATTCTCGATACTCGCGACAGTATTGACTACTCGGCAGTGGTCATCGGAAACTTACAGATCATGACCACTAACCTGCAGCTTCAAAATGAGTTTTCTTACTGTTATGATAATCTGGAACGCTACTGCAATCATTTCGGGCAACTTTATAATTATCATTCCTTGGTCGATAATGAGGGAAACTTTAAAAAGAATATCTGCCCAAAAGACTGGCAAGTTCCGACACTTGAAGATTGGGAATATATGATTTTGGGAATGAAACCGACCATAACCCGGAGTAATGAAGGACAGTTCGTTTACCATATTTCTGAAAACTACGCTCAGTTGCAATTTGGCGGTTTTCGTTCACACAAGGACAAATTTTTCTTTAACATGGGAAAAGAAGGACACTATATGACGTCTACAGAGACCTATAAGGGTTGGGCTACCATCAAGATTAAGCGACAGGGAAAAGGATATGTTCTGACGATTTCAACGGATACGAATAAAAATCGGGCAGTTAGTTGTCGATGTATTCAGAATAAAGAAAATTTGACGCAGCAAGACTAACTCATCCCCATTTCCAAAGGCTGACTTTCCAGATCATTGGTTGTCGCCTCCCGCAAAAATTGTACAGCTACCCGATTGAAGTCTTTCCATCTTTCGATATTACAGATATGCCCACATTTTTCGAAGATCACGAGTTTGGTTTCTTTCTGTTTTTGGGCAAACCGCTGCGCGGCTTTTAAGAACACATGGTCCTGTGCGCCCATCACGACGAGACTTTTATTGAGCATGGGAGCGTTAAAACACTCATCCAGTATTTTAAAAAATTCTCCGTAAAGCCCCACCCATTTCATGTACTCTTTATTGGTCAATTTTTTGGCTTGCTTACGGTATATCTGCCGAGAGAACTGGTGATTCTTTTTTGGTAGAACTACCCAGGAAAAAATCCGGTAAATCCATTCGTAGGGCAAGATATGGTCGAAAATTTTACCTCCATGCACAAAGAAACGCATCTTAAGGGTCGCTCGAAAGATGCCTCCAGCCATCACGATTTTATCAACAAGGGGGGGTCTTGACACGGCGATCCGTTGCAAAATTACGCTACCCAAAGAGAGCGATACAAAGCTGGCTTTCTCAATCCCAAGATGATCTACCACTTCTAAAATATCTTTACAGACAATTTCAAAATTATAGGAATCAAAGCATGGCTTCATATTCTTAGAGAGACCATGATCCCGCAAATCCAGCAATAATAAATTAAAAAAAGGCTTAAATGCTTCCACCTGATACCTCCAACTACCAATGGCACCACCCGCACCATGGACAAAGACTACCCACGGAGCACCGTTGGGATGAGTATGAGTTTCAAAATGTAGCATCCTTCCTTTAGTTTATTAGTTTTATCTCTTTTAAGGTATAAACGATGGAACGTTGTTACCCACCTTTACAAGATAAGCATTATTTAGGATTTCTTACGTAAAGATTCGATTCGGTCCATAATTTCTTCTGATTCGGCCATTAATTTAGCGTATCCCTTGATGTCTCCCGCCCGTTGAGTATCTCTGGCTTTGAGCAGAATCGCATCATATTCTTTTTCTAGTACTTTGATTGGGTCTTTTTTGAATAATCCAAACATGATTTTATGTTTTGAGATGAACAGCAGATTGCTAATAATATTTCCCTTTATAAACATCAATAATGGAAAAGTGTTTGATTTATAGTGTGAATGTCAATTAGAATGTGCATGTTTCCAGCTACCGAGGATTCCATTCTTATTCCCGTTCCCACCCCTATTCTAAACCTGCATCTGATTTTCTTGAAAAACTATTTCCAACTGCTCTAACAAGAATGCTGCGTCTATCTTCGTAAAACACATTGGTGGTTTAATTTTTATGACATTATAATCTGGTCCATCCGTACTCATCAGGACGGCTCGCTGCCGCATCCGGTTGGCCAGGTAGCTAGCCTGCTCCGGCGCAGGAATTTTCGTTTCCCGATCTTTGACCAATTCAAAACCTAAAAACAAGCCATGTCCCCGTACGTCTCCAATAATTGGGAATCGCTGCTGTAACTTTTTTAGTCCATCTAATAAACAATTCCCCACTAATGCTGCGTTCTGCTGCAAATTTTCTGCTTCTACCACGGCCAGCACTTCCCGACCAATCACACAGGATACCGGATTGCCACCAAAAGTATTAAAGTATTCCATTCCATTCGCGAAAGCATCCGCAATTTCTCGAGTAGTAATGACCGCTCCCAGTGGATGTCCATTTCCAATCGGTTTACCCAACGTGACAATATCGGGTACGACTCCTTGTAACTCAAATCCCCAAAAGTGATCTCCTACCCTGCCAAACCCTACTTGTACTTCATCCATGATACAGAGACCTCCCGCTGCGTGTACCATTTTAAAAACATTTTTTAAATAATCCTCAGGCAGTACAATCTGACCACCACAACTCAAAATACTTTCGCAAATAAATCCCGCCGGTGCTTTCCCCTCTTTTGCCAACGCATCTATAATCCTTTGCGCATAAGCAGCGTAATCCGCTCCGGCAGTTTCTTTATTTTGATATTTGCCCCGGTAAGTATCCGGTAACGGCAGCAGGTGGGTAGTTGGAGGAGCACCCGCCCCACCCTTTCCATTAAATTTGTAAGCACTCACGTCGATTACCGCATTGGTATTGCCGTGGTACCCGACCTCCACGGCCAGCATCTCTCGACGTCCCGTGTAAGTACGCGCCATCCGTAAAGCCAGTTCGTTGGCCTCACTTCCGGAGTTTACTAAAAAACAAACTTCTAAAGGATCGGGAAATTTAGCAGTCAACGCAGCGGCATATTCCGTGAGCTGCGGATAGAGATACCGAGTATTCGTATTTAACAAAGCGATTTGCCGCTGGGCCGCACGCACCACT
>CALLLR010000192.1 GCA_938008185.1 uncultured Saprospiraceae bacterium
CTTAATTTCAACAAAGAAAAAGCTTTTTCGCTTAAAGGATTTTCCTTTGTGAAAATTTAAAAACTACTACGACTTTATCGTACAAAGCTATCACGACTTAATAAGATAATTTTCTATCACGACTTAATAAGATTCGACAAAATTGAGAATTTTCGTTGCTTTTTACACCGTCAAGGCACTTTTTTAGTGTAAAATTGAATTTAGTGAATAATTACACCAAACCGGAATATTCCCATCAGAAAATCGGTTAAACAAGACTCATATCCTTAACAAAAAGGATAATTCCCCTATTTATGGTAGAACATTTTGTTCGCATTAGCGTTTAGGAGGACGAGTGTAAGTCATATTATTGACTAAGGTAATAAAATGCCTTATCTTTGTGCCGCTTTTGGGAAACCCCCAATATACATCGAAAATAGTGAGTAAATCCAAGAACCAAAGAAAGATTTTTGACCCATGAACAAGATTATATTTTTATCTCTGCTCTCTCTGGCAGGTGTGACGGTTAGTAGCTGTTATCAACCTTCTTTAGAAAAAAATCTGTCTTCGCAAAGCGAGCTTGACGAAGTATCTCCCTTTACGGTTGAGCATGATTTTTCTTCTAACGGTAAAAAGCAATACTCCCCATTACAAAAAGAACTCTATACTTCTCAGGCAATCAGTGCTGCTCACTTTCCCGAAATAACGGAACCAGTGATAACGGCACTAAAGCAACAAAAAAAGTTGCTGAAGTACAAAAAACGTAAGACTCCACAAATAGTAGGAAATCTGATGGTTTCCAACGAGCAACTGCAAAAAACCGCAGATATTCTACTGAAAGCAAAAAGTGGTGACCTGGCTGAAATTATTCATCAGCTGGATGCTCATAAAATAGGAGGAGAAGATCAACGGGGAAATGTCCATATCACCGGTTATTATACACCGGTGCTTCCAGTTAGCAGTGTACAATCTAAAGATTTTCCATATCCTATTTATGCTTTTCCCCAGGATTGGCAAGGCGACTTACCTTCCCGTAAAGAAATTGATGGTTACTTGGTCCTAAAAGGAAGAAATCTAGAGTTAGCTTACGCTAAAAGTCTGATCGATATTTATATTATGCAAGTACAAGGCTCGGGTATTGTAGAATACGAAGATGGCACGCAAGAACTTTTTGCCTTTACGGGCTCTAATCGAAAACCTTACGCCAGTATTGGCACTTATATGTTAGAAAAGGGGCTGACAACCCCGCAGCATGTTTCCTTACAGTTTATAAAAAAATATTTACTAAAGCATCCGAATAAAGCACACGAAGTTTTATTTAGCAACCCTTCTTATGTCTTTTTCAAACCAGTCAATTCAACACCAAAAGGAGCAGGACTTGTTCCATTAACTGAAATGCACTCTATTGCCGTGGATACGCGCTATATTCCGATGGGAAGTATACTACTGGCTAGTATTCCTGTCATTGATAATAAAAACAAGGTAGTCAACCACGAATATCGACTGGTGGTTGCTCAGGATATAGGTGGCGCAATCAAAGGTCCCGGCCACATTGATCTCTATACTGGAGTAGGTTACGAAGGTCGTCGACGGGCTGGTCGTTTACATCACTATGGTAATTTATGGCTACTCTTACCGTCCGATACCGAAAACGCCTCTCTTGCTTTGAAATAACATTATTTTAACTTATTTGTCTTTTTTGTTGCATATATGTTGAAATATCTATATATTTGTATCACTTCACCCTCTTATTGTATTTCGAACAAGAAGATAACCTAAAATTGTAAACCTAATAGATTGCTACAACCAGAAGAATGAAGTTTTGATATTCTTTTATTGGTTTTAGAGCGCTACCTGTATATATAGGTAAAATTATAATAAGTGGTTTAATTTTTGCTTTATATTTTACACACAACACTATTAACTCCCCCATGACTGATCAAAAAAGAGTGCATAAGAATGCTATAAATTTTTCGGAAAAGCCAAGTCGAAGAATTGTTGATGTAACCCTTATCTACATTCTCGTTATTTTTGGTACCATTGGTCTTTATCTGATTCTTGATAATATGACATTCAGAAAAAACACGACCTCGGGCACTTCAATCTACAAAGGCTCCGTTGATGACAATCGTTCAGACGATACTAAAAGCTTATTTATTGCCAACAAAAAACCTGCGAAGGATGAAAAAATTGTGGGGAAACAATTGCATATTGGAGGACCCCGTGAAGCGCTTACTCCTGTCCTTTTTGAGGTAGAAAATTTCAATCAAAATGCAGAATATCTAATCGATTTTGGAGACGGCGTACGGCGATTGCTCAACCAAAGAACAGATTCTCATATCTATAAAAAAGCGGGTAATTATAAACTAGCCTTATACGTTACCTATCAGGGAGAGCGCCGTATTCTGACCGACGAGCATCTTAACATCATGGAACCTATCACTGTAGCTGCCAATGCGACTCGTATAGACTTTTAAAAAAGCCCACCAAAACCTAAATTTTGGTGGGTCCGATAATTTCTCTAGAGTTTTATTATAGCTTAATCCAAACCATTTTTTTGATTTGGGGTTTTCGATCGGTGGTATTTAGATGATAATACAACATCCCTGCTTCTCCCAGTTCTGCTGCGCCGAGGGTGATCTCATGATAACCGTTTTCATAATTACCACTTTCAGTATAACGAATTTTTCCATCCATATCATAGATCGTTAGTGTAGTCTCTCCGGTTTTGTCCAGATAAAATCCAATCTTGGTGTTTACTTCGAATGGGTTTGGATAGTTTTGAAACAAAGCAAAACGATCTTTTTCAAAACCTTTTACTTCTTCAAATAATAAATCTGCATTCATTAAACCGTGAATCTCGCTGTAGGCCTCCGCAGTAGTTAGACTCGAGCTTGACTGCAATACTTCGCTCAAAGTTAAGATTTCTTTAGCCTTTATTACTATTTTAAAAAGTACGGTTTCGTCTTCCAGGCTAAGCCCGTGAGCAGTATTCCAGCTCGTGGTAATAATTCCTGCCTCCTTGTTTTGGGTACCAAAATTTTCCTCATTTAATCCACGCAGTGCCACGGGAATAATCTCCATAATTTCTAATTTTGCCGGATCAAATTCCAGGGTCATCTGATATCCTAGTAGAGCAGTAAAGTCTTTAGCTTTTACTTCAATAGTTTTAGTATCCCCTTTTTCAATCCGAATATCCTTAGCCATTAAATGTTGGGTAGAACGTTCGGTACGCGTATCCCCACTGACCAGCGCATTAGGAATGGCATTCCCATTGAGATCCCCTACTTTAATTCCAATAAAATCCTGTTGTATGTCTCCGGTAAGCCCGTTGATATTCGCTATTTCGGGAAAAGTACTTATAAATGGATTCGTTGGATTATTAAAAATATAATCTGCTTCTACAAAACGCCAGGAAGTATTATTGTTCAAATCTTCATCAATTCTTAAAATCAATCGACGCAGTGCAATCATGTCCAAAGAACTGACCGTCCCGGAATTATTGATGTCAGCCGCAATAATTTTATACGGCGTATCCAGAGGTTGTACCTCCAGTAAATGCTGACCAAGTAAAATTAAATCCATCGTAGAAAGTCCGTTTAATACATCTGTATTTCTGGCGGGCGCAATGGTGTAATTTTGCCCTGGCTCAAGATCAAAGTTATATACTCCTGTTTCATCGGTGGTCAGCGCTCCTATCATTCCGGCAGTTGAACTTCCCTCTACCATAACGGATACCTCATCGATCATTTCGTCGGCAATATTCGTTATAATTCCTGATACAGTAGCGGTAGTCACGTTGGTTTCATATTCGTTGATCCAAATAGCCGTAGTAACGGTGGTGGCATTACCACAATCATCCGTGGCCGTCCAGTCTCGTTTGGCGGAAATTCCGTCTTCGCAAATTACGCCGTCTGGAGGAGACTGATATTCTACAAAAGTAATGGTCACATTTCCACAGTCGTCTACAGCAATTGGCGTCTCAAATTCAGGAATATTATTACAACCTACATCTGGCGTTTCGGGTACAAAGGTAAAGATGGGAGGCGTTACATCTGCGTTTACCCAAATAGCCGTGGTAACCGTGGTGGCATTACCGCAGTTATCCATTGCCGTCCAGTCTCGCTTTAGTGAATAACCATTATCACAGATGGTACCGGGTGATTGATATTCTACAAAGGTAAGCGTCACCGCCCCACAGTCATCTGCGGCAACAGGTTCTTCAAATTCAGGAATATTTCCACAATCTACATCTGGCGTTTCGGGTACAAAGGTAAATACTGGTGGACTGGTATCTCCTTCCAGGATAACAGAAGTAGTTACTGTAGACTCATTTCCACAGGCATCCGTAGCTGTCCAGTCTCGATTGATTTGCTGACCGTTAACACAATCATTTCCAACCGTATATTCAACAAAAGTAATCGTTACTGATCCACTACACTGATCGGTAGCTGTTGGCTCCACAAAATTTACCGACTCACCACACCCTACCATACCGGTAGGTGGTACATTGTCGAAGACTGGTGGCACATTATCGATAGTACTAATTGTTTGGGAAGCAGTATTGGTAGCGCCACAATCATCGGTCACTGTATAAGTTCTAACTGAGATCGACTCGCCATCACAGTCACCTGGTAATGTGCTATCCACAAAAGTTACCGTGGTATTTCCGCAGGCATTCTGAACCGTTGGTTCGATGAAATTGGCATTTTCTCCGCAATTAATTTCGATAGTGGGTACTAAATCTACAAATTCTGGTGGGGAATTATTTTCCAGTAAATAATTTGCTTCCACGGTAGTAGTATTGCCACAATCATCTGAAGCGGTAAACAATACTTCCGTAATTGCGAAGCCGTTAACATCGCATACTTCAGTTGGCGAATTTGGCGTGTAAGACCAAGTTACATTACTACACTCATCCGTGGCAGACAGGTTGTTTAAATTTAGCTGAATCCAGGAATCGTAGTTAGCCTGAGCATGATCGTTACATTCTGTGATACCCAGTTGCGGGGTTCCGGTAATCACCGGCGGTTCATTATCCACCACTACTACTACCGCTGTACAATTCGTAAATCCAAAACACGCATCTACTGCGGTAAAAGTCACGATCTGATATTGGGTGGCATTTTCGTAAGCAATGGGACCATTACCACAGTTGGTATTAATAAAATTATTGGGACTAAAATTATTGGTCACCGTAGATTCATTGCCGCATGGATTGACAATTGTAGCCTGAGTGGCAAAAGCATCAAACTTCTGGGCGATCAAATCTCCATCGGCAGGACAATCTAAAACACAAATTGCCGGAGGACAAATAAATTCTGACCCCTCATTAGATAAAGTATATACCTGTTGACATTGTGCGGTACGTCCGCACAAGTCACTGGCAATATAAGTATAGATATATTGCGTTCCGTTACATTCTGCCGGACCAAATACCTGAGGACCAACCACTTCGATATCCGTTGCCAATCCGCAAGGCGTCTGCACTTCTACCAAATGAGGCTGAGGAAAAACATTAAAACTACAAGCAGCGACCTGATTTGGTGGACAACTGATAATGGATGGCCCTACCTGATTCCCTACCGTGAATACCTGATCACAAGAGGCACTTTCGCCACAATCATCCACAACGGTGTAGGTGTAAGTGTAGGTAGAACCTGGACATCCTAACGGCCCATCTAATACTGGTCCCGTTACCGTAACTGCCCCATCCGGAATATTACAATTTGAAAAAACAAAGGGCGCATCAACGTTTACAATAACATCTGTTTCGCAAGTAATTGTAAATCCTGGTACGCAGCTGATCGTCGGCTGTGCGTGGGTAAACAGAATAAAAGAAAAGAATAGACAAAAAATAGGGAGTATCCGGTTTTTCGCTGGTCTGATTATGTAGTATTTTTTCATGATATGAGTGAATTTATTAAGTATGGTATAAAAAATCGTTTAACGTATTATTTTTAGAATAACCCTAAAGGCCCTACATAGGTAGTGCGTTATGAGTAGAGAGTGCTACTCAATTACCAGAGAATTAAATTACAGTTTGTGGGAAAAGGTGAGATGTGTTGGAGTTGTAAAGTTATAAAAAAATATATAAATATTGAGTATATTTTTAATTTTAATAATCCTATACAAAATTTAGACGAAAAAAAATGAAAAAGTCATCATTCGGGAAAAAATACACCAAAATTTGAAAAAGGTCCGAAAAAAAGTGGCTATCCTTTGAATAGAGGATAGCCACTTACTATTTAATTCTTTACCTTTCGGTAAATTAATTAACCAGGATCATTTTCTTAGTCGCCGTTTCAGTGGCCGTTTCTAGCTGGTAGTACAGAACGCCCGTAGCACTCAGTTCGTTACGCTCAATCAACTCCTCGTTATAACCTGCTGCGTAGTTACGCGTTACCTGTTTCAGTACCCGACCAGATACGTCGTAGATCGTCAAGGTCGCGTCCATTTCGGTTGGTAAACTAAAACTAATTGTCGTCTCCGCTCCAAATGGATTTGGACGGTTCTGGTATAAGACAAATGCTTCCGCACCGATCGTTTCTTCCTGACCAAAACGCAGACTTACCGCCAGTTTGTCACTCGTTTCGCTATATCCTTCCGCAGTGGTCAGATCAGAACTTACGCGCAATGCCTCGCTCAACTTAACCGCTTCCGTAGCTTTTACAACTAATGTAAACAGTACTTCGTGGTCTGCTATGGTTAAGCCACGCTGTGCATTCCAACTGGTCGTTAAAATTCCTCTATTCAGATTCGTCATACCAAAGTTATCCGCTGTTAATCCGCGCAAAGCACCTGCTTGCACATCTACTAGTTCCAGACCTGCAAGATTCAGCGTATACTGGTAACCCTGGATAGCCGCAAAATCACGCGCTTTGAAAACTACTTCGTATTGTTCTCCAGCAGTTAAGTCTGCATCATCCAATTGGAATACCAGATCACCATCTGCGCTACGGGTATCGCCAGCGGCTAATTGATTGGCAGCTACACTACCATTCAGATCACCGACCTTGATCGCCATAAAATCTGCAATTTGACTCGCTGTAATTCCGTTGAAGTTAGATACTTCCGGGAACGTCGTGGCAAAAGGATTCGTTGGATCAGGGAATATATAATCGTTCTCCACAAATCTCCACGAAGTATTGTTAGTAATTGACTCGTCAATGTGCAGAATTAATCTACGCAGTGCAATCATGTCTAAAGAAGTAATGTCTCCACTATTGTTAATATCCGCCGCAATCAACTTGTATGGACTCGGCAGTGCTTCTATTTCCAACAAATGGCGACCTAACAGAATCAAGTCATAAGTCGTGATTCCATTTAATGGATCATCGTCTCTCTCTGGCGTCAAGGTATAATTGTTATTTAATTCAACCCCAAACATAAAGGTACCATCCGTAGATAATTGACTTAGGCTGGTCGTATTTGAATTCTCCAGCGTCATCATCACATTATCGGTCATTTCAAGCTCCTCAGTCATCAAAGCTCCGCTGATCGTTGCAGTCGTAGAAGATTCATTTAAAACAAAGGTAGTATTCAGAGTCGTCGTATTCGCACAACCATCCGTAAACGTGAAGTTTACCTCCGTGATGGCAAACCCGTCGCTACAGTCCAGGTTAGGAGTAGATGGACTAGAAGAGACTACTACTCCTGAACAGTCAGTAGCATCCAACAAGCCTAATTGAGTTTGAATAAAATTATCATACTGAGCTTGTATATCATTGTCGCTGCATGCTGCTTGTCCGATTATTAACGAACCTTCAGTGGTTGGTGGAGTATCGTCTATTACCAACACCAATGCGGTACAAGAGGTAGAACGACCACAAGCATCGGTTGCCCGGAAAGTGACAACCTGATACTGAGTAGCTCCCGGAGCAACTACCGGTCCATTTCCACAGTTATTTGGAATAAAACCATTTGGATTAAATGTATTAGTGATGGTCATTTCTGAATTCTCTACACAAGAGCTAATGACGGTAGCCAATTCTGCGTACGCATCAAATTTTGCCTGTAGTTCGTCCGTATTATCTGTACAATCAACCCGACAAAATTCTGCGGGGCATACAAACTCCGGCCCTTCATTCTGAATGGTAAATCGCTGGGTGGTTTGAACGGACCGTCCACAATCATCCGCCGCCGTATAAACAATTTCGTAGAAAGTACCAGGACAACCAGCGGTTCCAAAAGGTCCGTTGATGACCGAAGCAATCGTTGGCGGGTTTCCACAAGGGCTGGTAGCCTCCACCAGTGCCTCCTGAGGCATAACATTCACTTCACAATCAACAATATGATCTGGAAGTGGCGCTATCGTCAGTGAACCTGGATCCGATACGACAATATTTTGGGTAACACTAGAAGTATTTCCACAACCATCATCGAAGGTAAACGTTCTTACCATAGTAAACCGGGTGGCGCAGAAACGATTAATTATTTCAGAAGTAACCGTTGCGGTAATATCTCCGCCACAAGCATCTGTGGCCACCAGTACTACTGGAGCTGGAATATCCTGAGGGCAATCCACTATTAAATCAGCGGGAGCAGCGGGAGTAACCGGAGCGGTCGTATCTTCAATCGTAATAACCTGGGTAGCCGTAGCCGTATTGCCACAGGCATCTGTTACCGTAAAGGTACGGGTAATAAAACTGCCGTTTGGACAATTTGGATCTCCAACTGTATCATCTGTGAACCCGGTAAAAGTTGGAGCGGGAAAGACGACAGGAGTAACCGTTTGATTGACGTTGAGTAGTCCTTGTGATTGTGGACTGGAAGGGCCACTCCAGGTAAAGTCACTACCCATAGTTCCAGAACCAATTTTTTGTAGCGAAAAGTCAAGTGGAGTACCTCCATTTTCCGCCACTCCAATATCCGTAGAAGTTACACCAATTGCGGGACCATCTACTGCGGTAAAGGTTCCTTCGTAGGAAATAAATTCCAGTACCACACCAGTTGGGTCAATCAGGGCAATTCCGTCAGGCCCACCGTTCTGAATTCCGGGTATCAAAAAGCTGATAGCACCGAAGCCATTTCCTTCGTCGGGTATCGTTCCGAAAGGTAAGGTAATGCCACCGTAGCTTCGTCCGTTAGAACCATTGTACAATTCAATGGTATATCCGGTAAGATCAAGGCCGGCAGTGCCTGCCAATTCGATAAATTCGTCGCTATCGGTACCAGCATTATCATAATGAAACTCGTTGAGCCAAACATTCTGAATAGCCGACATTTGGCAATTGTCCATTAGGTCGGTTGGCATTCCGGTGATCGTCAGATCAGTTGGATCATCCGTACATTCGATGGTAACATCCATCGGCGCCGTAAAAGTTGGCGGGGTATTATCAACTATATTAATTATCTGTTCGCAAGTACTGGTGTTTCCAGCTTCATCCGTAGCGGTAAAGGTTCTGGTAAGTGTTCCCGTTCTTCCACCGCAACCATCCAACAACAGGTTGTCTTCAAAAGTAATTACTGGGTTAGCAGTACAAACATCCGTAGCAGTCGCCGTTCCGGTGTTTGCTGTTAAGGTACTTTCACCACAATTAACTTCAATTGGACTAGAAGGACAGGTAATCATCGGAGCGTCTCCGTCTACTGCGTCATTGATGGTAAAATCTGCCGTAGCAGTACATCCGTTAGCATCCGTAGCGACCACGGTATAAGTCCCTGCGGTCAGCATGGTTTGCATATTATCTCCGTCTCCATCATCACCAGAGCCGTTCGTAGTAGTATAAGTATAACTAAAAGGACCCGTTCCAGAAGTAGTTTCTACCGTAACCATTCCCGTAGCATCACCAGGACAACCCATTACATCTGTGGTCATTGGGTTTAACACTGGATTTGGATTAACAGTTACGACTACTTCTACCGCGTCGCTTTCGCAGCCCGTAGCAGGATCAATCACAGTTACAAAAACAGACTCAGGGCTAGTAGCAACTGTGGTCATTGGATCAAAGATATTGGCCATTCCAGCGAGTAAGTTGGCGGGTCCAGGATTAGGATTGGCATCATAAAAATTATATAATGGACCACCTGCTCCTAAACCAGACACCATGATATCATCAATATCAATATCCTCTGACCCAGCGTTGTTCATTACACAGATCTGAATTTGTAAAGTAGTCCCCGTAACGCCAGTAGCCGTTACGGTAGTTGTGTTAAAATCATCAACTAAAGTATGTGTTGCATCGCCCAGTCCCATCCAGTTGGGGATAAGCATTGGCGTTCCGTCCACAATTAAAGTAATATCTACATAATCAGTAGCTTCGTGTGTTCCTCGTTCGGCCATCAGCACCGAAAAGTCAGCGCTGATCAAAGTAGAAATATCTATTGGACTTGAAAGAAAACAAATTTCACTATCCGTATCCTGGGCGTTTAGAACTCCGGCAAAAGTGTTGAAAAAATCAGAGGTAGCCGTTAATCCAGACGCATCTCCAACAACAGACCATTGCCCATTCGCCGGAGCTACGTTGGTAGCACAGGTAGCAGGATCCATCATACAAGCACCTGCGATTCCTTCTCCCGCGGTATCAAATGTTTCTGAATAAACGGTCATTAAACCGCCACCACCACCAGCAGTAGGAATAATTTCGGTATCTCCACCGTCACAAACTGTGATATCCATCACCATTGGTGGATCGGGATTAGCAAAAACGGTGATGGTAGCAGAAGTTGCAGCACTTTCACAGCCCATGCCATTGGTCTGGGTGATGAAAACAGTTTCCATTCCTGGTCCCATTAAAGCTGCAGTATATTCTACGCCATTAGCTGTGCCAGGAGCAGGAGTAGTTAATGCTGCGTCTCCGTAGAAAATAAAAGTAGCACCTGCTTCCCCCATCGCCGTGATCGGCGTAATCATTTCTCCGTCACAGAACTCCGTAGTTCCCATAAAAGCAGGAGCAGCAGGAGCAGCCAGAATTTCAATGTCTACCATGGTAGCCGCACTTTCACAACCCATGATCGTTTGGGTAAAAAATACCGTTTCCGTACCTGGAGCGGTCAAGGCAGTGGTATATTCTGCGCCGTTAACTGTTCCGGGAGCTGGCATAGTCAGCATGGCATTTCCGTAAAAAGTAAAAGTAGCTCCAGCTTCTCCCATTGCTGTGATCGGTGTAATCATATCGCCTTCGCAGAAAGTAGTTGTTCCTGAGAAGGTGGGAGCCGCAGGAAGAGCGTTTACGGTTACGACTACTTCGGTAGCATCACTTTCACAACCAAAAGCATTGGTAGTGGTTACAAAAATAGATTGTGGACTGGTGGCCACGGTGGTCATTGGATCGTAAGAAGCAACGGGACCATCTAATAATATTCCCCCCATATCCGGATCACCGTCGTAAAAATTGAAAGTACCAGCCATGGTTGACATACTGGTACCACTAACGACGATATTATCGAAAGCAATTTCTTCATTTCCTGAGCCCATGGCAACTTCAACATTTACCGTCAAGGCAGATGCACCAATTCCTGAGGTTTCAGCATCTGGAATTGTAAAACAGAACGTCTGTCCTGTTACTGTCATTAATACGCCATCGGAAACGTCTCCATCACAATTCGGATCAGAATAGAGTGGTTCATTAGATATATCAGAAGGGTCCCCACTATTTAAATAATTAAAACAAAAACCATTTGTAAAAGCGGGATTTACATCTGTACTATATTGAATAAACACATGATCATTTGCATCGTATCCATTACTACCAGGAGGGTTATTATTTCCAGCAGCCATGTCAATACAAACTTCTACAGAAGAAAAACCGGCTATATTGATTGGATTGAGGGTCATACTTGCCGGATTAACTCCAGGTCCTCCGCCATCATCGACATCCTCAGCGGCCCAGAAAATATTGGTTCCATCTTCAAAACTATAATCACCTGACACATTACTGATATTTGAACCATTGGTCGTTCCAAAATGATCAGAAGATCCATCATTAAATTCACCTGTAGAGGTGAAGCCAACTCCACCGCCATCAAAATTTTCCATTCCTAATACCATGGCACTGCCTCCACCACCTGGCGTAATCGTAGTATCTTCGCCATCGCAGACCGTAACATCAGCCACCATTGGCGCATCTGGCGCGGCGTTAATCGTTATAGTGATCCCCAAAGCAGGGCCTTCACAACCATTGATGGTTTGGGTAATGAATACTTGTTCGGTACCTGCTCTGGTCAAGGCAGCCGTATATTCTGCCCCGTTTATCGTTCCGGGAGAAGTGGTAGTCAGAGCCGCATCTGCGTAAAAGTTAAAAGTTGCGGCGGCTCCGGGAGGGTTGGAAATAGCGGTAATAGGAGAGATTCTATCTCCTTCACAGAAAGTAATCTGGCCCATGATGCCGGGAGCGACGGGCACTTCATTAACGGTCAGTTCGATACATTGGGTAGGACGACACGTCATATCAGCTGGTACCGGATCAAGGATTGCACATATATTGTAAGTACCCGCGGCGAGCATGCCACCGGCTCCCGTTAAAGTCGCCTCAATCCCTCTATCTCCCGTCATCAGA
Source organism: uncultured Saprospiraceae bacterium (assembly GCA_938008185.1). Taxonomy (GTDB): domain Bacteria; phylum Bacteroidota; class Bacteroidia; order Chitinophagales; family Saprospiraceae; genus JALZUU01. The sequence goes on from CALLLR010000192.1 coordinate 12,480, forward strand.
TCACCAAAAGGAACAATCCCTAAAGAACTTCCTCCCATGTATGGGTCCGTTGGAACAGCAGCACCAGAAAAGCTTACGAAATTGATTCCAAAGTCCGCTTCCATATTAGTGGTCATGTCCATAGCGATTAATCCATCCGCGGTAATATCAAAAGTTTCTCCGGCACAGATGTCGGCGGGGTCGGAGAGTGCTCCGATGGTGGGGCAGATTGCGGCGGCAGCGCAAGCAGAACCGATGTTGAAGTAGGCAACACGAGCAGACGGTAAGGTGTTCGTATGTGTAAAACCATCTCCGTCTACATCAAAAGCTACGTCTGTTAATCCAAAATAGTAGGTAACGGAAGATACCAATGCAGCCGGAGCCAAGCCAAAATCAGTGGCGCCATTAATGGTTTGACTGTCGTTTGGACCACCATCTCCAGCCGTAGGATTACCTGCCATCTCTATATCATCAAAGATAGTGGTGTTGAAATCATCTACTGCCCACCATCCAGGAATGACCAATCCTCCGGGAGCGACTGAACCAGCAGACATTCCAGATAAAAATTCACTCATGGTGATACCATTCATATAACTGAGGTCCGCATTCCTTGGCATTGTAATATCATTGTAATCCGTATTTTGGTAATTACCAATGTTCGCTTCGTTGATAGGCGTTCCGTTTAGGGTTACCTGCGTCCACTCATATCCCTCACTACTACCATTGGTAGAAGTATGTCGAGTTTCGAAAGTTGTAGCATCAATACTATTTTGAAGCCCATTAATAAATTCAAATTCGTATTTGATATAAGCAAAATCATTGGGCCGGGATTGTCCCAAACTGACGCTATAGTCTGAGGCAAAACTTCCAGGGCTTGTAGTTGTCGTCTCATAGTCACCATCGGTCTGAGTCCAAGTTAATCCGGTGGCCGTAACCAGAGTAACAGTTACTCTCAGATCATTTGTTCCATCCTGTCCGGCGGCATATTCAGCACCAACACCACACATAGCGCCAGCAGTTACTACATCGTATTCGCCTACTATTACTGGACCAGGATTGGCGGGGTTAACCAAGTTTTGGGAAGCTGCAGGAAATCCCATTTCATCAAATTCAATCCGAATCGGGCCCCACTGAGCCAAGGCTAGATTACAAGTGAGTAATAAACACCAAAAGAGGAGTTGTTTTTGTACTAATTTGTTCATAAGTTTAGTTTTTTATTGCAAGATTATGTGAGAAACCCGCCTTAAAAAAGGCATAGGATGGATATACGAATAAGATTCATTTAGCGATTATAGCCTAAAATGGTGATAGCACTGAGAGGTGCTTATGTGTTATAGAAAGGTTTTCGGAATGGAACGTGCATCAAAGTTAGAAAAAAAATCAGTTAAAAGCGGAATACTGATACATTAAATATTTATAAACTTCGTTTTAAGCCAATTAGTGCTGTAAAAAATGAGACTCAGTTTGCAGAAACTGTACTTTTTTTTTGTAAATTGGCCCTTAAGAATCTTGATCCTTTATTTTATGATTAAAAAATTTAAATATCTGTTGGAAAAACAAGCTTTCGGGGTTTGTAGCTACCTTGGTCGGAAGATGGGCATTGCTTCTGCGCGGGTGAGAATTTACTTTATTTACATTTCTTTTGTGGCGTTGGGTTCTCCGGTTATTTTCTATCTATTTGTGGCTTTTTGGTTGAATGTCAGAGATTATATTCGCCGTAAGCGTAATATGCTTTGGGAGTAGAAGATTTTGCAAGGGTAATAACAACTTCAATTTATTCTTTCAACGTTATAAGTTTTACTGCGTAAAAGCATACTGAATGATGTTGGCGCCCATTTGCAGCGCTTTCTGTCGTAATTCTTCGGGATCTTTATGGACAGGCTGATCTTCCCATCCATCGCCTAAATCAGATTCATAACTATAAAAACATACCAGTCTACCTTCCCAGAGCAGACCAAATCCCTGAGCGGGTTTGTCATCGTGTTTATGAATTTTTGGTAATCCATTTTTAAAATTAAAACGCTGGTGGTAGATTTCGTGTTCGAAGGGGAGTTCCACAAATTCCAGTTCGGGAAAAACCTTTTTCATGGCTGTGCGGACGTAGGGATCCATTCCGTAATTATCGTCGATGTGCAGAAACCCACCTCCGATTAGGTAATTGCGTAAATTTTCGGCATCCGAAGAAGAGAAAACTACGTTTCCATGTCCAGTCATGTGTAAAAATGCATAATTAAATAAGTCCGCACTGCCAACTTCCACTGTTTCAAAGTCTGTGGCAAAGCCAGTTTGCAGATTGGTATTACAGAATTTAGCCAGATTGGGTAAAGCGGTAGGATTTGCGTACCAGTCTCCCCCGCCACTGTATTTGAGTAAGGCCATTTTTAAGGCAGGTTCCGTAGGAGGAGATACCACGGTAAAAGCGGTAAAAAGAGAAAGGAAACAGAATAATCCGAGAATATTTTTCATATGTTTTTTTTAGGCAATACTAATTAAGAGCTAAGCTGGTACTAAATCAATTAAATGTGTACTTGAAAAAAGGCTATTTGCTCCTGGCAATTTGCTTTCTTCTAACGCGATAGAAGAAGACAAACAGCAAGCGGTAATAAGCAAAAAACCTAGTAAGAAAAAGGTATATTTTATCTAAAAACCAAATTTTATTTTTCTAGTTTTATAGATGTCCCCAGTAAATTTACGGTATGGCAAGCGACCACCGCTGCCGTTTCTGTCCGTAGACGACTCGCGCCGAGACTTATGGGAACGTATCCGTTTTCGAAACTATTTTTGATTTCTACCGGAGAAAAATCACCTTCCGGACCAATCAGAATAATAACGTCCCGATCCGCTTTGTATTTTTCCAATAAGTGAACTTCGTTATCTTTTTCACAATGTGCAATAAATTGCTGCGGTGAACCAGCCCATTCTTCTTTAAAAAAAGCCCCTAATTTAGCCATTGGGTTTAAGATTGGCAGGATCGTGTTTTTTGATTGTTTGGCTGCGGCCAGGATAATTTTTTTGAGCCGTTCCGGTTTTACCACTTTACGTTCTGAGCGCTGGCATAAAATCGGAGTAATTTCGTCTATCCCAATTTCGGTTGCCTTTTCTAAAAACCACTCAAAACGACTGATATTTTTAGTGGGAGCAACAGCCAGATGAAGTTTCGCCTTCCGGTGGGAATACGATTGCTGACGGGATAAGATACGCAGACTGACTTTATTTTTGGTCGCCTCAATGATTGACCCCACGTAATTCCCACCCAGGCCATCCATCAAATTTATTTGGTCTCCTACCCGGTGGCGAAGCACCTGCACACAGTGTTTGGCCTCTTCTCCGGATAAAAAAGCCAGTTGATCGTCAATATGGGTCGTATAAAATAGCTGCATTAGAGGGGTGTTCAATTAACTGTGTCTAATCAGTTAGCTCAATCATATAATTAAAATATTGAATTTATAGTTAAATGTTAATCAGTTTATTAGTTGACTGGTCTCTTTTTACGCAATGCTTGCGCAACAAAAAACACAGATTATTGAATAGTCTGCATTAGAGCGTAAAAATATCATAAATTTAGGAGAGGTTACGTTAAGTTTTTGGAAAGAACCTTCCAGCACAAAACCCAATTAGTTCCCAGTTGCTGAATCAGATTGAAAAATCGGTGGTTTAAGTGTAATTTTGTGGGGAGTTTACAACAAGTTTCCGTGGATTCAGTTAATAAAGTACGTGGACAAATTAAATTTAAAAAATTCTGGTATATTTTGCAGCCACTCAGCGCCCGCCTGTCCGGCCGGCAGGTTATCGAAAATATCACTATACCCGGCATAGTTCAACTTTCGATGCCTCGATTGGCATCAAAATATTAACCTAATTTTCTCTAAACATAATTTTGTCCAAGTACTTATAATAAAATAGCATATGGAATATTTGATCATGATTGGCCAGTTGATGCTGAGTTTGTCCATTTTGATTGTTTTACACGAGATGGGGCATTTTTTCCCTGCTCGTTGGTTTGGTGCCCGCGTTGAGAAGTTTTATCTTTTTTTCGATCCTTATTTTGAATTATTTAAAATAAAAAAAGGAGAAACGGAATATGGAATCGGCTGGCTACCGCTGGGTGGTTACGTAAAAATATCGGGGATGATCGATGAGAGTATGGACAAGGAACAGATGAAACAACCCCCTCAGCCCTGGGAATTTCGCTCAAAGCCGGCCTGGCAGCGTCTGATTATCATGCTGGGAGGCGTCACCGTCAATTTTATTTTGGGATTTTTGATCTACGCGATGGTCCTTTTCGTCTGGGGAGAGGAATATTTGCCGAATACCAATGTCGAATATGGTATTCAAACTGATTCGTTAGGCTTGGAAATGGGTCTCCAAAACGGGGATAAAATAGTGAGTGTCAATGGTAAGCCCATGACTAAATTTAGTGATCGTTTTGTACTGACAGAAATCGTTTTTAACGAAGCACGGGAAATGTCCATAGAAAGAAATAACCGTGAAATACAGCTACCCATTGACGAAAAGTGGATTTCTGAACTAACCAGCTATAAAAACAAAAACGAACGATTATTCATCACTCGGTTACCATTTGTCGTCCAGGACGTCCCCGACGAAGGAGATAGTCCGGGGCGAGAAGCGGGCATCAAGGTTGATGACAAGATTGTAGCGGTAAATGGTCAGCCTAGCCCATTTTACGACCAGTTTGTAGCGATTGCGAAAGAGCATAAAGGCAAAAAGGTTATCGTCACCGTAGAAAGGAATAACCAAAAACTGGAAATGCCGGTTACCCTGACTGAAAACGGGACCATCGGTCTATACCGATATAGTTTTCATCACTTTTTCGAAACCGAAAGACAAGACTATACCCTGCTGGAGTCATTTCCCGCGGGAATCAAAAAGGGATGGAATTTCCTCGGTTCTCAGTTTAAAGCCTACGGGCAGATGTTTAAGGGCAAAATAAAGGTAACCGAAAGTCTGGGTGGTTTTGGATCCATCGGAACCCTTTTCGGGAAAGAATGGATTTGGGAGCGGTTCTGGGAATTAACTGCGGCGCTTTCGCTAATTCTGGCTTTTATGAATTTACTGCCTATTCCAGCACTGGACGGCGGGCACGTCATGTTTTTACTCTACGAAGTAATCTCCGGGCGAAAGCCTAGCGATCGATTTATGGAAATAGCCACTGTCATTGGCTTTGTGATTGTCATTGCGCTGGTACTCGTCGCCAATGGTCTGGATTTACTGAGGCTACTTGGCTTTTTTAAATAGCGACACTAAAGAATACGGAACACCCTAAATCTCATTTATAAGAACCGTCTGATATTATGCCTGACATCAGACGGTTTTGTTATTATAATGACACTTTCTAACCATAGTAGCCAATTCGAGTAATAAATATGTCTATATTTGTGCCTACCTATCCATACACTACCTTTAATACAGAAGTTACCCAAAAACTTTACTGACGTTATCCTAACCTCATTCAAATGTTGTTTTAAGACAGAAGCTGTTTAAAAACTCCCAAAGACTTTCCTTAAAAATTATTATAGAAATGAGAAAACAATTTTTCCTTGTTTTGGCCTATTTATGTATGCTCCTTCCGACTACGGCACAGGTTACTTACTCGGCTAATGATTCGATGGCCGTTTATCCGGGCCCATTTGGATTTGGTTCTAATATGGGATATTTTCCTCCCTGGAAAGACGTAGATCTGGCCGAATTTGCCGCCGGAAATCCTGAAAAAGGCATACACGGTGCGGGGGTCCGTAGCTTACGGCCTGCGCTACCTGAGCATTTTTTGGAGACCTGGGGATATGATATCAGGATCGAAACACACGCCTATTATAAAACCCTGGGCATTCAAAATAATACCATCTTTATTGGCTATCCTTCCCGCCCCCATCAGGACTCTACTTTTTACTGTGAAGACCGACCCTCGGAATTATTCCGGAATATGTACGCCCCCATCTGGGACAACGGAGAAAATGGCACCCCCGTCAATGACACTAATTTTTACGCCTTGTATTTATACAATTTACTGGATAAATACGGAGACTTTGCCCGCACCTGGGAAATCTGGAACGAACCTGATTTTGACTTCGTGGGCAACGGCTGGAAGCGACCGGGAATGGAAGGCAACTGGTGGGTCAACGACCCGGAACCCTGTGAGTATGCCATTCAGGCCCCCGTCCAAAATTATATCCGAATGCTACGGATCAGTTACGAGGTGATAAAAACGCTCCGACCTGATCAGTTTATTGCCATCGGTGGTATTGGGTATCCTTCTTTTCTGGATGCCGTTTTACGAAATACCGATAATCCAGACAAGGGAAATACAACCGCAGATTTCCCCAAAAAAGGTGGTGCCTATTTTGACGTGATGAGTTTTCACGTTTACCCCCACGTGGACGGCAGTATGCGCGACTGGAATCAGGAACGACTTCAGTTTGATTATTACAGACACTCCGATGCGGCAGTAGATGGTGTAGTAGCAAAAAAGAAAGAATTTGAAAATGTATTACTTAAATATGGTTACGGAGTTAATTTGCCACAAAAGCACTTTATCATCACCGAATGTAATATCCCAAGGCGTTCTTTTGGTGAGGCAATTGGAACGGACAAAGCACAGCGAAATTTTATTATAAAAACACTGGTTAAAGTTCAAGAGGAATCTGTACGTCAGTTTTGTATTTTCAACTTGGCAGATAGTCGTAAAACGGAAGAAGCAGAAACAGAATTTCACCTGATGGGCATGTACGAAAATCTGAAAAATGAAGACCAGCCAGTTCCCAATGATGTAGCCATCGCTTATAAAACGACCTCGGATATTTTATTTGGAAAAACCTATGACGATTTGGAAACCCAGGCGTTGCTTTTACCAGAAGGTGTACGCGGGGCGGCTTTTAGAGATGACCTGGATAAATTTACGTATGTCTTGTGGGCGGAAACGGTGATCGACCGAAGCGAGCTAGCAACCCGGGAATATGCTTTTTCTCCCCTTATCCCGGTAGATTCGATTTTTGTAAAATCCTGGGATCACTCCATCAATCCTGACGAGCAACTGATTGTGGGTAGTTCTATTCAATTAACCGGTGCTCCGGTATTTTTAGAGGTACGACAGCCCAAGGGATACGACGTCCTGATCGAACGGGATACCACGGCACCGGTGGTCAGGATTCCTTTCCGGGTATACCCAAATCCATTTACGACGTCCACACAAATTATTTTTCAACTGGATCGCACCCGACACGTATCCCTGGAAGTATATAATTCAAATGGATTGATCGTAAAGACTTACCGCAAAAACGAGGAACTCCTCCGGGGTGTTTACCATTACGAGCTGGATGATTTTATTCCTGCGGGAATTTATTTTGTAAAATTAACGGTGGACGAAGAAGAGATTATCTCGAAGGTAGTGAAAGTGCAAGGGGAATAGTGGATAACTAACCGATCCCGACCAACGGGAGGGTTGTGTATGAAAATACGACAAGGGAAGACACCCATGCCTGGAACGGCAGGCAGGCCCGTAAGCGGACGGGCGGCATGTGCGGATTGGCAGTCAATTGACGGAGCAGAAAAATATTTTATGTTCCGTAATTGTATTTTTTTAAAAAAATTCTCTATCATCGTAGTGGCATAAGTAAAGATTCAATAAGTGATGAAGTTATTAAACTTCCAAAAAAACGAATTACGATGAGCACCAATATTACCCTATTGTTTATTTTTTTTTCCTGTACCCTTCTAGCTCAGGCTCCTCCCAACACCAATATCTACCTCTTTGATTTGATTGCTGCTGACACGAATGATTATCAACTGGCGCAACCTAAATTCCTAACCAATTTTAACGCCAGTGGTTATAATAATCAACCCGTTTTTATCAATAATGATGAAATGATGTTAACGGTGCAAGTTCCTGGTGAATCACAAACGGACTTGTATCATCTTAATTTGGCCGACCGAGTAAAAACAAGATTTACCGGAACGTACGAGGGAGAATATTCTGCTGATCTTATGCCGGCGCTACGGGGCAAAATTCCAAATCCCCAAATTTCCTGCGTACGGGTAGCTACGGACGAAAATAAAACACAGTATTTGTGGCAATATCCTTTTGATCGTTCCAGCCAGGGATCAGCGATATTAGAGGATCTAACCGGAGTAGGTTATTACGCCTGGTCTTCGATCAGTAAAGTCGTCCTTTTTATCGTTGGTGAACCACACACACTCGTAGCCGTGGATTTAAAAACCAATGATCAAGTGACGATTACCTCAAATATCGGTCGGTGTTTACGCAAATTTCCGAATGGCGACATTGCTTTTGTTCATATGATCGACGAAAAAACCTGGTTGCTCAAACGACTCAACATGTCTACCTATCAACCCGAACTGGTTACTGCGATGCTAGAAGGGGTAGAAGATTTTGCCCTGCTAAAAGATGGTACATTTTTAATGGCTCAGGGTAGCAAAATTTATAAATTTAATCGAAGTAAAGATATTAGCTGGAAAGAAATTGCGGATTTATCGCGTTATGGTCTTCGTGATATTTCAAGAATGGCGGTTAATGCTGCGGGCGATAAGGTGGCGTTGGTGAATGAGCGGTAAGAGGGGTGAATGTGCGGATTTTTTGATATGCGGATTGGTGGATTGGTGGATTGGTGGATTGGTTAAATCGACGATTTTTGAGGGACTATTCAATAATCTGTGTTTTTTGTTGCGCAAGCATTGCGTAAAAAGAGACTAGTCAACTAATAAACTGATTAACAACTAATTATAGATACAATACTTTAACTATATACTTGAGCTAACTGATTAGACACAGTTAATTGAACACCCCCATTTTTGAGAATAACCTGATAACAATTAAGACTTCTAATTTTTCTACCGGTGTTTATTATTTTTGTAAAATATTTATAATCCCATGACATTCACCGATCAAACCAACACAACCCTACAAATCCCCGCCGGACCGTTAAGAATCATCTCCCTCGTCCCTTCCCAAACAGAACTATTGCATTACTTAGCATTGGACGAATCCGTAGTCGGCATCACCAAATTTTGCGTTCATCCCACCGAATGGTTTAAAAATAAAACCAGGGTCGGAGGAACCAAACAATATCATTTTGACCGGATCGAAGCCCTGCACCCAAACCTCATTATTGCCAATAAAGAAGAAAACGATAAAGACCAAATTTTAGAGCTCGCCCAAAAATATCCGGTTTGGGTGAGTGATGTAAAAAATTTAGAAGATGCTTGTCAGATGATCCGATCTGTTGGAGCCATTACAAATACAAGCGATCGGGCAATAGAGCTCGCAGAAAAAATACAGCAAGGGTTTTCAAAACTCAAAAGATCAATTACCAATCGGCCTCCTTTACGCGTTTTATATTTAATCTGGCAAAAACCTTTTATGACCGTAGGTGGAGATACTTTCATTAATGATATGATTGAGCGGGCCGGTTGGACCAATTGTTACGCAGATCAAACCCGCTACCCCATCGTCACCGAAAACGATCTGAAAACCTTAAAGCCCGACCTTATTCTGCTCTCTTCCGAACCTTTTCCATTCAAAGAAAAACATATGACAGAAATCGCCAAACTATGTCCAACAGCAGTCATAAAATTAGTTGATGGTGAATATTTTAGCTGGTACGGAAGTCGTTTATTGCACACTTCTGAGTATTTACGTAACTTAGTATGATAAAACTGCTACCTCGCCCGTAAGTTACTTTGTGTAAAGTTGTTTAAAATTAATCCTTTATGAAATCCCATTTATTATTTCTACTCTTTTTAATAGGTTCCTCCTTTACCGTTTTTTCACAAAAAAAAATTTCGTTCTCCGACCAGATAACCGTTAAATTAGAACCAGGCATTGCGGCTGAATCTTTTATTAATAAATTTATTGCACAGCATAACCTTACATCCGCTTTCTATGCTGGTACCCCTTCCAGCAGACGCCAATTGTCCATTATTGAGTTTGATCCTTATTTTATTGACACACAACAACTACTTAATTTATTAAATAAAGAGTCAAATGTTGTCTATGCTGCTTTTAACGAACAAGCCACCATGCGAACCACCCCCAATGATCCAGATTATTCTGAACAGTGGCATATGAATTTAATCAATGCTCCGGAGGTTTGGAATTTTACCACGGGTGGTCTTACGGCTCTTGGTGATACCATCGTAATTGCCAATCTGGAATCCTGCGATACGCAGCACGAAGACCTGCGGGACAATATCTGGAAAAACTACCTGGAAATTCCCAACAACGGAATTGATGATGATAACAATGGTTACACCGATGACTACGAGGGTTATAGTATTGTCAACCAAAACGATCAACATACGGTTACTTCACACGGTACACGCGTCTGTGGCTTGATGGGTGCAAAAGGAAATAACGCTATGGGGGTTACCGGTGTAAACTGGGACATTCAAATAATGCCAGTCAGTAGTACCCTGTTTATCACGGAAATTATTGCTTCCTGCGAATATATCCTGGATCAACGCTTAGCGTACAACGAGTCCAACGGAGCAGAAGGAGCATTCATCGTTGCCACCAATTCTTCTTTTGGATTTGACCTGAGGTTTCCGGAAGACAATCCACTATTTGGTGAGTGGTGTGACATAATGGAGGAAATGGGCCAGGCGGGTATTTTATCAGTAGTAGCCTGTAATAATAACAATATTGACGTCGATGAGGTAGGTGATCTACCCTCCTTTTGTAGTACCGACTATATGGTGGTCGTTACCAATACGGACCGCCAGGATATACTCGATGCGTCTTATAGCGGAACTGCGACACATATGGATTTATCGGCTCCCGGTACCGGATCATTTAGTACCCGCCCTAACAATGATTATGGTTCTATTGGTGGATCTTCTGCTTCCACGCCCCACGTAACGGGAGGAATTGGGTTATTGTACAGTGCACCTTGTGATGGTTTTGCCAATTTTGCTAAAAATGATCCTTCGCAAGCCGCCCTGGTCATGAAAAGTTTTATTCTTAACGGTACCACCAAAGTACCTGAATTAGAAGGAAAAACGGTTTCGGGTGGTCGTCTCAATTTGGGAGGAAGCCTCAATTTATTACAGGAATTTTGTGGGGGAAGTGCCGGACCGCTGGAAATAAATTCTATTGTTCCCAACCCTGTTTTTCCTGGTAACAACCTAGCTACCGTCCGCTTTCAAACTCCCGACGAGGCTACCTACCGAATTAGAGTTACCGACTTGCTGGGCAGAACAGTTTATACGGGTGAAGTAGAATCAACTACTTTTGGTAGCAATTTGGTAGAAATAGAAACCGCTAATTTTGCTACCGGAGTTTATTATTTTACTGTGGAAAACTCGAGAGATACGAAGACGGAGGCGTTTCTGGTTTTTTAATTTGATGTGCGGATTAGAGGATTTTTTGATATGCGGATTAGTTATTTGGTGGATTAGTATTCAGTTAGCGTGCATATTTTTCAATAAAATTTTGGACAAGCCCCCCAAACTTAAAAAATTACCACCCCAGTTCATCGATGTACCCCACGGTCGCGGGCAAAAATCATTATTCAAATATTGGATATTCAATATTCCTTAAAGTCTCCCCAACAATCCCATCAGATAAACACACTTAATAAACTCCCGATTCGTTCCTTCGATTTCCGTTTGTCCGGCCGTAGTGTAAAATTCTTCCCGTAAAGTTCTCAGGGCACCTTCCAGATAATTGACCATGATGATCTGCGTTTTCAATTGCATATAGCGTTCTACGTCGGAAGACTGGAGGGCCGCCAATTTTTTGGAACGGAGCGGTTGAGCATTGATAAAATGATCGTAGAGATCGAAAAATTCCAGAGGGCTGTATCCCTGAAAATCCCGGAGTCGACGCAAAGCCACTTTGGCCGCTTCTTCCGGATTGGCGACTACTCCGGTGGCGGAACCAATCTGTTGAAAAAATCCTCGGATACTTTTTTGTAAGTTGGAGCGCTTTACCTGTTCATCCGCTTTTGGAAGTAAGGTAAACTCCAATAATTGCTGCGCGTAATAACGGGCGCGGGCCTCCGGTTTGGCAGGAGCAAAATCAGCATTAAAGTAACTCCGCGTCAAATCCTGCATGGTGAGATAACGTCCAACGCGGGGTTCGTGGAGCTGGTTATAATAGGTTCGGTCAACGGTATGCGGTGCGTAGTCGTATTCAATCACTTCAATTCGGGACCAGAAATCTGCGGTAAAGGGTTCGTCGTCCTGACGGTACATTGCGCCCAAATTGGTTGCAGCGCATAACAATATATTTTCACCAATCTGATAATTGGTACCATCCGCGGCGGTAAATATTTTGCTACCCGCAAAAAATGGATTTAACGATTTCCGCAGCGCTTCCGGCCATTCTTTTATTTCTTCAATACTGACCAGACTATGGGGCGTTGTGATCGCGCGGGTAAAACCAGCGGGTGTGGTGTACGGTCCCCGTTCTCCGAAACGAATGGCCGTGACCAGACTGTTTTTGGTTTGCCATTTATCGGCAGCGTGTTCAAAATATTCCCGGTTCGTAAGAGCCGCCACAAACTTCAGAAAAGCACTTTTTCCGGTACTCGGTGGACCGGATAAAAGCAGAATGCCCGATCCGCTCATCATCTGCAATTTGGCCTTAATCATAAACTCTTCCAGCTTTTTTTGAAAATACGGGGTATCATCAATAAACTCGGGTGGAATAGCGGGCACCTGACGGGTTCGGTTTTTTTCGAGGTGATCCCGTTTCTTTTTTTCCAGCACACAACGGAGCGCTTTGGTTTGCACTTTATCTTTTGGTAATAAATCTTTTAACACCTCCGGATCAAACTGCGGAAAAGCTGCTGCTTTGGCTTCTCCCCGTTGCATCTCCCAAACCGCTTCCAGCATTTTATAACTAAAAATCGCAGGTAAATAATTTTCCGTATAGGCTAAAAAATCAGGATAATTATTTTCCTGAATTTCAAAAGCACGACCCGCCGCCAGATTTTCGGTCGTATCGGGCCGATAGATTTCCTGATCGGTATTCCGCACAAAGCAAACGAGAAACCAATCCGCTGTTCCCGGTTTTTCCAGCATTTTTATGTCCCATTCCGGAAAACTGGTGGTAGCCGATTCCAAATCCACAAAGAGGTCAGGATCATTTTGGACGTACGCGTATTTACCTTCGTAGGCCACCATTTTTTCGAGGTCGGCCCGATTCTTTTTAAGGATACGATTTTCTAAACGACGACGCAAATCCAGTGACAACCGGACATCTTTCATCTCCAATTCTACCCGACGGATATCGTTCAGCAATTCCTGATAAGTAGCATTGCCAGATAATTCTACATCCGAAAAAGTTCCCGAATGGTGCTCCACAAAAAAGTCGATCGCCGTTTCGATCATGGTGGCCATCTGTTGTTTGGCGGCTACGGATTTTTTACGTTTACGTTCAATTTCGACCATTAATTGTCCGCGACGTTTGACGACCTTTTGGAAGAGTCGACTCTGAATTGCCGCCGGGGACAGACTGCGCTGTTCGGCTACATTTTGTAATACGAAAGGCTGTTTTAGCAAGCTCATTAATTCCA
>CALLLR010000193.1 GCA_938008185.1 uncultured Saprospiraceae bacterium
TTTATGGAGGCAGTAATTTTACAGCTGATCAAGGCAGAAAATCCGGAGTTATGCCGTAGCATAATGAGGAATTTTCTAACGCAGAGCAGATTTAAAATTACCAGTCCATATGCTCAATTAATTTATGCCCGAGGCACTAGGTGCGGGATGTCTGAGCTAATGATAATTAGCGAACCCGTAGGGATGGGAGACCACATACTTGGTCGTAAAGTCTCCTCCCTCATGGCTTCAACAAAAAAAGCTGCGCCAACTTCTTTCAATCTACAACAAGGTTACTTTATTTTTTGCGTTATTTATAGTCGGAGAATTAAAATAGACCACTTCTCCTCTGTCTGCTCCGTAAGACCAAACCTCAATTCCTTCCCATTCTTCGCCACAGTCATTCTCTAGCGTCGCGCCGTCCAGGATTAATTTTCCTTTTGGGTAAACAATAATTTTTGCCAATTTGGGTAATGAAAGACGACAACGCAGGGTAAGGGTAGCGCCGTCCATTACGACAAGATGTCCTTCAATATCTTTGGCGCCATTCCATTCGTGGTCTTGTTTTATCTCAATGGTTTTATCTTTATTAAATTTACACCACGTTTTTTTCAGACAACCTCGCACTTTTCGTTTTTTATTCGACATGGTCCAGTGGGCCGTACCAATCTGACAAGGGGTAACGGATTGGGCCACCGGAATATAATCCATCATATTATTTGAAATGGCTTTGACATTACACGGAGGCTGATCGGTTATACCCCAGCAATTAGGGTGCGGTGGTGTATCATCACAACCGTCATTTTTTCGCCACGAATGCGCCATTCCTACACAATGCCCCACTTCATGATTGAAAGTACGTTGTTGAGCATAACGACCATATATCAGCGTTTTTCCCTCCGCCGTAAAAGTAGTGTCGCGCGTATTTTGATAAACCGCCGTCAATTTTAACCAATCGCCAAAAGCAACCCCGCGTCCAGTAACTTGAAAAGTGGAAGACTTTAGACTGTCCAGGTGGGGCTCCATTAAAAAAACATTAAGTACTTCTCCTTTCTTTTTTCCATACTTTTCGAATACTTTTCGACTACCAAAATTTCGGTCTCGAGACCTGGTACCATTAAAATGATACAGTTCGTCATCGCGGTGAAAATAAATAGCGTGATCATCTGCCGTGGAATAATCTTTGGCAATTGCATAAGAATATCGCAAAGGTAATTGCGGCGTATTATTTCCTAAGGGCAATTTCATCTTCAGATTTTTTTTCAAATACTGATTACAATGGTAGATAAACTGATGCGCAAATTTATACCCGTCTGTTTCATCAAAATTATTTTTTTTCTTTTCGGATAACATATAATGGATGTTGACCCATATTATTTTTTCTGGGGTGTGATCCAAAAACTCCGGGTCAGGAACGTAGTTCATCCGATCGCCACAGGGTGAAGATCCGCGGGTCGTGGCGTATTCGGCTGGTAAATCTGCCGGAAGAACGGGTGCAACACTGGAAACATAGTCCTTTTTCAGTTGACTGGAACAAGAACTGGCCGTTAAATAACCAACGACTAAAAGCAATAAAAAGTAACGAAAAGAGACGTTCATAATAATTATTTTAAAAAAGAAGTTGTTCAATTCTCTAAGTTCATTGGTATTTTGGCAATTTTGAACAATTTCAAGGTGATTTCTTCTATAAAATTCTTTAAATTTGTTGGGTTACCAAAAACAAGGAAAATTATTTCTACCTTTTAGACTCAAATTTACTCGAAAGGAACGATTTACCACTTTATTTACACTAATAAAATAATCCTAAAATGAGATTGCTGTTTGTATTATTATTAAGCACGGTATTTTTTACTGGTTGTCAAACGGATGTTGCCAAAAATTCTGAAACGATGGACGCGGCAACATTAAGCAAAAAAATTGAAACTACCCGTAATCAGATTTATAATGAGAAAAATAATAAATTTGATGCGAATAAAGCAACGGAATATATTGAGTACTGCCAGTCTTACGCCAAAGTGGCTCCTCAGGATCCGGACGCAGCCAAGTATCTTTTCCAGGCGGCGGAAACTGCTCGTTCCATTAAAAAATACGATCTGGCGCTAACTATTTACGACCAGATTTATACTAATTTTAGCAGTTACCCAAAAGCTCCACAGGCGCTGTTCCTAAAAGCATTTACGCTGGATAGTGAAATGCAACAGTACGATAAGGCCAGAGGACTGTATCAGGAATTTGTGGAAAAACACCCTGAGGATGAATTTGCGGATGATACCCAGTTTTTACTGAAAAATTTAGGAAAATCTGATGAAGAAATTATTAAACAATTTGAAGACCAACAAAAGAAAATGCAGGAAGGGAACTAAGGGTTGGAATTAGACTGGACAACGAAGTGTGTCATTTAGCATCCCGCACCTTGTCTTTCCCAAGAAGATGCTCGGGATAGGCTATAAAGGAAAACTTCCGCGCGGATACACTTTAGGGAAAAATCCCGCTGGAATTAACACGGCAGTCACAATAATCAGCCAAGACATTTGGAATAGCACTAAGGGACTCGGATTAGGTAGTACCGAGGTGTGAGCGACTAATGATACACTTCGCTGAACAGCACCTTATACAATGTGTACATATTTTTTATCAAAAGGATTTAGCGGAGTGCCGATGACGTCCGCTTCTGCTTCTACTCGATATTCGGACTGAACACCGCTGATCCATTTGGCGGTCTTGATCAGTTTGCCCAGAACAAAATTTTTGTCTTCCAGACTATCCATTTCTGACTTGACCAGTTCGAAAGGCAATTTAAATTCTACCTCGATAACTTCTCCGGCGGGGATCTGAATTTGCTTTTTGATGTCAATTTCTCCCAGTTCGTATTCGTCCGTTACTTTTTCATTTTTACGACCTCGGGTGTATCGTTCTACCAGAGTGATTTTCAACCGGGACACCGTCTGTTCGTGCATGGAATAAAACTGTATTTTACCAACCAATTTGCCAGTGGATAAATCTACTTCTTCCGGTAATATCAACTCCAGCTTGACTCCTTCAATACCCAGCCATTTTTTTACTTTCTTTAACATCTGTTGCGTTTGGTTATAAAATGATAACGTACAACGTTTAAAATAAGTTTATCGGTATGAATAAATTCTATGAAGTTATTTTGCAAACCGGAAGTGCCAGCTGTCTTTTAAAGGAACCATCCATCGCTCCTTTAACTCGCCTTTATTTTTTACCAAATTATCAAAAAATGGGGTTTCTTCCGAAATAATCCCATCAGCGAGCAACTTCGGCAATTCCGATTTATGGACTATTTTAACCGATTCTCCATCAAAATACGCAAAATCCAGGCGATTAAACAGATCGGTTTGAAAGGCTTTGCCCAATTCCTGGATAAATTTCACAGAAGCATCAATGCTACATCCACTGGCACCATTGCCCTGGATATCATCCACCATCAAAACTATAAAACGTCGGTGCAGCACTTCTCCGTGGGCAATCAACTGCCGCTGGTGACTCACCCATTTTTCGGCAAACTGGGCCAGGTGCGTATTTATCGTTTCTACCTCCGCTTCGGAAAATTCGCGCGTACTCTGGTAAATCCAGATGCGGCTTTGATCAGAGAAATTATGGGTGGATATGGTCATATTGTTGTTTTAAATGCTTTCGCTTCAGAAAATAATGCCAGTAACCAATAGCTAGTGCCTCGGGCATAAATTAATTGAGTATATGGACTGGTAATTTTTTCTCTGTGGAAATTTTGATAGTTAAATCTCAATTTTATGAAAATTTCTTCTTGATAATAGTGAATTAACAATAATAAACAGAGTTTCAAAGCGAGTTTATTCGGTTTGACATTTTATTAGATGAATGAACGATCTCGCAGAGTCGAACACGACAGTGTGAGAAGTGAATGAACCGCTAAGCGGGCGGGTCAGGTAATTCGAAAAATGCCTGCCTGCGGTAGGCAGGCGACAGGCGGCAGATTTTTTTGCCCGCCTGCCGGC
>CALLLR010000194.1 GCA_938008185.1 uncultured Saprospiraceae bacterium
TAAAAAATACTACTTAGCTTCCATTAATTTTAGTTTTTCAATTTCCAGTCTTAACTTTATATAAGCCATTATCTTTTCTGCTTTCGCTTCTTTTTTACGAGTCGTTAAGCCAGAATTTTCTCGCCAATTAATCATTAAAACCGGAGTATTGTCAATAGTAGTATCCTGGAGATTGACATTGGCAATATCTTTTGAAATACTATAACTGGATAACTCTGGAAACAAAATGGTAACTTCTTTTTTTATTTGTACGAACTTCTTTTTTTCATCGGTCAGACTATCAATTTTGGTTTGCATCCGTTCGATCTGTTGTTTCTGACTGACTTGCGTTTTCTTACTATCAATAATCACTTTCGTATTCTCCGACCGACCCGACTTTAATAATTCAATTTCTGCTTTGGATTTATCATCCTGTAAAAAAATCAGGTTGAAATGTGTGGCGCCTTTCTTTTTTAGTGCTTCGTGGAAAGCATCAATGTCCTCGGTATCGTAATATCTGCCAGCAATAATTTTTATATCCGTTGAATCAGAACCGACTACCGGATCAATTTGATAGAATGCGTCTTTAAAATTCTTTTCCAGGTAAGTATTGATAATATTTTGTTGTTTTGCTTTGTGTAAAACGGTCAATAATATTTTACCACTTGGGATAATCATCAGTAATGCCACAAATCCCAGAACCCAGCGGGTTCTTCTTTCCTCTTTGGCATCCACATATTTTTTAAGTGGAAATTTTAAAAATCGAACAATCAGGTAAGTTGCCAGTGCCACGAAAGTAGCGTTAAGAAAAAACAGATAAAAGGAATTGACCATAAACGTCCAGTTACCGGTGGCGAGTCCATAACCCGTTACGCAAAGCGGTGGCATCAGCGCCGTGGCGATGGCTACGCCCGGAATAGCGTTGGATTTATCTTTTCGACTCCCGGAAATAATACCCGCCACACCGCCGAAAAAAGCCACCATTACATCAAGCAAAGTAGGGGCGGTTCTCGCCCGGATTTCTGCGGTCTCCGTTCCAAATGGTGTCAGCCAAAAATAAAGGGTACTAGTTACCAGTGCAATAACGATGGCAATTCCGAAGTGTTTAAGCGCCAGTAACAGGGCGTCGTTATCATTAATTCCTATCGCTAGTCCTACTCCCAGAATCGGAGACATCAGCGGAGAAATCAGCATCGCTCCAATGATGACGGCGGGAGAATTCAGATCAAGTCCCAGCGAGGCAATCATAATCGAACACATTAATAACCAGACATTTGCGCCGGCCATTTTTTTATTATTCTTAATATTGACGATGGTTCCTTCCCGGTCGAGTCCTGCGCGCAGATCAATTAGGTTATAAAAAAAATTGCCAAAACTGCGCATGACATCCCCAAATTCAGTGGGTTTGCTGGCATCTTTATTTTTTAATAATGGATTTGGATCTTTGTCCATACGCTAAAGAGTTTGGTGATCAAAACTTTATTTACGCTGACTATAGCCCAGCGTGAATAATTAGCTTAAAGCATCCGAAAATTTCTTGTGCTTTAAAGTTAAAGATTTCGCCGGAACCATCCTGCTTCAAATAAGCTCTATTGTCCGTCCAGCAAACCATCCGTCATCACCAACTTCCGGTCGCTCATGTCTGCGAGTTCTTCGTTGTGGGTAACAATCACGAAGGTCTGGTTAAAATCTTTTCTTAATTGAAAAATTAATTGATGTAATTCTTTGGAGGTGCTCGAATCAAGGTTGCCACTAGGTTCGTCCGCAAAGACAATTGCGGGTTCATTCATCAAGGCACGGGCGACGGCCACCCGTTGTTGTTCTCCACCGGATAATTGGGTGGGCTTGTGATCCAGTCGTTTTGATAAACCAAGATAAGAGAGCAATTCTTTGGCCCGGGCCTGACTTTCCGCTTCTGATTTTTTATTAATAAAGGCTGGAATACAGACATTTTCCAAAGCCGAAAATTCGGGGAGCAGGTGATGGAATTGAAAAATAAATCCTACGTTCAGATTGCGGAAAGAGGCGATCTTTTTTTCGTTCAATTTGAATACCTCCGTATCGCGAATTTGTAACTCACCGGAATCAGGTTGGTCTAATGTACCCAAAATATGTAGTAAAGTTGTTTTTCCAGCCCCTGACTTTCCGACAAAGGAAACGATCTCCCCTTGATCAATTGACACATCTACACCTTTGAGTACCGTTAGGTCTCCGTATGACTTTTTAATATTTTTGGCTACTAGCATATATTTTTTTATTAATGGTTCGGTAACTTTTTGAACTTGTCATTAATTATGGAATTGGCATGTGTTTTTTGCCCGTTAGCTGGTTTGCCTGTTGGCTAGTTGGCTTCCCTTTATCGTATTTCACGTATGAGAGAAGCCAACTAGCTAACCAGCAAACGGGCGAACTATCTAAATTTATAATTCACTCATTTCAAAATTAAAATTTACCGAACCATTGTTTATAGAAGTTGATTAAAAATTAAGCACCACGACTACGGAAACATTCTTAAACAACTTTTCAGCTACACCTCCTTAATTATTTCAATCTCCCCGAACTCTTCGCTAACTTCCAACTTTATGACCTGACATTTATCCAGATCAATTGTTTGAAAGTCGGTTACCGCGCCATCTACGCTTACATGATCCGCCGCAAAAGGACAACCGTATATTTCCAAATTATACGATTTATAATCTACGCTAAAAATTCCCTGAATGTCCTGGCTGATTATAAAGCTTTCTGCACTGTTTTCTACCAGGAACGTTTTGTCAGAATAAATTTCATTTTTGTAGGCGTATCCTTCGCCCTGATCTTCGTAAAGACTGGATTGATATTTTCCGTCGGTGTAGAAGATTTTTAAAGTTACCGGGCTGGTTATTTTTTCACCCGTATGTTGGCGGACGGGGTAGAATGGAATCACGGCACCGGGTTTTGCATAAATGGGAATGGAACTATGATCTACGTCAATTTGCAGCAATCGACTTCCTGTATGTCTTTCTCCACTGAAGAGGTCGTACCAGTCACCAGCGGGGAGTTGCACCAAATGGGTACGAATACCAGCTTCCAAAACCGGAGCCACCAACAAGTCTTGCCCCCAAATAAATTCGGGTCGATCAGCGTCTTGCGTTTTCGGGTAATCAAATGCCAGCGGACGCATCAATGGCGTTCCATCCTGGCAGCACCGCCAAAAAGCGGTATACAAATAACCCAATAACTCATAGCGAGTTTCAATCGCTTTGCGCGTGTGAACCGTAAATTCTTCGCCGTAAACCCAGGGCTCTTGCCAAATCTGTTCTTCTTCTTTGATGACGTAGCCACTGATAATAGCTGCACCATCCACGTTACTACCCATCGAATGAATCCGGTACAACGGATGGAAAATGCCGAGTTGTAACCAGCGGGTCATCAACTCACCATCGGGATCACCGTGGAAGCCACCAATGTCCGTACCTACGTAAGAAAATCCACTGATACTCAGACGTTGACATTGCACGTTGGCCAGGCGAAGATGATTCCAGCTGGATCGGTTGTCGCCCGTCCAGACGGAGGAAAACCGTTGTCCGCCGCTATAAGTAGCACGGGTAATCACGAGTGGTCTTTTTTCTGGCTTTAAATCTTTCAGGCCCTGGTAGGTGGCACGAGCCATTTGCATACCATAAATATTATGGGCTTTGTTATGATCAGTAAGCTGACCTTCGTAATCGTGCAGGACATTACCCGGGAAGGTTTTTGCGTTTATTTTAAATACTGCTGGTTCGTTCATATCGTTCCAAAAACCAGCTACTCCCGTTTTTACGTAAAGATCGTGGTAGAGTGGTCCCCACCATTCGCGCACTTTCGGGTTAGTATAATCGGGAAACACACATACGGGAGGCCAAACCGGACCCGTCATCAGACGGCCATCGGGCATACGGCAATACATATCTTTTTCTAATCCGTCCTGATAAACGGGGTTGTTGGGATCTGCTTTGATACCCGGATCAATCATCACTACGGTTTGAAAACCATCTTCCTGAAGGTCACTCAACAGTTTTTCGGGATTTGGGAAATAGTCATAATTCCAGGTAAAAACCCGGTATTGATCCATGTAATCGATGTCGAGATAAATCGCATCACAGGGTATTTTTTTATTTCGAAAATTATTTGCTAGATCCCGAACTCTTTTTTCGGGATAATAAGACCAGCGGCATTGATGAAAACCCAATCCCCAGATAGGCGCCATTTCGGGTTTTCCAGTTAGTCGCATGTACGTTTTGGCAATTTCGGTAGGGGTCGTATCGTAGATAAAATAATAATTGGCTTCCCCGCCCTCTGCGGTGAAGGAGACCGTATTATCATTTTTTGAATCGAAATCGAAATGTGTTTTATAGGTGTTGTCGAAAAAAATACCGTAGGCACCTTGGTCGTGCAATCCATAATAAAATGGAATCGAACGGTAGAGCGGGTCGGTATTCTGATCGTAAGAAAAAGCGTCAGAATTCCAGTTTTCAAAATAATGCCCCCGAAGATTATTGGGTTTTGTTTTATCACCAAAACCTAAAAATCGCTCGTTTGATATGGCTTTTTTAGAAATTTTTATCCGGTCAACGCCTTTCAGAATCGTTGTTTTGGTGTAGAAACCATCCGCATCTTCGTTGATTACCTGACCATCCAAATTGGTAAACTTGATGGCCATATTTTCTTTCTGAACCAAGCATCTCATTTTCTTGGTACGAATCAGGTAGTGATCGTCTTGTTCGAAGAAAGCAGGATTGATCGCTGCGGCCTTGAATTCCGGATCGAGCGCGTAAGAAAACGCCGGATGAAAAAAACCGTCGTGACTATAAGTTAATTGGAATAAGCCAGACTCCAAAACCGTAATTTTTAGGGTAACCGCATTTTCACAAATAAAGATAAAACGATTGCCTTTTCGGGTGGCCGTGACTATTTTGTCGGGTGTATGTTCCTGGTACACATCGGGATAGCGATCTGTTCCGTTGGCAACACTAAGCGGTACTTCTGCTCCTCGTTCTTCGGTAACCGGTTCGGGCGTAGCAACTATTTTTTCGATTTGTTCGATATGTTCTTGATCCTCAATTGGGTTTTCCATGAGAGAAGTTGGGTTTAGTGTGTTATAGAATGTTGAGGCGCTTTACTGGTTGAAATGTTGAGGCGCTTCGCTTGTTGAAACGTTGAGATACTTCGCTTGTTTTTTTAGATCATTTGCCGAATGTCAAATAAAAATTTTCTATATAAAAAACAGTCAAATTACTTATATAATCATAATTTTTTCAACAATTCAATGATACTAAAAAAATCATTCTGTTTCATTTTCCGGGCGAAAGATTCCAAGTTCTTTGGCTCTTTTTTCCCAGTTTTTACGGGCGAGTATTTGCATATCATCCGCGTTGTCCATCTCGTCAATTATTTCCAGACCCAGTAGCGTTTCGATTAAATCTTCCATAGAAACGATTCCGTTGACGCCCCCGAATTCTCCGACGACCAGTGCAATGTGTTCGCGTTTCTCAATCATCAGATTAAAGAGATCCGGAACGGGCATCGTCTCGTTGGTAATCATTAAAGGACGGATCAGATCTTTTAGTAATAAACTGTCTTCGTCGTTGACCAGCTTGGTGAGGAGTTCACTACGCAAAACGAATCCGGTAACGTTATCTTTTGCGTTTTTATAAATTGGCACTCTGGAAAAACGAAGTGGTTTATATTCCTGATAGAAATCACGGATGGTCATGGACTCTTCTGCAGCGACCATCACGGTACGAGGTGTCATGATATTTTTCACGACAATCGAGTTAAATCGCAGGAGATTCCGCATGATTTTGGATTCACTTTTATCAAAAACTCCTTCCCGGTGTCCCAGGTCGGTCATCGCCTGAAAATCAGCACGACTAAGTACACTTTTATTTTTGTCCTTTTTCAATAATTTGGTAATCCACTGTCCGAGCCAAACGAGGGGAAAGAGCAGTTTGATAATGATATCCAGAGAACGAACCGTAAAAGGTGTTAAACTTTTCCAGGAATTGGCACCCAGTGTTTTAGGAATCAATTCCGAAAGAATCAAAATGGCCAGGGTCATCAGAACCGGAACTACCACTCCGGTTACCAATTCGTTGTCGGGCCAGATTTTGGTAGCCGAAGAACCTACTCCGATGGCCCCTGCGGTGTGAGCGATGGTGTTTAAGGTCAGGATGGCCGCCAGCGGTCGGTCGATATTATCTTTAAATTCTTTGAGTTTAATACCAATGGTACCTCCTTGCTGTCGTTTTTGCTCCACGTAGGAAGGTGGAATACTAAGCAGGGCCGCTTCCCAGATAGAACATAAAAAAGAAAATACAATAGAAACGGAGAAGAAAATTAGTAAGAGAATCATAGAGTATAGTTGGAAGACTTTACAAAATACTTCATCGTAAAGCCTAGTGATTGTGAGCTAATTGGTTGGTGCAAAAATAACAAAAAAGGTGAAGCGGATGGCCGCTTCACCTTTTTTGGTGGAATTTAAAGTAACCTTCTTAAATTCATAGCCTGAATGAGCTATTATTTACGAAAACTAGTCTAAATAGATGCGTTGAAAAGGTACAATTACCTCTTCCTTTTCTAAATCGTTCAATTTACGCAGTTGTTCAACGGTAATTCCATACTTTTTAGAAATATAAAAAATAGTGTCATCTTCTTTTACTACGTGGAAACGACGTTTCGCACCATTGGTATAGGCCACATTTTCTTCGTTGCCTTTGGCGACCAGGCGATCCTGAGTGATACCTGCATTATTGTATTCCTGGGGTACGTTATCGTAGGCAACCACCCGTGTGTCACCAGCCGGGACGTAAGCGGCAATCGTTTCGGTCGCCGGTGTCATGGCAGCTTCGCCGGGAGCCGGGCAATCACAAGCCATGATTCGTAGCTGCTGACCAATATAAATACGGTCACCATCACCAAGGCCATTGAGGGAACGAAGCCGATCCACGGTATAACCGTAGCGGTTGGCAATTCCGTATAGTGTTTCGTTTTTGCTAACGGTATGAATACCCGTCGCACTGTTATAATTATAGTTTGGAATTGTAGCGGCTCTTTCGGTTAAAACCACGCTATTGTTGGTCGTTGCCTTGGGATTTACCGTACGGAGCTTAGAGCAAGGGTAAATTCGGTTGCTGGATAATCCGTTCCACAATCGGAGTTGATTCACGGTAAGTCCATACTGCTTTGAAATTCCGTACAGCGTTTCGTGTCGTTGTACGACGTGATAGCCGTAAGTAGAAGTTTCACTGCAAACCTCACTGCTGCGTTTTACCGGCGTAGTTGCTGGAGGGGTATACGCTGGAGGCGTGTAAGCAGGCGGTGTATACGCAGGCTGTGAAGGAGTCGTGGTAACAATTGTGGAAGGTGGCTGATAAGTTGGGCGACTGGTAGTTGTACTTGAAACCGGGCCGCCAACCAGCTGACCGTTACGGTAAGTATTTCCACCACAGGTTAAGTTAGCCACGGCACCTGAACCAAACATAACGTAAAGGCCACGGTCTACATCCTTATAAACCTGACAATCAGAAGTTGTATAATTTGGTTGAGACGTTGTGTAAGTACCCGTATTTGGGGTAGTAGTCACCACCGTATTGTTGTTGTTATTCTGATTGTATTTTGCGTAATCGTTATCAGAAGTAGTGGTAACATCCGCGTTATTATAATGATAAAATTTACCACTGTAGAAGTCCATATCCACATTACGGCAAAAATTACTTAAGTAACTATCGACGGGTATTCCGTTGACCGAGGTCAATTTAAGGACCTTGTTTTCAGCATCCGTTGCGTTGAACCCTCTTTTTTCTTCCACCACTCCGATTTCAGGAATTACGGTAGAAGCTACGAAATTTTCTCCACCACCTTTTAAAGTTTTATTGAATAAGTATTTTTTGGGGCAATCGTGAGAAACGAGTCCTTCGAAAAATATGCTGGAATTAGAGCTTGCGGTGGCAAGGTTTTTACCGTTGGCGGGTTGTGCGTAGTTGTAAGAATAGCGACCATCCATCGCAGAAAAGCTGATAGAAGCAGGCGAAATCTGAGAATAAGCAGATAAACCTACCTCGGAGACGTTGTATCCGGAACCACTCTTTTTCACGATAAATAGTTGAACTTCTCCATTGTTGATTTTACGGACCATTCTTTCGTTGATAGAAAAGTCGGCGCAGGATTTAACGTCGTTGGGACGTGCCTGGTTGATGCGGCTTTCGATACCTACTTCAAGGATGACCTTTTCCCGGTCATTCATAATGATGTGGTAAGCTACGTGGGCGTTTCCGGTTGGATTGCTGGTGTAATGGTACTCGTAACGGTCCATACAATTGGCGTCGTAGCCCAGATAATATTTGGTCTGGCCGTTGACGGAGTTTGTTCCCAGGATTACAAGCAGGAACAAGAGGAGTTTGAAGGCTTTCATCTTCTATGTTTGTGTTTCAGTTAAAAAATTAATATGCTAAATAATATAAAAGCGGGACGACCAAAAGGTTGACACGATTCAATAAAAGTTAAAGAATTAACAAGATCCCGTTGCTAATCCGTTGGAAAGGTATCTTAATTCCAGCCGAAATCCAAAGAATTTGTCAATAAATAAGTAGAAATACTTTAAAGTAATAGGTGTGGTGAGTGCAGGTAAGCGATTAAGTGTCAATAATTTAAGAAAAACGACTTAAAAAGGTGGTACTGTTTGAACTCAAAGTTAAAAAATCTTTGGGGGAAAGTCAATTGCTGGGCTGTAAGCTTTTGCTGCTGGCTTCTTTCTTCCTTCGGTACGCGGTCTTGGGCAGTAAAGAGTACCAAGTCTACTGATGACACCTGGTATTCCTTAAATGCAAGATTCCGCATTATAGGGGAGCAAGAAGCAAGAAGCAAGAAGCACTCAAGCCATTTGTTCCAGTAATAGCGGGGCTTCCGGTCCGGTGCAGAACAGGAGATCAAGAATACTCAGGTTGGGAAGAAAGCCATTTTTTTCGCTGAAAACTTGCGGGTAGGGAATGGAGCCAAAATGTGGGTCGGGTTTGGCGCGGTGAGGTTTGGGGTGGATACCGCCGCGGAAATCAAGGATTTGGTCCGAAGGAGGGGTGGATTGGTACGATTTGGTAAGTTTTATTTCGGTAGTAAATCCCAGGAGTTCGTAGATCGCCCGAAAAAGCTGATAATTGAAATCAAAGAGGGAGGTAGTTTTGGTCTTGAAATACGGTTTTAGTTGATCGGCGTAAAAATCCCAGTAGGGGGCATTGCCGTAAGCGGACCGGATGCTGTGCCAGTGCCGGGAGCGCCAGTGGTCTTGTTCGGAAAGCGTAACCTGGCGAATATTTTGTTGTTCGTTTTTACCTTTGGCCAGCGGAATGGAGAGGCGGAGCGGGCCGTTGACGCCGGCGATATGACAGCGGTTGCGGTAGGAAGATTTGACGAAATTTTCGTGCTGCTCGAGGTAGACGGTGGGGTGGACGACGAGCTTTGTCCAGTATTGGAGGCAGGGGAGGTATTGGAGGTCAAGGAGGATGGGGTGGGGCATGGTTAGGATAGTTCGGCGAGTTTTTCGAGGAGCCAGTCTTTATTGGCGAGGGATTTGGTTTCGGTTATTTCTTTGTGAAGTTTTAGGATGGCTTTTTTGTCATTGGGGATGGTGTTTACCATTTTTTTAGTAAAACGAATAAGATTTAAATATAAGCTACGACGGTGTTGAGGAATCTCTTTATGACGATTAAGAAAGGCACGAAATGATTCAAGAAGGGAATAAAGTGGTTCGATTTCGTTAGTGTCGTAATAAGTGGTTAATAGCATGGTTTTGGATATTAAATTATATCCTAAATTTTCGTATTCCACTGTCCGTAATAGTTCAATAACCTTTTTATGATTTTTTTGATACCAGTGAAGTCTGGCTAGATTAAAAGTTAAGGTATTATTTCTATATTTTGGTCTTATTCTTTCAATATATTTAGGGATGAATTTTTCTGCCCATGAAAATTCTTTAAGCCTCAAAGCAGTCACAACGATATTTCGAAATACTTGCACATCTAAGTGATCATCTAAGAAGATAATTTCTTTCTCTAAAAAGTCCACCATAATATCAAAATACTCATTTAAGAATTTTGCTTGGCCAGAGTTTACTTTTCTTGTACAATAATTAAGAGTAGATGAGTATAGATTAAATGCTTCTACCCTTGGAAAATCTAAGGCATATTTATCTAATAATTCTTTTAATCTAAAATAATGTGCTTCGTTTTCTCCATCTGATAGTGTTAAATAATTTTGGTAATAAACTGCGATAACCGGTATTTTGCTATAGTTAAAATTCTCAACTTGACGAATAACTTGCTTCATCATTTGTAAATCATAATCGTGAACTACTACTCGTCTACTACCCAATATGTAACAATAATATCTCAATTTTTCACTAATGTAAAAAATGTCTAAATTTTTAGATACAGTTTCAATATTCTTTTTCTCACTTTTTGCTTGAATATCTTGATTTAATAAAAAGACCTGTTTTTCTAAAGCAAATTTGTGATAATAAAGATCGGAAGATTTAAGTGGAAACCGATCCAATAAACGAGCAGCGCTTTTTATAGTACCTGATTCTAATTTATTTATCTTTTTTTCGTTGATACCTGCTAGTAAAAATTCGGCCTCGTAAAGTCCATTTTTTTCATAGTGTTCTTGGGCAATAAATTTCTCCGTTAATCTTAACAAATCTGAGAAATCCTTCCTGAGTTTGACATCATCATAAGTGTTTTTATGGCCAATTTTATCCCATATCTCGATTCGATCCAAAGAAATAGTTAAATTCCCCGCATTAATATTTTTAAGTAAAATTTCCAATAATTTTTCCAACCGCTCATTCCTATTAAAATAAGGAGACTGAACAAACTTTCGTAGTCGATTTTGTTCGTATTTATCAAATTTTTGCAGAATAGAAAAGACCTTATTGTTTTGCATGTTTTTACGCAGGATTATAAAATTGTGATCGGGTAAAATGAAACATTAAATTTTTATTAAAATAGGGGATGTTATATTATTAATATACAGAATATAGTGTTATATTTATCACGGTAAATAGCGTAAACCATACACATTTTTTTCACAATTTACCAATCTGAATTTTGGTTTTTACTGATTTTCAGATGCTTATGACTGCAATATTACGAATAAATGTGAAAATTTTATTCACAAAGCCAGGTTTTTGTACTTGTTACAACCTGTTTTTACGTGCAATATTGTAGCATAACCGAGTTTTAAATCCTAATTGACATGAATATATTTTACCCTACAATTAAACAAATTGCCGTTTTCCTGTTGGTGCTGGCACCCTTGATCGGATGGTCACAGGGCTACCAATACCACCAAATACTGGAAGACGAAGTGTACGAAGAGTACTTCTTTTCGACCGTCACGCCCAATGCGCCCGCACCTGCTTCGCATGGAATTACGGAAGTAGCTTATCATACGACCATTAACGGACAATTGCAGTACGTATTCAGATATACACCGGATGCCGGATTTCTCGGCACGGATCGAACTCACTATACTTTTTCTACTGGTTTTAATACCCTGAATTATGCGTACCGTGCATTTGAGGTAGTGGAGAGTCGCGTTATTGCCGAGGATGATCACTTTTCCATGGAGGCGAGCGGTATCGGGGTATTTGATGTATTGGCGAATGACGAATCCAGTACCGGAACTAAGGTGATTACCAGTTTACCGATGGTCAACAACGGGACGGTGAGTATAGACTCTGCTCAAATGATCACTTTTACACCCGATCATGGTTTTGTCGGAGTGGCAAGATTTCACTATACGCTATGTAACGAAGATGATATTTGTGATGTAGCCACGGTAAATATTTTTGTGGAAGAAGGATTTCTTAGTTCGGATACGACCGAAATTTTTGTCAAGAAAAATAGTTCAGTTAATGTCCTTGTCCCAACGGCAGGTGGACGTTTTATTACCCAACACCCAAGTAACGGAACCCTTGTCTCCTCCGATCCGGCGGGAATTGAGGTCTATACCCCGAATCCTGGATTTACGGGAACGGATAATTTCACTATCATATATCTGATCAACAATGTACCAGCAGGGATTCGGCCTCATAAGGTAACCGTTCTGGATGCACCGGTTGCGAATAATTTGCTAAAATCGGATAATGTTTTTACCGGAATTAACGAGTCTGTTAATTTTAATGTATTCGACAACGATCTTGCCCAGAATTTGATCATTTCCAGCTACACGGATCCTACGGACGGGATCATTACGGTACAGAACGGAAATATTGAATATCAGCCCAATCTGGAGTTTGAAGGCCTGGATCAATTTACCTATACGGCCTGTATCAACAATTCTTCCGTTTGTGAACAAACCAATGTTTACGTAACGGTAAGTGATCAGGAGCCGGGTGCCACCATTTTTAAATTATCAACGCCCATCAATACACCTTTGGTGATTGATTACGCTATTCCTACGCAAAATTGGGAGTTTATACTCTCTAATTTTGGTGGATCTGAGACAGAAATGATTACTCCCAACGGAGGCTTGTTAACTTATTATCCCGGTGATTACGACGGCGGACCCGTAGCAGGTCAGGACGTGGAAGGTTATAATCTAGCGATTTATACACCACCTGCCGATCAAATTATAGACGACGAACTAGATATATTCTTTTGTACAGATGCGGGTTGTCAGGCGGTTCGATTAGAAATTGCTGTGACCGCTGCCCCTGGAACGGACGATCCTTATTGTGTGACCGAATGCGTCTGGCCGGGTGATGCCAACCACGACGGACAGGTTAACGTAACTGATCTATTATCCGTAGGATATTGTATTGGTGAAACGGGACCCGCCAGAAATAATGGTTCAACTACCTGGTACGGACAGTACGGTACCGACTGGGGCCGCACCATTGGTGGTACCGATATTGATTTTAAACATATTGATGCCGATGGAGATGGTGCCATTACGGCCGCCGATACAGCCGCGATTACCGCTTCTTACGGAAAGCAGCATAGTATTATTGCCAAGGCGACACCGGCACCTACCGTACAACCCTTATACTTTATCCCCCGTAACCTGGATCCCCAACCCGGAGATTTGGTGATTATCGATATTGTCTTTGGAACGGAAGCGAATCCGGTATTAGACGCGAATGGGTTGACTTTTAGTGTCAACTATCCTGCAGCGCTTGTGGAACCCGGTTCGATAAATATTACCTTTGATGAGTCCAGTTGGTTACATTACGATGCGCCGACAGTTGGATTGGTGGCGAGTCCTTTCGAGAGTCGACTGGATGCGGGGTTGACCAGAACGATTGGTCGAGGAGCGAGTGGTTACGGTGCAGTAGGGACCTTGAGTTTTATTATCATTGAAGATATTGATGGAGCACGTCCCGGCGACGAAATAAACGTCAACACTAACATCACCAACCCTACCACCATGAACAGCAACGGAGACATGGTCGGTCTGACCGTATTTGATCCTACTTTGTTTATCAATTTCCGTGAGCCGGTAGCACAGGACGAAGACGACCTGATCGCTTTCCCTAATCCAACGCAAGATCAGATCAACTTACATTTAAACGGTAATGATGAGATGAGCGAGGTAGAAATGTTTACATTGACGGGGCAAAGATTATATCATAATACGGCAGTTAACAACAATCGGCTGCAGATTGATGTGACGGGTACGCAGTTTGCCAATGGTATGTATCTGATTCGTGCCAAGACGGGAGAGGGTTTGATTACGAAGAAGGTGCAGATAATGAAGTAGAGACAGAGACAGAGACAGGATTAACAAGATTTACATGATTTTTTGTTGGTCTTGGAAAAGAATTAATAGTAACTAAAAAAGTCGTCCACGTAAAGTGGGCGGCTTTTTTTGCCCTTGCGCACCTCTGACTTCTACCTTTTTGGCAGACAGGCCTAAAGGAGAACCCCTCCCGCAGTTCCCTGAAAAAAGGAAGATTCGTTTATTTCAATCATCAGTTCCAAAGCTCGCCGAGCAAAAAAAGGAAGAAAATAAAAGGAACCAAAAATCAGAGAGCGGGTGGCAGCTACTCCTTTAGGCCACCGCTCAC
>CALLLR010000195.1 GCA_938008185.1 uncultured Saprospiraceae bacterium
AGAGATGAAGGATCTTTTCCGTGCCTACGAAGATGCCAATGCGCTGGACGAAGATGCTTATTATATTTTCCTCCTTCCCCGCTTTGCCGATACGGACCAACTCGGATATATGCCCCGGAAACGCTCCTTCGGTTTTGTCAATCACGAGCAGCTCCAATCCCAGGAAAACCAGTACGTCAAAACGCTGGCCCACGAGTTGGCCCACGGTGCATTTGTGTTGCACCATACCTTTGAGCAACATCCGCAACTGGAAGGAAATCCGACGGAAAATTTGTTGGATTATAGTCCAGCGGGGACCATTACCCATCAGTATCAGTGGGTAGCGATGCATGATCCGAGTCGGGCGTGGACGTTGTTTGATGAGGATGAGGAAAGGGGGCATACCGTCGTCAATGTGATTAGTCTTCTAAATGACTACAAAAATCAAAATGGCACTTTTACTTTTGTGGCTCCTTCAGGTAAGCCAATTACAATTCCCGCCAATACAACTGCAGTAAGTTTTAATACTGGCGATGAAATCAAGGTAGGGAATGAATGCTTTACTGGATTTGGTATTTACCCGTTTGGTACCCTACGCTATTTTATCTCAGAAGGAAGGACCTATTCAACGGCTATTGGATGTTCAGAACAAGGAGATTTTTCTTTTTACAAAGAATATAACGGATCAAAAGTTTACGTTGATACTTTCACCAATGACTTAAACCTAAATACCCAGCAAGCAATCATTGGTTTTCCATGCTATAGTGAAAGTCGATTAATATTTAAAGTTGGTCAAATAAGTATAAAAAATGATCTAAACATTACGTCTGTCCTCTCAACAAATTACAAAGGAAGAGGCCAACGAAAACCTTTTGATTTTTTAGCAAACTTCAGTGTCAATTGCACCAAAGAAATTTATGGAAATTCGTATCCTGAATACTCGGAAGAAGCACATAACTTATTATCAATTATTGGAGAAGCAGCTAGTTGTAATTCTAACCTGGTTTTTTATGCTTTTACACATGCGCATCAGATTTCCTCCTATCCTGGTTTTTTTGAGGTGTGTGGAGAAAATTTTTCTGATCTCACCTTAGAAAAAACGCGGTTAATAGCAGAAGAAAGATATAAACAACTAAGAAACCTTAGTTCTATTCAACATTCCGGAGGTACTTCTACTTTATATGAAGTCACCCAAGAAGAAGTATTCACAGAGACTGAAATCCGTTTATGGAAGGAGAAAGATAAATCCGTTTATCAACGATATTACGAAGTTAAGAACGATACCTGGGCGACCCAATTATTGGGTTTCGATGAAAACCCGACAGATGCAGCTGAATTATTGGCACTATTACAAAGGTGGGAAAAAGATCGTTGTGTCTTTAAAGATTTCACCCTACCCCAAAGAATAAAAGCCTTAAAAGTACTTAGTCATGGTGGAGCATCCTGGTGGAAAAATTTCAATAACGAGGAAGAAGACGTTTATAATTACATCCTTCGCACTACACCTGATGTAGAAATTGATTCCATCCTCCAAATTTTTGAAGCGGATAGTTTTGCCTTATTTAAAAGGGTTGCCAACAAGATGGAAAACTCTTGGCTTCACTTTAATGATAAAACAGGCTTAGAACCATTTATGGGGCATTTATCCCATATGGTTTTGAAAAAGAGATTTCAAACAGGCTTTCCAGTAGAAACCACCAATGGTGATCTAATTTTCAATATTGCAGGGCAAGAAACAAATGGTCATTTCGTAGCATTAAACAGTACATTTTACAATTTGCATTGTTATAATACTAGTTTTAATTATGACAATCACGAATATACTATCAGGTCAAGACATTTTAAGGAACCAGTACAAAATGGTTGCGCATTCGATACCGGCACTAGCTTCCCTTCCAACACAGCGGAAATTTTCATTCACTCATCCAGAGGATCACCCTTTGACTATGTTGGAATAAGATTCGACGAAAAAACGATCATCAAGTCGCCCAGTGAAAATCATGAGATTGAAGCGGGTGACTATATAATTATTCCTTACTGTTTAGCGGATATTATTTTTAGAAAATATAAAGACGCAGAACTAGATAGTGATATTAGAATTCTAGGAGACATAATAGCCATCGCGACGGTCGGTTTCACTGGAGGTCAAAGTGTAGGAACACGATTTCTAACATACGCAGAAGGCGCTTACGGAGCAGTAGATTTATTCGTAATGGCGCCAGATGCCTACGATTTTGAAGTTACTGGCAGCTCCGATATTCCCCAGCAAATTCATAATTTATGGAATAACACAGGTTTAGTGTTATCAGCACCAGGTACCTGTCAATTGTTCCAAACAATGGGGCTTGGAATAAGAGGGGTTTTCCTTTCAAAAATCAAACCCACAGCCAATTATATTCTAACAAAATCGGGACCAGCGGGATTGGATGAATTTAAGCAGCTATTAAAAGAGACCTATAATATTCTAAAAAATGCACCCGCCAACATCGATCCGGCAAATTGGGGTAAGATGCTTAACCATCTAAGAGCAGAAATAGTTGCCTTAGAGCTGAACCAGGTACTGGCCATCACCTCCAATTTTGCTGATAAGGCAAGTCTACACGTTAAAAAGAATCTCTGGGCGACGATGTTTTATCTAAACACAGAATATGCCATCGCTTCCGGTCGATATATTGACAACCTCTATTACCTAAAACCATTACGGTTTGTGGATGAGGTGGCTCATCTAAATAAAGTAGCGGACGACTTAGAAAACACCCGATTCCTGGATTTGAACGATAATCCTCAAATTGGGAAATTAGAAATTTATCAAGATCCAGAAAACCCCTCTGATTTCCTTTTTAAAAAAATACCATCTACGTTACTTGACGGATTAGAAATTCGACTAGGAACCCCAAAATATAATAAATTACAAGGATGGATTAGTAGACATTGGGATGAAATAGGAGGCGACGCCGAAGTACAAACGCTCCTCAACCGACTAGAGATAACCACGACCAGTGATGACCCTAACAAATATTTTGGATTTTTAGATAGCTTTGAAGAAGGGGATGATGCTTTTCGAAGTTGGATATTGGGAGGACAAGAATCGGAGAGAATTGACATTTGGAAGAATTGTTCTAAAGATCCAGACAAAGCTATGGATGCCACCTGGCTAAAGCAGCTGCTGGCTTCCTCCGGTACTTCCAAGATAGATAATGTGAATCCCGTAGAAATTAATTGGCAAAATAATATTACGGGACACAGCTCAACAACAAACGCGGTAGAATTCTGGAATGATATGTCCAAAAATTATTTATATTACACCCAAGGAAGCTATATTTTTAAATATGATTTTGTCACGGGTACTTTATTACTTGGCAAAACCTCGACCAGTAAAATTGTTGGATTTTATGAAGGAGCCGGTAATTTAACAAATTTTGCTTACAAAAACCGACCTGATGAATTGATGGCCAAGCTGAAACGCTACCAAGGCATGAGCGGTCCTTCGGCTCCCATCATTAATATTCTGTTTAATCCCCAAATCGCTTCTACTCCCGGAAAAACCACTACAATACTTGGTAGATTAAAACATCGTCCGTACCTTACGGGGGATATGAAGGCAGTAGTTGATGAGCTACTTAGTATGGTCCATACTTTAGATATTGACGGTAAACCGGGAGGGTTTAATGTATTAAACATTTCCGACGAACTTTATGTAGGCGGTACTTTCTGGGAAAGCTACAATCTACCCTGGCTAAGTGCTGCAATTAATCGGGGAGATGAAATCGTGGCGGCTAGTAATCCAATGGATTTGAATAATATTTTTAAAAGCTTTGAAGATATTCCTGTTGAAAATTTAACTACTCCAGAAAGTATCGCTACTTTTTTGAGAGGATTAGATCCAGTAGAAGCTAGTGATATAATTGAAAATATGACATTTTACGGTAGAGAAATAAAATTACTTTCAGAGAATGATTATATATTTGATATGGATTTAAAAAAATTTATGAAATGAAAAAGATTAGTCACAATGGATATTATCTTTCCACCCCTTATCATTATGAAGATTGGCATGGAGGCGTGAAAATAGAAAGGTTAAACTATAAAGCCTTTTATTTTACTGATGATGGAATAGTTTACAAAAAAGGTAAAAAAAATACAACTGAGTTTAATCATGAAGATTTTATATTGAACGGAACAAAAGGTGAATTTACATTTACTGGAAATATGATAGACTATGTGTTTAATAAAGGCCAAAGGTTCGAAGTCCGCCGACAATTAACCATTCTTGATATAGATCTTCTTATCAATAAAGATCAACGAGAATATCGCTGGACCCCCTTCCCAAGCGAAATTAAAGATAAAGAGTCAACTCCACCCAGACTGAATAGCTAATTTCTTAAAAAAATAATATAATTTTTAATCTTGAAAAAACTAATTTAAAAACTATTAACTCTCTCCATTACGATGACTGGCACGCGGGTCCTAAATTTGAGTATTTAGAGTTTTGATGTAAGTAACAAAAATAGAATCGTGTACAAATTGTTAAAACAGATATTACTATTTCCAATAAAGCTAATTTTCTTACAAAAATTGCTAAAAGCGAATATACGATCAATGAAAACTTGATAATTTGTGCTTACTTGATGATTTGTGCTTAAAAAATTAGCACCCGAAATTGATGACTAGATTAACAAAAAAAATTATTATCTTAGCTCCATAACAATAATTTTTTGATTAAAAAATCTATTAAAAACTGTTAATGACTTAGCACCACTACAGTTTAGTGAGTACTACCCTACACCAGGATTGTGACTGGTACACGATACTTATAAATGTCATCGTTTATAGAAACACACACATACTAAATATGAGAAAGCTTTACCAGATCATATTAAACATACGCACACAACCCTTCCTCGGATTAATCCTCCTCGGCTGTTTTTTCGGAACCAACGCCCACGCACAGCCCTTCCCCGTTTCCGTCAACACCCAACTCAGTTCGCCCAGCCTACCCTATCTGGCCGACTACGTGCGGGAAAAGCCGGAGTCCTTACGGGTTCTCCTTCTATTGAACGACGACCGTCGTACCAA
>CALLLR010000196.1 GCA_938008185.1 uncultured Saprospiraceae bacterium
CAAAGAACTTTCACAAAAACAAAGACCTGAGATGAAGGTATTCACTGTTTCTAATCAAAATAGTGAAATTCATAATCAGCTCTCCCTTTTTGAAGGTTTATAATTATCTAAAAACGTCAACCTATTTTAGGGATGGACAGAAAGCCAATAGCAAAATGCCAACAGCCAATAGCGCATCTATAAAAAAACTCCTCGTCTTAGCCGGTCCTACAGCAAGCGGAAAAACCAAAACGGCGATTCGTTGGTCGCAGGCATTGGGAAATATACCGATTCTGAATGCGGATTCCCGGCAGTTTTATCAGGAGATGTCGATTGGAACGGCCAAACCTACATCGGAAGAACTAGCTGCCGCTCCCCACTATTTATTTGATGATCGAAGTATTCATACGCCATTTGATGTGGGAGATTACGAAAAAGAAGCGCTGGCTTTGCTGAATCAACTCTTTGAAAAACACGATCAGGTTATTTTGACGGGCGGAAGTGGTTTGTACATCCGGGCGCTCTGTGAGGGGCTGGACGAATTTCCGGATGTGACCCAAGCAGCCAAACAAAAGGTCGCCGATATTTTTGAAAAAGAAGGGTTGTCTGGCCTGCAAGGCACACTCGCGAAACTGGACCCCGAAACCTATAACAAAGTAGATTTACAAAATCCGCGTCGATTGATAAGAGCACTGGAAGTTTGTTATATCGAAGGACTTCCGTACAGTAGTTATTTAAAAAAATCTAAAAAAGAACGGTCATTTATTCCGGTCTATCACTGTCTGCAATGGGATCGAGCAGAGCTGTACGAACGGATTAATCGCCGGGTGGACTTGATGCTGGAAGCGGGACTGGAGGCGGAGGCAAAAAGGTTGTTTCCACACCGGGCATTACGGGCGTTGCATACGGTAGGCTACCGAGAATTTTTTACCTATTTTTCTAATGAGGAAGTCACCTTACCGGAAACGGTGGAACTGATTAAACAGAATACGCGGCGGTACGCGAAGCGGCAAATTACGTGGTTTAAGACGTTGCCGGATTGTGTTTATTTTCATCCGGAGGATTGGGAAGAGGGGGTGAGGGGTTGAGCATGACAGGCTAAAGACTGGGTTATTAAATTTTCTCTTAAGAATGTTATGTCGCGCAGAGGCGCGGAGAAACTTCAATCGCTGGGGCCGTAAAATTCGACGCAAAATTTCCAATTATGATGTTTAACCTTCTGTAATTATTTTCATCCCATATAGTGGATCATCTTTATTTAATTTTAGCTACGAAAAATCCGGATTTAATATATACCTTATCATTGATTTGAATTTCAATTTTACCTTTCCCAGTTAGACTCCTTGAAATATCCCCTTTTTTAAAATTAGTTAGAAGTCTAACAGATATTGAGTCGTTTCGAAATATATTTTCCCACACTCCTTCCTCGAATTGGATTAAACTATCTGGTCTAAGATGAACTTCCTGGTTATTCAAATTTATTCTTAGTTTAGTTGAAGTTTCTACTAAACCAATCATGCGCTTATTCCAATATGAATTTTCGTTTATTGCTATAATACATCTTATAGTTTTCCATTCATTATATGACAGGTAAAAAGGTAATAATGGGTGTTTTATTTGATTATCTAAGTATTCGTCTTCCGATGTAAAAACTAAAGAGTCCACATTTAATTGACCTCGTTGAGGAGAAATTTTTTTTAAATCAATTGTATCAGCAAGATCAAAGATTTCTTGTTCATCACCAAATGGCGTCTTGATTTTTGTACCATCATGGTTTTCGGATTTACCCGCTCCATTTTTTTTACACGCGCTTATCAAAAAAATTCCGATTAATATAATTATGAGTCTATTCAAAATCTGGTTGATTTAGTTCATTTAAATATTATCACTTTATCTTTTTCCTTTTAATTATGTACCGCAGTGTTATCGTAAACCAAAAGTAACAGAACTTAAAACGACCTTAAGAACAACTAAAGTTTAAAATAATTTGTGTTTTATTTTTTATTTCGAAAACAATTTATTAATTTGCGTTCAGGTTGTCTCGACTAGTACAGTAGTTTAGGCAGATGCAGGACTTTTTATTATTTTTTGTGAACCCACCTGTCCGGCCGGCAGGTTCACAGCGCGCTTATTTTTGATTTTTTCTACATAACTGAAGTGGGATTTTGTCTTGCATCAGGGTGGCGAAGCTGTACAAGTTATAGACTTTGTCAGGTGTTTGGTGTTGGTTTTGCTCGCTGCTAGGCGGGCATGCACAGACCTTCGGTCAAATTCAAGGGGGTGGGCCCACCCGAAGGGTGTAGTGTGTTATACGTAAAAACAATGTTAAAGTAACACCAATTTAGCTTAAAAAATCCTTTCAATTTACTCTCACAATCCTTCTTCCGACTATCAACTTCCCGGTTTAACAGAATAAGTATTCAATAAATGGTTTTAAACAAACAACTATTTATCGCATCAAGAAAAATGCAAAATATATTAAATGGCTACGCCAAAGCATTCTACCATTCAGCCAATGGAACTAGTAGAAATCAGATATTTCCTTTAAAACTGTTCTAAGATTGTAGCAACGCGGAAGTTTTCCTTTATTTTCTATATAGTTATAGTCTATCCCAAATATCTTCTCGGGATTCCCCAAAGTGCCCAAAGTCAAATAAAACACCTGACCGTATAGTTTCTCTCATTGCAATAAATGTCTACCCTACTCCACCACCACTCGCAAAACCTCCATTCCATCACCTCCCGAAATCCGTATAAAATACGTCCCACTCACCAAGTCAGCAATATCTAAAACTACACTCGTCGCATTCACCTCCTTTCGTAAAACCTCCCGGCCTACTCCATCATACATCAGAATCTTCCCTCCCATCAGATTTCCAGCAATGGTTATAAAGTCAGCACCGGGATTTGGATATAATTTGTATTTATTCAGGGTATAAGGTAAATCTTCGGTAGATACGGTTACGTCACAAGCCTCAATCGTTTCCAGAATAGCGGTATATTTTGGTGCCGGAATAACCGACAAATCCTGATCCATCGTTTCTAAAATTCCCCAACTACCAAAGCGCGAACTCCGGGGCGCCACAAAGGAAAAATTCATCAACTGCAACGGTGCGTCTCCGCTTTGCAACGTCGTTAGAAAATCAAACCATTCCAGGTACATATTATACATGGAGGTGTCCCGCTGAATATCCAGCAGGGCTTGTCCGTAGGTCGGTTCTTCGCCAAAAGGGTGTCCCGTAATATGCTGGCCTCCTTCGTAAAAAACCATTGGTACACCCATTGGATCGGCCAACTCACTTTTCTGGGTCTGTAACCAATCTCTTCCTTCGGCCATCGCTTGCTTCGCATAATACGCCACGTCCGCAACGGTCGCACTGGCTCCTAAAGCATCCAGCACCGCATCGCCTTCTTCGGTAATTCCAAAATAAAAGGTTGGCGTGATGGCATCATAAGGTCCAGTTATCGGGTTGTCCCCAACTATTGGTGGTGCCCCAATCCATAAAACGAACAGAAGGGAAAATCGATAATTTTTCTAACCACAAATCATAAAAAGGTTCGGTCTCATAGGTAGCTTCCGTTCCCGGCATCAACAGCCGAATGTTCCGAATGGGATCATTGATATGAGAACTAAGAATCGTCATTTCCAAGACGTTATCCATTGGATTTAAAAAATCAAAAACGATGCGATGATCATTTGTCTGGCTTAAATTTTCGTAACCGCCCCAGAAGGAAAGTTCTCCGGTTCCTTCCCACAAAACGGTGTACTGCCCCTCCGGCCAGCTACTCGTATTGGCCCAGATAGTCACAGTGCGTTGCTCGAAATCAGCACCCGCTATCTGCTGCGGAATATGGGTTGGATAACCGTCCGGTCGGTAGGTGAGGTCATCCGCGAATCCAGAATCAAAGGTGGCATCGGGATTCTCAATGTCTTTGGTGTACCACATTCGGGCGTTGCGCATCAAGTTGACGAAGGGGAGTTCCGTCCCGTAATCGACGACGCCGCTGAGGTTGGTACCAAGGTGGAGTTTGCAGGAGTTGGTGGGTTGGGCGTATGCGGTGGTCACGGAGAGGAAAAGGAAGAAAAGAATTATTCGCATTTTTTTGATTTGAAATTTCTAAAAATTTATTCAAAAGTAATAAGAAGTTGTTTTTTCAAATTGAAGTTGTTTAAGTTGTGTCTGATTAACACCAAATACTTTTAATTGAATTTTATGACTTTTGTGGTATGATAACCTGGCAACGTTATGATGTATAATCCATTTTCTGCGTTACTAAGGTCAATCTCGATCGATTCCTGGTTAGTACAATTAAATGATCTAATCAGTTCTCCACGCATATTGAAAATCAATCCTTTTTTATCTATATCTTCAGCAAAATTTCCCAGCGTAAAATGACTGTTGGTCGGATTTGGACTAACCCGTAGAAAGGCTTGACTTTTTATTTCTGTAACATTGGTAACCGCCGAATAAAAGGCACCAAAAAATGCTAATCGCTGCGGAATGTTTTCTTCCAGCCAGCTTTCAATATCAGGACTTAACCTTCCGGGGTAGGCATGATAGACATAAGCAAAAAGTGCGGATTCAGCCATATCCTCCACCTCAGGGTTGTTTTGCCCGTAAGTAGTCACAAATGTAGGATCAGCGGCCTGAGCACTCAACCAGTCAGGATGATTTTCGTACACAAACTGATAAGATGCGTGCACAGATTCGTGAAAAACGGTTTCTTCCAAATCGTTGGTACTAATTCTTTCGTCCATATTTTCAGAATATAAAATAAAAAACTGTCCTTCTATTTCGGCAAAAGCACCACCATCACCGTTGTGTATCACGACATGATTGATCATATTTCGCTGGAAGGAAGGTAGTTTTCCAAGTCGGGGCCCCAGTTTTTCAACGTACTCCTGAGCAGCTGCGAGACTGTCAAAGGAACTATGACACCAAATCTCCAGTGTTTCACCATCTGTAAAAGTCGTTTCAAAAACAAAGGTATTATTATCGAAGAGGCTTC
Organism: uncultured Saprospiraceae bacterium; assembly: GCA_938008185.1. Taxonomy (GTDB): domain Bacteria; phylum Bacteroidota; class Bacteroidia; order Chitinophagales; family Saprospiraceae; genus JALZUU01. Next base: position 4,990 of record CALLLR010000196.1, read on the forward strand.
CGCCATTCGGTGCTCCTGGTGTTTCTCTATCAAATAATCCTAAGAAGAAAAAAGTAACATAAGTATCGGGATCCGTTTCTAAAATAAAATCTATGTCATTAGAGGTCACTGAATTTGGGAAAAGCGGATTTTGCCCTATCAATTCTAATATAAACGTGAAGGTCAGTATTAGGATAAAATAATATTTCATTATGATTGTAACAATTTAATTTAAAAAAAGAAAAATAATTGATGCTTAGAAGCATAGTCTATGTACCTTATCCTATACTATCGGGTAATTTAAATACTTTTAATGTATCCGAAAGAATATCATCACCGGAAAGATCTGCGACAAATTTGTGTTTAAAAGTTTCATCCCTACCGAGGGTATAATACAAATAATCAATATCCTTTGGCCGGTAAAGAATCAGTAAATCGGTAAACATATTATAGGCACCCATTGTTTTTGTCAGATTGGTTACCGAAGCATTATTTTTTAAATCGGCAGTCCCTACGGCCGCAAATTTGGAACAATCAATCAGGTCGCCGTTATTATTAATATACGTTTTTCCCGCAAAAACCTGACATCCGGCAGACCACGTTCCCGAAGCGCCATCGCCGGCACCCGTCCAATGAATATTGATCGTATTATTGGGCGCGTTGTCAATCCCTGTAGAGATAATATCTGCGTCCGTAAGTCTATTGTCATTATCCCGGTCTCTAAAAACCAGGACGCCTCTGTTATATGGATTCAGGCCTTCGTAGACTTTGTTTTGATTCGCCTGGGACCGATTGTGCCAACCAAATCTAAACTTATGTTGCCCTTCCACCAGGAATGCTTCGTCTTTCCTGTTTTTTGCTTTGTAGTTCGGATCCGTAGATCCCCAGAATTTAAAAACCATTCCATCGATCAACAGAATAAACAGATCATCATTCCGGCGCAATCGGTTTTTGTCACTTTCCTCTTCCTTTCTCCGGATACCGATTAAATGAATATGGTCTCCCTCCGTTTTCCAATCCTCAATCCGCAGGGTATCGACTTTATCCATGCCTATTTCCGCAACTTTGGCGTTGACTTTATCTAAAATAATATGCGGATTATTTTGGTAATGTTTCCTGGCCTGATTCATTAAGTTGATCCACTTATGGTATTCGGCACTAGCTTGCCCGCGTTTCCAGGCCGTCGCTGTTTTATGCCCTTCTATCCATTTTTTAATGTGCTTCCAACCATTTTTTCCGATCACACCATCCGGGATGCCAATACTCGCATCCTTGTCAATGCTTCGAACATATTCCTGAAATAACCGGACACCAGCCTGGGTCGTATAATCGAAGATGCCATCGAGTTTACTATCCGGCGGAAGGAAACCAGCATCGCGTAAAAAGCCTTGTAAAACAGCCACCGGATTACCTTCGACCGCTTTTGGGGTGACCCAGCTAGCCGAATCGCCGTGACGGAATTTTTTATATTTAACATCATCCGGAATACCACTCATTCTTTGATGATAAATCTTTAAAAGCGCCGTGATTTTTGCCAGATCAGCGTCTTTATCATAACAACCTAAATGCAAAACCCCCTTGGGTGGCGTAAAACTTATGGGTTCCTTTACAATAGGCTTTTCAACTTTCGTTGCAGGAGGAGGATTCGTCACCTTTGTCGTACTAGTTGGTGGTTTTACGTTTGTAGTTGAGGGATTGGTAGATTTGGGCGTAGCCGCAGGCTTTGTTTTTTTTCCGCCAAAGAGCGATCGGAAAAAATCAATAATTTTTTGTAACATTTTCAATGGTTTTGAGGGTTAGAATTATCGACAGATTTACTAAACCATCTTCAATTAGTGAGGAGGTTTAGTAAACCTTCTTGATTACCAATGATGAATATAGGGAGAATGATGAATATAAAAAGGTTTTCTAAACCTTTTTCGATAATCAACCTAAATCTCCAGTCATAAACTCTAATTTAAAACAATTTTATTATTAAACAAAATAATGGAAGCTTAATCATGGCTGTTTTTTGTAGGGTCTTGGGGATAATAAACATCACGATTTACCAATGAATATTGACTAAAATGTTTTT
>CALLLR010000197.1 GCA_938008185.1 uncultured Saprospiraceae bacterium
AACGGGAAAATCACCCGTGGAATTTTTCGATGTCTTTGCGGGCACCTCTACGGGCGGAATTATCATCCTTAGTTTAGGCGTAGGCCGCAAGACTTACGAAATTATGGAGCTGTATCTCAACGGTGCCAAAGATATTTTCAGGGATAATAAAATAGATGATATTCGAGATCTCGGTAATCTGATTGGAGCACAATATTCCCAGAAAAAATTAAAAGAGTTACTAAAAGAAGCGTACGAAAACCAAACGATGGGGGATTTAAATGACCGGTATGATGGTAAAAAACATTTCATGATTCCCACCTTTTCCCTCAATCCAAAAGATTCAAAAGGTCGCAGTCATAATTTCCGACCGGAGGTTTTTAATTCTTATTACATCAAATGCAATAACGAAAACCTGGTGGACCTCGCACTTCGGTCCAGCGCCGCTCCTACGTATTTTCCAATGTACCAAAATTTTGTGGATGGAGGCGTAGCCATCAATCATCCGGCTATGGCAGCAGTTTCGTACGCTATCAATCACCACGAAAGCGATAAAAAATCCTATTGTTACCACGCTCCTAAAAAGAAAGGACTCGAACGCGAGCTAAAAGATCTCAAAGTACTTTCGCTGGGTTGCGGAACTTCCAACGGAAATTTTATTCCGGAAGAAGCCATTCAAACCGGCGATTGGGGTATTTTACAATGGAAAGATTTTCTGGCAGATATGCTCGTAGAAACCAACATTTCGGCTTCGGAATATTATGTAAAACAGGTACTCGCTCCAAAAGATTACCTCCGTTGCCAGCTCTATTTTGACGCACCAGAAACGCCGGACATCCTACGCAGGAAAAAAATCCCAATGGATGTGACGGATAAGAAAAAACTAAAAGCCATGAAGCAATATGCGATTGATTACTTTGCTAAAAATAAAAAAAAGATAATGGAATTTATTGACGAGGATTAGTGGATGTGCGACTTTTTTGATGTGCGGATGGGCGAACTTGTTGTAAAAATTTATTTCCTGCAGAGCACTCCGATTTTTAAAAAGGATAGCCTACGGCCAGGTTATAATTAAAATCTCTAAGTTGTAGTTTTCTCCATTCCCGATCAATCCAGAATTGACCTTCAACTGGATCTGGAAATGGATTACGGAGTTTGATCGCCGCGTCAAAACGCAACACAAAATAGGAAAAATCCAGTCGAATTCCTGTACCAGCGCCCACCGCGATTTGTTTTAAAAAATTACGCCCGATGAGCGTTGTAGGATCATCAGGGTCGCGCCGGGCGCTCCAGGAAAGTTGCGAACCTTTCCGATTCTCATCGTACCCCACCGTCCAAACGTTTCCCGCATCAACAAAAAAAGCGCTTTCTATTGTGTAACCAAAAATCCGCAGGAGATCAAACCGATATTCTGCATTCATTTCCAAAGAAAAATCCCCAGACTGAAAAAACGGTACGGTACCATTAGTATTTGGACCAGGCGTGGGTATGGTCAGCGGATCCCTATATTCTCCGGGGCCCAGCTCTCGAATCCGCCACGCACGTACACTGTTGGGACCTCCGATAAAAAATTGTTTTACGTAAGGAACTTCATCAGAAAATCCATAATTAAACGCCACCCCGGAACTGAGTCGAAAGGCCAGCGATTGTTCTCCTCTAAGGTATTTAAACCACCTTACATCTGCCTCCATCCTCACGTACTGAGCGTATTCTACATTGTTGATAAAAGAAAAAGTTTTCCCACTTCCACTGATCGCGTTACTGATTGTATTGGCTAAATATACTTCCCCACCAGATAATTCAAGACTTCCGCTAAAATAAAAAGAGGTATTATTTCTATTGATTTTTCCCTGGTGCGTATAGGTCAGATCCCGGAATAAAAACCCTGTTAATAGTTGATCGTCAAAACTTCGTTGTAAAAACGGATTATTCCTTTCTATTACCAAAAACGCAGAATCTTTATTCACCAATAACAAATTCACACCAACCTGATTGAGCTGAAAACGGTTACGCTGATCGGGTTGATAGTCGTATCCATAGGTTGTGTTAAAAGAACTATAATCGTAAAAATCAAAAAGTGAAATATTTTCGTAATTTAGGGATAATCTTGATTTGGTCTTGTCTTTTAAATTTGTATAAAATTCGTCATTGATAATTCTAAGTGCTCGAAGTCCTTTCCAGGTGCGGAAAATATCCACCAACCGTGGAAAATAAAGATCATTCAGCAAACTAACATCTCTCGAATATAACAGATCTTCTCCTCCGGAAGAAGCGATATCTAATTCAAACCCAAAACGGGCCCTCGACGTAAATAAAGCAGCATTTTTGAATAAGTTACGGTTACGGTAATTTATACTAGTAGAAATTCCTATTAAATTTGCGTCGTCAATACTATAAGTCGAATTATTTAATTCCAAATCTCCTCCGATTGACATCCGTTTGTTAGGATAGAGAAAAACTTCAAAATTTAATATCGCTTTATTTTCTTTGTCTCTATTTTCTAATATATTAACATCCTTGATAATGGCCAGGTTTCGTAATTGTTGGACCGTCTTGAGGAAATTATTTTCCATATAAAGATCTCCCGGACGAATAAAAATGGATTTTAAAATATTTTGTGCTTTTATTTTTCGCGGAACATTTTTATCAAAAATAAAATATACACCATCCACGTCCACCGTATCCCGTTCACGTACCAGCGAGCCCGCCTTGACATAATACGGGTCAACGTACACCGTTCCAATATGATATTTTTGGTGAAACCCGACTTCGGGTGGCACCAGCACATCGTAATAAACTACGACTCGATTGCCTTTGGGAAGCCCCCGGGGTTTGATGAAGTTTGTTTCAAAATAAGCATAGCCCTGATTTTGCAAAGCATCCGTTATTCTTTTTGATTCCGCATTAAAAAGGGCATCGCTCACTGGGCTGCCAGGAATTAACACCGTGGCTACCGACAAATCGTTTAATAAAATTTGAATAGCAGAATCGGGGGAATTAAAGTAAACACTATCAATCACGAACTGCTCACCGGGTGTGGCAATGTATTGTGCTTTGGTATTTTTTTTATTGGTATAAATGGTATCGCGGACAACGGCATCTTTATATCCTTTATTTTGTAGATAGTAAGCCATAGATTCTGCCGTGACCTTGGTAAGTTCTGAATTATAAACAGATGGTCGCTCGACAAAGGATTTTCGTAAGAAATTTTTAAACTTTGAAGTATCACCGGGTTCGTCGGTGGCGTAATAAAGCCGTGTATCAAGGTGCAGCCCCAGTCCCAAAAGCGATTGATTGGGTACTTGCTTATAACTACCACCTAAGTCAGATTTGAGTCGACTTTTCTGTTTTTCATTAAGATTATCTCCTTCAATGATGATTTCATTTTTTTTCAGACGGGTTTCGCCTTCTGCTAATTTATTGTAAGGGAAACATCCAGACATACTCCAAAGCAGGAGAACCAAAAAAAATAAGTACCTTAATCCCGTTATTTTTCCCAAAAGGATATGTGTTAAAAAATTGATAAAATGCTATCAAAAAAGAACGAACAATACATCAGATCGCTGTCACTCAAGAAATTTCGTCAAAAATATAATAATTTTATTATTGAGGGTGACAAAATGGTGCGCGAATTATTGGTTCAGGCGCCTGATCAGATTGAGCAGATTTTCGCTCAATCCTCCTGGATCGTTCAACACCGCTCGGAACTGCAAAAAAATGAAGCCTCCGTACAGGAAGTTAACGACCGTGAACTTAAGAAAATTTCCTCGCTTAAAACGCCTAATCAGGTTTTGGCCGTTGTTCGTCAGTGGGAACCCGACTTTCAGACTCATCAACTCGAAGGCAGTTTGTCTTTATATCTGGATAATATCCAAAATCCGGGAAATATGGGTACCATTTTACGGACTGCGGACTGGTTTGGGATTGACTGGGTGATTTGTTCGCCAGACTCGGTGGATCGTTTTAGCCCCAAAGTGGTGCAAGCGACGATGGGTGCCTTGTTTAGTGTAAAATCTGTTACACGAAAAATAGAGGATTTAACCCTTAAAAAATTGAACTTGCCGATTTATGGTGCTATCTTGAAGGGGGAAGATTTATTCCGTACCTCCCTGAAAAATCAAGGATTGATCGTCATTGGTAACGAAGGTCAGGGGATCAGACCAGAAGTATTAAACTTTGTGGATCATCCTATTTCGATACCCGCCCACCACCATAACCGAGCAACCGAATCACTAAACGCGGCAATTGCCACGGCAATTATTTGTGCTACTTTTAGAGGAGCTGGTCCAAATCTCTGATTTTTGAGGAGGAATCTCCAAAAAGGGATGAGATACTAATGAATTTACATATAAAACTTACCCGAAGATGGAACAACCACTAGATTACCAAAAAGATTTTAAAACGGTCCATCTAGAAGCAGACCGGCTACGCAAAATAGGTCAACTTTTGGAAGTGGCTCCCATCTTAATTCTCAGCGCTGGAATGTTGATGCAAACACAGGGACAACCCTACTGGCGTTCGGTCATTCTATTGGGTGGCGGAATTTCCGTATTGATCTACACCATTTTTTCTTATTTCATGTTTCAACTGGAAAGATATACCACGGTAGAATTTACGCTCGGTTTATTTTCGGCCGTTCTTTTTCCCATCGGTGTCAGCGGTCTTTTATTTCCGGAAATTGCGGAAAATTTTGAGTTTATGACCTATTGTATCTACGGCTGTATTGCCTTATTTTCCGTGAGTATATTATTGTTCATTGCGAATATTACGGATGCCCGGGCGAGTGTTTTTTATCGAAGTTTGATTGCGCGGGTGATGGTGGTTGGGGCGATTTTGTTGAGGTTGTGGTATTGAGGTGTTGAATCGTTGAATAAATAACAAACCTAACTGTCAAAAACCAACTTATTGCTCTTTGTTGAGGGGGGACTGTTCAATAATCTGTGTTTTTTGTTGCGCAAGCATTGCGTAAAAAGAGACCAATCAACTAATCAACAATTAATTATAAATAATAATATTTAATTATATAAATTAACCTAATTGCTTAGACACAGTTAATTGAACACCCCCTTGAGGGACCGAAAAGCTTCCTTTTAACACAAAAATTACACTAATCAATTGGCGTAAAAAACTGCTCGACCATATTTTCAGGCAAATCTACGGAAGCATATGCGCCAAATGTAAAGTACCTAAATCTTTTAACTGATGATATGCCTTCGCTCTCAGCTCCTCTATCGAACATAAATAGTAAGATGCTCTTCGCTCATTTATTTCCTTAGTTTTCGCTTCTGACAGATTTTCGTAATAATAAATACCTTTCAATTATCATATATTCGTTGGGATAACCCACCTTCTGAATATTATTAGAAAAAGAGAATAGAACACTAAATAGAAATGGAAGAAGAAATAAGATTTTTCTGATCATGACTCTTTGCTTTAATAAGTATTTAGCGAATGATGAATGATTTTATAAAATCTATCCGTATTCGTTCAATAGCCCAAGCACGAACCATTCTCCATTCATTAAGCATCTTAACGGCAATTTATCGGAAAGTTACAAAATCACTGACTTCACCCTTTTAGTAAATAAAATAACATTTTTTTTACAAAAAACAAAAACGCCGACCTCCAAAAGAAGCCGGCGCTGCACACACAACATGTTTTAAAAATTATCTTATCTCAGTACGGTCACATCTCCTTTATAGGTTTTAGTATAACCGTCCACAAATTCAATTTCAAAATAATAGACAAAGACACCTGGATTAACGGGTTTGCCTTTAAAGATACCGTTCCAGCCATAGTTAGAATCGTCGGTCGGGAAGTTTTCGTCCGAGAAAACCAGCGCTCCCCAACGGTTAAATATGCTTAGATTTTTAACACGGACTACTTCCGGACCACCGTGGATCATAAAGATATCGTTGTTACCATCCTGGTTGGGCGAGAAGGCATTGGGAACATATACCGCTCGGTCTTTTTTGACATTAACCACAAATACTTCGGTCGCACTACAACCTCTTCCGGTAATGACGGTTAGTTGGTACTGTGCCGAATTGAGCGGCTGCAAATTTTGGATCAGACAGCTATCGCAGAATAAAGAATCACCCGCA
>CALLLR010000198.1 GCA_938008185.1 uncultured Saprospiraceae bacterium
CACGTCTTCTTTGAATCCGATGCAGATGGAAAAAGAACTATTGACGGCGGATGTAGCGATTGGCGCAATGCATTCTCCTTCCGGGCGTACACCCATTATCGTCAGCGAAGAGATTGTTTCGAAAATGAAAAGAGGTGCCGTAATTATTGACGTGAGTATTGATCAGGGAGGTTGTTTTGCAACTTCCGAAGTAACCAATCACGATCGGCCGACTTTTACCAAACACGATGTAATTCATTATTGTGTACCGAATATTCCATCAAAAGTAGCCCGCACGGCTTCTATTGCGGTAAGTAATATTTTAGTGTCTATACTTTTACGAGCGGGTGGCTCTGGAAATCTGGAGAGGCTGATACAGAATGATATGGGATTGCAACACGGAGTCTATATTTATAAAGGAACGCTCACCAATAAGTACCTGAGTGAACGTTTTGGTATTAAATATACGGATTTAGAACTATTGATTACTAGTAACCTGGGATAAAAGGAAAGTTTAAGCCACTGGACAAGTCTAATGAGAAAATAGGTCATGTCAAAGATCCGTTGCTTGATACTGAACGGGTTAGCTTTTCCTACCCAATTCGAAAACTTACTTCCCCATGTCAAAAAAGAAAAAACTCAACTTTCAACAGGTTATAAAGGAAGAAGATGCGCATTTAAAAGCCAGAAGAAAATATCGAAATGGTGACGCCGAAGCAACTCAGTTAGATGATACCCGTTTTGGAATCGCCATGTCCGGTGGTGGAATTCGGTCCGCTACGATTAACCTGGGCATTTTAAAAACCCTCAATAAGTTTGGAATCCTAGAAAAAGCAGATTATCTCTCGACCGTTTCCGGTGGAGGCTATACGGGAGCTTATGTACAATCTTTGCTAAAAAAAAGAGCAGCGGAATTAAAAAATAATCCTCAGGAGGCTTATAAAGATTTATTCCATCCCGAACATATCGATTACCTGCGCGACCGTGGAGAATATATGATGCCCGGCGTCGGTAAAGGGAAAATATGGAATACTTTTATTCTGGTCATCGGTTATTTGGTCAGTACTTTGATGAGTTGGGTCAGTCCGCTAATTTTTATCTTTTTATCACTAACCCTATTGTCGGGAATCGGAAAGGTACGGGGGCTGGTTGGAGACTATGATTTTCAGAAAGAAGTTTATAAGTTTATTGAAAATTATTGGATCGTAGAAATCGGGATCGGTCTGTTTTTTCTTACTTATGTAGTTCATTTTTTTTATAATCTAAAACTAAAATACGACCTTGGTATTTCTCGCAAATTTAATCATGCAGAAGGAGTGTTTGCTGCTGTGGCGATCATTGCCTGGGGCTTTTTAATATTATTAAAAATAGGTTCACTGGACGTTGTTTTTTACGAGAAATTACCGGGTATTCTTAATGTTAACATTGGTAAAACCGAAATCATTCTACTGCACCTGGTAGCGGCAATTATTGCCATTGCACTAGGATATTTTGCGAATCCTAATGCCATTAGTTTTCACCGTTTTTACCGCAATCAACTTGCCGATGCCTATTTACATTTTGGTGCGCAATATAAAAATGTAGAACTTTCCAATCTCATCCAACAAAATGATAATACCCCCGAAAATTTAGTAGCTCCTTATCCATTGATCAATACTTGTTTGAATCTGCAATTTTTAGGAGGAGGAGACGAAAACTTTAAAGGTGCCAAGGCTAGTGATTACTTTTTATTATCTCCTTTTTATTTTGGGTCAAAAATTACCGGTTACGTAGACACTGAGACCTTCAGAGATTATCGAGAGCTGACATTGCCCGCAGCAACGACGATCTCCGCTGCCGCCGTCAATCCTGGAATGGGAACTTATTCCAATAAATTGCTCAGTGTCCTGATGACTACTTTCAACGTTCGTTTGGGATTTTGGATTTCCAATCCCCTCAAACGCAACGAATCGGAGCGGGTTTGGTGGCCCTGGTATTTTTTTAAAGAACTATTTTCTAAAATTGGTACCGCTAACCGAAAACTGAATATCTCCGATGGAGGACATATCGAAAATCTTGGTGTTTACGAATTACTACGCCGTCGTTGTCGCCTGATTCTATCTGTCGATGCAGGTGCTGACCCTTTGTATAGTTTTGAGGATTTAGAAATTTTGACCGTACGGGCTCGTAACGAATTAGGACTTTCTATTGAATTTCGGGAAGGTCATATCCCCGAAGATGTAATTCGACCAAAGCCCTCGTACGGATATTCACTTGAACGTTTTGCCATTGCTGACGTCTACCATTTGTGGGACGAAATTATGGCTTTGGATGCGGCAGGTAACCCGGTAAAGGACGAAAATTATCGGTCTTTTGAAGTCCTGGTAAATTATCCAGATCTAAAGGATGCCATTAAATTACTTGATTATAATGGCAAATTACTGGTTCGAATTATCTTTCGGGTAATTAATGAATTTAAAGAGGTCAACGAACTCAGAAATCAACTGGAAGGACTGGATGCGGGCAATACCGAGGTCGTTGTCGCCTTATTAAATACCATGATTTTTTGTAATGGCGATAAGGCCCATAATCGAACCGCAGGGATCAAAGCGGTCTTAGCGCACGCTATTGAAAACGAGCCAGAAAAAATAAAATCGATTCTCAAAGAAGCAGGATTACTGAGTACGCGATTTAAAGATAAAGTTCGGTTGCCAAAACGCATTATTAAACACCTGGTTGATGATAGATTAGATGAAGGTATCGGAGCCATTGAGCAGGTGATCATAAAGAGAATGACTAAGTCAGAAATTAAAAATGCTTACAAAGTCATGGAGACGTTTTTAACACTGCTCTCTCAGATTGAAGTAGGTGTTGATCAAAAACTGGTCAATGCTTATTTATTACGAAAAATTGAGGATGCGTTTTTTATGAAAATTATGGAACAACGCGGAATGCCCCAACAGGAACTTAGCGTAATCCTGGAAGAAGAGCCAGAAGATCAAATTTTGAAAGATTTTTTAGTGGATAAAAATATTGCTGCGGATATTGTCCAAGAGTTGTTTGAACAAAGAGATATCCTGCGTGCCCAGGTGCGGAAATTGAGCATAGGAGAAACCTTGTCCGCTGAAGATGGTTTGGCTTTTAAAATAAATGAATTTGAACCACTTGCAACCGTTTTACTAAAGTTTAATGAACTGCTGAACGAAGAACATCTGGATCCGGAAACTTTGATTGCTCAATTGGAAGATGCCTTGTCGATGGTTGATCTTTCTCCCGCGCTGGCTACCAGGATACTCCAGCTAAAAAAACAGCAACTACCTAAAGTAACGGAGGTAATGCAAGTCGTTTCTCAGCGCATTGAGGAGCAGGTGCGAAACGATATTAAGGCCAGTACCCTGATTTATATCAAGTCGAGTGTTAAAGCACCGAAAGGGAAAATCGTAACTGACGATGAAACAATGTACGGAGCATATAAGTACAAAATTTACCACCCTGATTTTCCACACGAGTCAACGGCGGATCAGTTTTTTGATCCCGTACAGTGGGAAGCCTATTACATGCTGGGACAGTATCTCGGTGCTGAGGTATTGGACGTAAAAGGACTCAACGAATATTTTAACAATCGAAAATTAGCCCCTGACTTTTCTATTAAAGATTTACTTTACCGATTTGACCACGACCAGGAAGTAAAGGATTTATTTCTCTATCGAAGTGATGTATCTATGCCTGCAGTTCCCATTGAAATGGACGAAATTCCTCCTTTAGAATCGGAAAGAATATCTTCACCCCGATTGATTGTTCCTTCCAATGATCCGGAAGAAGAATTACTCAACCAAGTAAATCAACCAAATATGAAAAAGAAAGTAGTGGCTGGTAAAAATATTGATTATACTATTTAGCACTGATTAATGGAAATCAGGGGGAGTGTTTTTTACCATTGGTTGCTAGCGGAGACAAGCTATTTGCTTTTCTACTAATGCGATAGAAGAGCAGTAAGAAGCAAGCAGCCAGTAGTATTTTAAACTGATTTTAAAACCCTAGTGCCTCGGGCATAAATTAATTGAGCATATGGACTGGTAATTTTAAATCTGCTCTGCGTTAGAAAATTCCTCATTATGCTACGGCATAACTCCGGATTTTCTGCCTTGATCAGCTGTAAAATTACTGCCTCC
>CALLLR010000199.1 GCA_938008185.1 uncultured Saprospiraceae bacterium
GGAGGAATGAAAGCGATCTTTGATGTGCTGGATCCATTAATGGAATTTAAACCTCCTTTTATTGATGTAACCTACCACCGGGAGGAATTTATTTACAATAAAAGAGCAAGTGGTTATTACGAAAAAATTGCTATCCGAAAAAGACCTGGAACGGTCGGAATCTGTGCTTCCATCATGCACCGATACGGAGTAGATGCGGTACCTCATCTGATCTGTGGAGGATTTACCAGGGAAGACACCGAAAATGCCCTCATTGACCTCAATTTTTTGAATATCAATAATGTATTAGCCCTGCGGGGAGATGCACGGAAGTTTGACGGAAAATTTATACCTGAACCGGACGGAAATAATTTTGCGCTTGATTTGGTAAAACAAATGAGCGAGATGAATCAGGGAATTTATCTGGATTCGAATATTGAGAATGGCGAAAAGATGGACTTTTGTATTGGGATTGCGGGATATCCTGAGAAGCATATCGAAGCACCAAGCATGAGAGCTGATTTATTACGAACCAAAGAAAAAATTGACGCAGGAGCAGACTATATCGTTACGCAGATGTTTTTTGATAACCAAAAATATTTCGACTACGTAGCTGCTTGTCGCGAAATGGGAATCAACGTTCCTATCGTACCGGGACTCAAGCCGCTCACCAAACGCTACCAGCTGAATTCTCTACCAAGACTGTTTTTTATAAATCTACCGGATGATCTGGTAAGTGCTGCAATGGAAGCTAATAATTCTGCTGCCATCAAGGAGATCGGTATTGAATGGTGTATTGCTCAATCCAAAGAGCTCAAGGCAAAAGGAGTGCCCTGTTTACATTACTATACGATGGGTGATACGGAAACTATTCGCCGAATTGCGGAGGCCGTTTATTAAATGAGAAGTAAAGACAAATAGACAGAAAATCGTATTGCTTAACTTCTAAACCCTCCCGTAAAATAAATAAGCATATGCTATTAAAAAAAATTACCGGACTGTTCACGCTATGCTTGCTGCTAGCCAATGTCGGGTCTGCACAAAACCGATTGTTGTCTCCCGAAGATTTTCTTCCTACTTCTTACGGAAAACATTTTACCCCTCACCATTTACTGGTCGATTATTACGAACACGTAGCTGCCAACAGTGAACTGGTACAGGTACAAACTTACGGACGAACTAATCAAAGAAGGCCTTTGCTCTATACCATTGTGACGAGTAAAGAAAACTTTAATAAACTGGAGGAGATTAGACTAAATAATCTTCGCCGTACTGGACTAGAAGAGGGGCGTGTAATCGATGATAATATTGCGATTGTCTGGCTTAGCTTTGGTGTACACGGCAATGAAGCGGGGGCCTCTGAAAGTGCTCTGGCCACCCTTTATGATCTGGCCAGACCCAATAATGCAGCTGCTCAAGAGTGGCTAAAAAATACCATCGTTATTCTGGATCCTGCGATTAATCCTGACGGATTCTCCCGTTATACCCACTGGAACTGGAACATCGGTAATCACCTGCCTAATCCACTGGCCGAAGCGGCGGAACACCACGAACCCTGGCCCAGTGGTCGTGTCAATCATTATCTTTTTGATTTAAATCGGGACTGGGCCTGGCAGACACAAATAGAGTCCCAACAGCGCTTAAAAGTATACCATCATTGGATGCCCCATATCCACGTTGATTTTCACGAACAGTACCATAATGATCCATATTATTTTGCACCCGCTGCTCAGCCTTTTCACGCGTACATCACGCAGTGGCAGGGAGATTTTCAAACTACGATTGGAAAAAACAACGCAAAGTATTTTGATGAAAAAGGATGGTTGTACTATACTCGGGAAATCTTTGACCTTTTTTATCCAAGTTACGGAGATACTTATCCGACCTTTAACGGTGCCATCGGAATGACTTACGAACAAGGAGGACACAGTATGGCAGGGAGAGCTATTTTGTTAGAAAATGGAGATACCCTACGACTAATCGACCGTATTATCCACCATAAAACAACGGCACTTTCTACGGTAGAAGTAGCTTCCAATAACGCAAAACAACTGACTGACCAGTTCACCGATTATTTTAAAAATAGTAAAGATAACCCTAACGGTGAGTACGTAAGCTTCGTGATAAAAGCGGGTAATGGAAATGATAAAATAAAATTCCTTTGCGATTTTCTGGATAGCCACGGTATTCAATATGGTTTGGCGGGAAAGTCTCAATCCGTTGGATCAGCGTTTAGTTATCAAACGGGTACTACTGGTAACCTGGATCTGGTGGCCGACGATCTGGTCATCAATGCCCACCAACCGATGTCTATTTTGACTCAGGTACTTTTTGAACCAGAACCTTTTTTGGTCGATTCACTGACTTATGATATTACAGCCTGGGCGTTGCCTTATGCTTATGGATTAGATGCCTACGCACTAAAAACAAATTTAAAACCAACCAAAGAATATATTCCGGCTACTTTTAAAAAATATGATCTGAATGTGGCTCCTGCTTATGCTTATCTGGTTGCCTGGAATAGTTTGGAGGATGCAAAATTTTTAAATGAGCTGCAGAATAAAAAAGTTTCTGTAAAAGCAGCGTCTGTTGATTTTGGTTTGGAAAATAAAAATTTTCCTGCTGGCACCTTAATTATTAATCGGGGAGATAACCGTAAGCTGGGAAAATCTTTTGATAGAATTGTTTTAGAGACGGCCAATGAAATGGAGGTAACGCTCACGCCGGTAATGACTGGTTTTTCCACGAATGGCAAAGACCTGGGATCAGATAAAATGAAGCTTTTGAAAGAGCCGGAAGTGATGATCGTAGGAGGGGAGGGTACTAACCCAAATTCATTTGGCCATCTCTGGCATTTTTTTGATCAGGAGTTGAAGGTTCCCGTCACAAATGTTTATACCGATGATTTTGGGCGAACCAGTCTGGCGGACTATAATGTATTAGTCCTTGCCGATGGAAGCTATCCAACCATAGACAGTACTGCCATGGCGAAAATTACGGATTGGGTGCGTGGTGGAGGAAAACTAATTGTACTGGGTTCAGCGGTAAACAAGGTGAGCAGTCACCCTGATTTTAAAATAAAAAGAAAGAAAAATTCGAGCAATAATCCCAGTACAGTAGAGTCGCCGAAGAGAACGCATTACGCCGGACAGGAAAGGAGGTCGATCACCAATGCCATGCCTGGGGCTATTTATAAAATAAAACTGGACAATACCCATCCACTCGCCTACGGTTTACCCGATTACTATCATACCCTAAAAACAAGCACTACGGCTTATCAATATTTGAATAGTGGCTGGAACGTGGGCTACATCGGCAAGGATCCACAAATCACTGGCTTTGTAGGATTTGAAGCAAAAAAGAAGCTGGAAGAAACCTCCGTTTTTGGTGTACAGAACCTTGGGCGCGGAAAAGTCGTATACATGGTAGATAATCCACTCTTCCGTGGATTTTGGCGACAGGGAAAATTTATTTTCGTTAACGCCGTTTTTCTTTTGTAATAAATGAAGTTGTTTAATAATTGCCACAAAGTCTAAAAGCCACAGAGAATAAGAAGAGAAAAAATACAAAAGAAGTGCTTAGTTTTCTTTGTGCCTTCGTAGCAATAAAAATCTTTGTGATGTAATAGTTTTTTTATTCTTTAACCCGGCCCCGGCCATTGATCCCTCTAATATTGGCATTTGATCGACTCATCAAAGGTTTACGTAAAGTTCGTATCTGGCACCGATACCTGGGGCTGGTCCTGGCCCTTTTGCTCATTATTAGCGCCGGGACCGGAATTCTACTGGCGCTAAAAAAGGACGTCGCAATGATTCAGCCGGCTACCCGGAAAGGAAATGTTTCTGATCTTACCAAATGGAAAAGTCTTTCAGAATTGTCCCTGCTCGGAAAAGAGGGACTTTATAAACAGTATCCGGAGCAATCTGGAAATCCAATTGCTCGGATAGATGTTCGACCTGATAAAGGGATGGTGAAAGTTTTATTTGAAAATGATAATTGGGAAGTGCAGTTGGATGGTGCTTCAGGAGAAGTGTTGTCCGTTGATGTCCGTTATTCCGATTGGATCGAATCGCTCCACGATGGTTCTATTTTTGGGAATATTTTTAAATTGACCGCTATGAATTTTCTAGGGTGGGGCGTTATGCTTTTGGCCGCTACCGGATTCTGGCTTTGGTATGGTCCAAAGCGTCTGCGTGGTTTGAGATGGAAAAGAAAGGAGTAATTCAGAGGTAAAGGGGCTTAACAATTTTATAATCTTTCCGTTGAACAAATGATCCATACCACTTTAATTCTCGTAAATATTATTCCGTAAAAAATCGTCTATTTGATAACATATCGCTTTTAAATATAAA
>CALLLR010000200.1 GCA_938008185.1 uncultured Saprospiraceae bacterium
ATTCAACAACTCAACCATAAAAACATGTCAAGAAAAAACATTGCTGCCGGAAACTGGAAAATGAATAAAAATTACGAAGATGGACTTGTTCTGGCACGTAATTTATTGGTACAATCATCCGCATCTGATGCGCTGATGATCCTTGCGACTCCTTTTATTCACTTAAAAGCGGTAGGAGATATTATCAAAGGACAACCTCATTTACGATTAGCCGCACAAAATTGTCACCAAAAAACTTCCGGAGCATACACGGGAGAAACTTCTTTAGATATGCTGAAGTCAGTAGGGGTGACTCACGTGATTCTGGGGCACAGTGAACGCCGGGAATATTTCCACGAGACCAACGAATTATTAGCTGAAAAAGTTAATGCGGTGTTGGAAAACGGATTGACTCCCATTTTTTGTTGTGGCGAACGACTGGATATTCGGGAGGCCGGAACCCACGTATCTTACGTAGCTGATCAAATCAAAGAAAGTCTTTTTCATTTATCCGACGAAGATTTCGGAAAAATAATTATTGCTTACGAACCGATCTGGGCAATCGGAACAGGTGTTACCGCCAGTCCAGAACAAGCACAGGACATGCACCGCGAAATTCGACAGATGATCGCTGAAAAATACAGCGCAGCAATAGCTGACAATTGTTCTATTCTTTATGGAGGTAGTGTAAAACCAGGAAATGCAGTTGAATTGTTCGGCCAACCGGACGTGGACGGTGGATTGGTCGGAGGAGCTTCGCTAAAAGCAGAAGATTTTTGTGCGATTTATGATGCCTTTGGAAAAAGTGTTTAGAGATTTACAGGGACTGTTCCCTAAAGTGTGTCAGCGCGAAAGCTTTCCTTTAGGCCTGCCTCCCGAATCAGGGAGGAATACAAGGTGCGGGATGCAAAATGACACACTTATTTGGATAGTCCTGATTTGTACATCGAAAATATTTTCAACCATTCAACAAGCAAAGCGATTCAACAACCCAAAACTCAACAACCCAAAACTCAAAACTCAAAACTCAAAACTCAAAACTCAAAACTCAAAACTCAAAACTCAACAACCCAACCTCGTGACCCTATATCTCCTCAAAACCCTGCACATCATCGGCTTCGTCGCCTGGTTCGGCGGATTATTTTATTTTGTTAGAATATTGGTATACCATCAGGAAGCTATGGGGAAAGACGCGGCGACCAAAGCAGTTTTGATTCCACAATATCAACTGATGGAAGGTCGGGTCAGGAAAATTATTATGAATCCGGCCATGATTTTTACGTGGATTTGTGGCCTGGGGATGCTGGCGCTTAATCCTGCGTATTTGCAACAAACCTGGATGCCCGTTAAATTATTTTTTCTTGTTTTATTGACAGGCTATCACTTCTATTGCGCAAAAATCAGTGATACTATCGATACGCGTCCGGAAAAGTACACAGATTTGACTTTCCGTATTTTGAATGAAATCCCGACTGTTTTACTGGCCATCATTGCTTCCTTAGCTGTTTTTCGTACCGCCATCAACTACTATTATCTCGCCGGAGGAATTACTGTTTTTGTGGGACTGATCGCCTGGGGAATTTTGGCTTACCGGAAGCGTAGAGCAAAGGAGGAACTATTGAAATAATTCGTAACCATCATTCATGTTCAAAAAAGATCCCATTCTTATCGCTCCTTATATTGGCTACCAATCTGCCACCCAACTTTATTTACGGGGTCGGGTAATCGAAGATGAAGGAATTGAAGATAAAGTCGATGATCGATTTATTCAGATTATTTTAAATAATTTCCGCCGTTTTGAAACGGATGAGATCGCCAATGCTCAATTGCAAATCACTTACCTTGGTAAAACGTATCAAGTCACCACTGACGAAGAGGGTTTTTATAAGCTGGACCTCGAACTTCCTTACGAAGCTCCGGCTACGCCCATTTTGCTACATCATTGCAAAGTGGAATTGCTGGAAGCCCCCGGTTATCCCGAACAGAAGGTTTCGGCGATTGGTCCGGTGATGACCTTAATGCCGG
Organism: uncultured Saprospiraceae bacterium; assembly: GCA_938008185.1. Lineage (GTDB taxonomy): Bacteria > Bacteroidota > Bacteroidia > Chitinophagales > Saprospiraceae > JALZUU01. The sequence goes on from CALLLR010000200.1 coordinate 2,005, forward strand.
ACGCCTCTTTTGGAATTATCAGCGATATTGACGATACAGTTTTACAGACGCACATGACCAGTTTTTTAAAATTAAAAATGCTTCGTCAGACTTTTACTTCCAACGCCCACGGAAGAACCGCTATGGAAGGTATGGTAAAATTTTACCAGCAATTGGCCGTTGGTGCAGATGGAAAAAGACAAAATCCTTTTTTCTATTTGTCCGATAGTCCCTGGAATCTTTACGATACCATTACCAGCTTTATGGAACGTGAAGGATTGCCCTGTGGCCCCTTATTTTTAAGAGATTTTGGATTTAACCGGGGAGAAAAACGAAAACAATTTAAAGAACACAAGCGCCTCAAGATCAACCGTATTCTTAATGCATTTCCTGATCTGCCCTTTGTATTGCTAGGGGATACGGCTTCTCACGATGCCGATTATTATCTGGAAGCTATGCAAAATTTTCCTGATCGGATCAAAGCTATTTATATTCGCCAAACCAAACTGAATAAAAATGCCCGTCGTATCCGGGAATTGTTTGCGGCCGCTAAAAATACGGACGTAGTTATGGTCGAAAAGTCGGCAGAGATGTTGGAAGATGCGAAATCAAAAGGACTGATTGCCTGAGTATTTATATGCATTTTTTGATAAAAAGGTTGTTGAAGTTTTTTGCTTCTAAAATAATGTAGTACTTTTACTTACGTAAAATGATCGTTGTTTTAGAAGTTGTTTGATAATGAAAGTAAGAATTTATCTGGTTATCACATTATTTTGTTTTAGTATTGGTTTACAGAGTCAATATCCAGCAGAGTTATTAGAATTTCATAAAGAGGTTTCCCTCAAAAAAAATAAATTAAAAACGAAGGTTACTAAACTTTTACAAATTAATAATCCGGATGGTGATGATTATACCGATACCTATTTATACTTTTCAAAAGGGGATGATATTAAAGTTCATACCGTAAGAATTGAAGATGCTCAAGGAAAGGTATTACGGGAATTAAAAAAGAAAGAGATAAAAATCCAAAGTAGTGTCGCGGGAGGAGCGCTGTATACGGATGATTTTGTAAAATATTTTAAACCCAAATGGCACGAGTATCCTTACCGAATTTATTACGAGTATACCAGGGTAGTTGACAAATTTTTATTTCTTAGCCGTTGGAGCCCCGTTACCCGGAGGGATGTACCGACCCGGTCTGGCACACTGACGGTTACTTTGCCGGAAGATTATTCGGTTAATATGAGTTATCCGGATGCAATTCCTTTTTCCAGGAAAGAGTTGGACCAGGAAATCATTTACACCTGGAAGGTCAGTAATATGTTGCCTCCTGATCTGGAAGCCCACGGACCTGCTCTGGAATCCATATTGCCAACGGTGTTGGTGGTACCCCAAAATTTCACCTTCGGACTGGAGGGTAGTCTGGCAACCTGGAACGATTACGGTCAGTGGCAATATCGTATGAATGAGGGACTTCGGGAATTGCCTGATTCCGAAAAACAAAAGATTGATGAGCTTGTAAACGGGCTGACTGATCCAAAAGAAATCATCGCTATTCTTTACCGTTATTTACAAGAAAATCATCGCTATATTTTAGTCGCCATTGACACGGGTGGTCTCAAGCCATACCCGGCCTCTTATGTTTGTGAAAAAAGATACGGAGATTGCAAGGCGTTGACCAACTTTATGCAGGCGATGCTCGACTACGTGAAAATTCCCTCTTTTTACGTTAAAGTCTATGCTGGTGATAATCCGGTTCCTTTAAAGACCAATATTCCGGGTCAACAATTTAATCATGTTATTTTGGGTGTGCCAGTTGAAGGAGACACCATGTGGCTGGAAAATACGTCTAATGCGCATCCATCTGGATATTTGGGAACGTTTACTCAAAATCGCAAAGGATTGTTGGTGGATCCAACGGATAGTCGATTAATTGATCTTCCACCGTTGATCGCAGAAAAACCAACGCAACACAGTATTTTTAATTTTGTCTTGGACGATTCGGGCAAGGGAACCTTGCGTATTGCTACCACCGTTACCAACCAGGACTTTGAGTCTTTAAATTATTATCGTAACAATAAAACGGTTACAAAAATCAAACAGGCACTTACCTATTACTTTCCTTTGTCAAATACGGCTTTGGTGGATTTTGAATTTAATCAACCGGACAGGTCGCGTCCGACTCTGGAGCTTACCACTAATTGGAGGACTAAACGCCAATTTCAAAAAATAGGAAACCGAAAGGTCTTTGCCTCCCTTCCATTCTCAACTTTTGACCTGGAGAAACCGGAGGAAAGATCACAACCCGTGGTATTTAATTATCCGGTGTTTGAATCTTTTGAAGTTAATTATGAAATTCCAGATCTAGACAAATATAAGGTAGAGCTTCCGGCCCCGGTCCTGATAGAAACACCCTTTGGTAGCTTGTCGGTATCTGCGAGTGTGATCGACGGCGCGCTGAAAATTCAACAGGAGCGAATCATTCAAGCTGGAGCGTTTTCATTGGAAATCTATCCGGAATTATACGACTTTATGGAAAATACAGAGAAGGTTACCAAGAAATTTCTGATTATCTGTACACCCGAATAATGGGGTTGTTTTTTGAATAGTGTAATTCATACCCTCACCAATAATTTTACTTTACATTTTAATTTTTATTTAATGAAATTATCTTATTTTTTCTTTGTAGTGCTGGTGTTATCTGTAAGCTCATCCCTTTTTGGTCAGCGAATGGAAACCAAGTTAAAAAATGTATCAAGAGAAGAATTAAAAATAAAGGAATACCTGAAAGATCCCCTGGCAGAAGCGTACGTGATTTTTGATACGGGAAAAACGACCTTTGTTATGCGAAATGAGCAATTGGTTATCCAGCATATCAGGACGTCAAAAATAAAAATTTTAAATAACGAGGGAATAAAATACGGGGAAATTTCCGTTCCGTTATATCGGGATAATAATCGGGAATATGAGGAACTCATTAGGGTAGAGGCTTATAGTTATAACTTGGAAAATGGAGAAATAGAGACGACTACTTTTAATGATAAAGAGATTTTTGAAGAGATTATTAACGACCATTGGACCCGGAAAAAATTCGTTATCCCAAATGTCAAAGAAGGATCCATCATTGAGTATCGCTACGTTATGGAAACTCCTTTTTTCTTTAATCTGCCCGATTGGGAGTTCCAGCAGAAAATTCCGGTTAGCTACAGCGAATATTCGGTTAGTGTGGTTCCTTTTTACGTATATCAATTTATTTTAAAAGGAGCACCTGACTTTGATTATCGGGATGCAAAAAAAGAGGGAGGATTAAAACGAAGGGTTTACGGCGTGGATTTTAACGACTTGACCACGGTGGTGGCGATGAAAGATTTGCAGGCATTCCGGGATGAGTCTTATATTAGTTCGGTGGATGATTATCTGGTCTCACTTGATTTTCAACTTTCCAGAATCCAACGTCCGGATGGTTCCAAAACCGAGATTATGACCAATTGGAAAGACTTACGAAAGGATTATCTTTCCAATCCTGAATTTGGTGGGTACATTAAAAAATCCCGTAAAGCGGCCAAAAAGATTTTAGAATCAGAACTCGTTTTTACTGATGAAAAGCCCGCAGAAAAAATTCAGAAAATTGTAAATTTTGCCAAAACAGAATTTAAATGGAACGAATTCTACGGAAAATTATCTACCCAGTCTCCAAAAAGCTTATTGTCTAAAAAATCCGGTAATGTCGCGGATATCAACTTATTTACCATCGCTCTCTTAAGGGCTGCAGGTATGGACGCCAATCCGGTGATCATCAGTAGTCGCGGCCACGGAAAAGTCGAAACGAGTTACCCCTTTGCCAGTTTTTTTAATTACGTAATCATTCAGATAAAACTCGATAATGGAATGTTGCTTACGGATGCCACCGATAAAATGATTGCTTTTAATCGGTTACCTCCACGTTGTATTAACGACAAGGGCCTGGTCATCAATGACGCCGAAACGGAGGAATGGCTCTACACCATTTCTGAGGTGCCCTCTAAAACCGTGACGATTATCAAAATGAATCCTGATCCCGATAAAGAAGAACTAGACGTACAGGTGATTCGTCAAAAAACAGAAATAGACGGCTATCTGGCCCGCCAGAGAACCGGAGAGAATTCCGAAGCGCTCAAAGATAAACTAGTGGAAGAAGATTTTAATTCTATCAGTAATATAAAAATAAAAAACTACGATAACCTACGGTCACCCTTCGTTGTTGCTTTTCAGGGCAAAGTGGACCAGGAAAGACTTAATGAACAACTTGTCTTCTCACCATTTTTAAATTATCCCCCGAAGGAAAATTATTTTACTGAACCTAATCGTACTTACCCAATTGATTTTCTTGCGCCTAATTTTGAAAGTTTTACAACCGAAATTATGATACCAGAAGGATATAAAGTGGCTTATCTTCCGGAACCGCTCAATATTGATGATAAACTGGTCAGCTTTAACACCGATTATCAAACCAATGATAAGGTTCTTACTGTGACCGGGAACATGAACTTTAAAATGGGACTCTACGCACCCAAATATTATCGGCTGCTAAAGGCGCACGTAGAGGAGGTAGTTGCCAGTTTTAATGAAAAAATCATTCTGGAAAAGGTAGAATAAGCATTCGTAAAGCGTAATGAAAAATATGCTCCTGGCATAGTTGCCTTGGCAATCTTTTTTCGTACATTTGAGCGAACTAAATTTTCAGTGTATGCCAATTTATCATCGTCTGGGTAAAACGCCGCCAAAGCGCCATACCATCTTTGAAAAACCGGAAGGTGGTCTATATTATGAACAACTATTTGGTACCATCGGATTTGACGGAATGTCCAGTTTGCTGTATCACACCCATCGACCTACCATGGTTCGAACGGTCGGGGAATCCATCGATATGACCCCAAAAATTGCGGTGGCCAAAAATATGATGGCGCGAAAACTCGTAGGCTACAATGTTCCTCCAAAAGATGATTACCTGGAAAGCCGGGTTCCGGTACTGGTCAACAACGACATCTGGATTGGTCTGGCTGCACCCCGAAAATCGCTTCGGGATTATTTTTATAAAAATGCGGACGCGGATGAGCTGCTCTTTATCCACAAGGGCACTGGTACACTCCGGACTTTGCTGGGAAATATCCAGTTTAAATACGGAGACTATCTTGTCATTCCCCGCGGAATGATTTATCAGGTGGATTTTGATTCGGAAGATAATCGAATCCTCTACGCTGAATCTTTTCATCCCATCTATACCCCTAAACGCTACCGAAATTATTTTGGACAATTATTAGAACATTCCCCGTATTGTGAACGGGATTACATCCTGCCCCAAAACCTGGAAACCCACGATGAGCAGGGCTCATTCATCATGAAAATAAAAAAACAAGGTGCTTTACATACCCTGACTTATGACAGCCATCCTTTCGACGTAGTAGGTTGGGATGGTTATAATTATCCGTATGGTTTTTCTATCCATAATTTTGAGCCGATTACCGGACGGGTACACCAGCCACCGCCAGTGCACCAAACATTTGAAACCTCGGCTTTTGTGGTCTGTTCTTTCTGCCCGCGACTCTACGATTATCATCCCAAATCGATTCCTGCTCCTTATAATCACTCTAATATTGATTCGGATGAAATGCTTTATTACGTAGATGGAGATTTTATGAGTCGAAACAATATCGGGCCTGGTTATATTACGCTTCATCCCGGCGGTATACCGCATGGTCCGCATCCCGGTGCCTACGAGCGGAGTATCGGACAAACCAAAACCGAAGAACTTGCCGTGATGATCGATACCTTCAAGCCACTACAGGTGACGGAAGCCGCCATGAAACTGGATGATGGAAAATATTACCAAAGCTGGCTGGAAGACGCAGAACACTGAGGAATGGGAATTTCAAACTCAAGTGCAATTTTTATTAAAAAAAACCAGTTGATTCCATTAATCAAGTTAACCAAACCCAACGAAAAAAATGACCAATACCAAAACCTTCATCCCCATCCCCGAAAATAGTGACTTTACCATCCACAATCTTCCCTATGGAATTTTTTCAGATAAACGAAAACCCCGGATCGGTGTTGCCATCGGGGAGCAAATTTTAGATCTCGCTGCTGTCGCCCGACTCGGACATTTTGATAAAATAGTCAAAGACCGTAAAATCTTTCAACAAGCCACCCTCAACGATTTTATCGCACTGGGAAAAGTGAAAACCAATGCCGTTCGTGCACAAATCATTAAATTATTAACCAGTCCACGCTCACCTATGAAAAATAATAAGCGGGTTCTGGTAGCACAAGCAAACGCAAAGATGCATCTACCCGTCAGGGTTGGGGATTATACCGATTTTTATTCCAGTATTGAACATGCAACGAATGTCGGTAAAATGTTTAGAGATCCTGCTAATGCCTTGTTGCCCAACTGGCGACACATTCCGGTGGGATACCACGGACGGGCATCTTCTATTGTGGTCAGTGGTACGCCTTTGCATCGACCCAAAGGTCAGGTATTGCCGAAAGGAGCTAAAAATCCGGTCTTCCAACCTTCCGCCAGAGTTGATTTTGAATTAGAAATGGGTTTTATTATTGGAAAAGAGAATTCATTGGGAAATCCTGTTTCTACCAAAAAAGCGGAAGATCATATTTTTGGAATGGTAATTTTCAACGACTGGTCCGCGAGAGATATTCAAAAATGGGAATACGTTCCACTCGGACCTTTTCTTGGAAAAAGTTTTGGTAGCTCAATCAGCCCGTGGGTAGTGCCAATTGAAGCGTTAGATCCGTTTCGGAAAAGAGGACCCAAGCAAGATCCCAAAGTATTGCCTTATTTAAAATATTCTGGTAAACAAAATTATGATATTCAACTAGAAGTTGGAATCACCCCCAAAAAAGGAAAAGAAACGATAGTGTGTCGATCCAACTTTAAATTTATGTACTGGAATATGTTGCAGCAGCTGGCGCACCACACCGTCAACGGATGCAATCTGCGAGTTGGAGATATCCTGGCCTCGGGCACCATCAGCGGAAAGGAGGAATCTTCTTACGGTTCCATGCTCGAATTATCCTGGGCTGGTTCTAAAAAGATCAAGTTATCAGACGGAAGTGACCGGGTTTTTATCAAGGACCACGATACGGTCACGATGCGTGCCTTCGCCGAAAATAAAGAAATTCGGGTTGGTTTTGGCGAAGTAACCGGAACCATTTTACCCGCTAAAAAATAAACTAATGATCACGATTAATCCGGAAGAGATTTCACAAGGAACCCTGCATAATTATCTGCTGAGCGCCGTGGCACCAAGGCCGATTGCGTTTGCTGCGACCATCAATAAGGCCGGCCGGGTCAACTTGAGTCCTTTCAGCTTTTTTAATGTTTTTAGTTCAAATCCTCCGGTGATGATTTTTTCTCCTGCTTACCGAGGGCGGGATGGTTCCAGCAAACACACTTTGGACAATGTTCTCTCCGTACCCGAGTGTACCATTTCTATGGTCAATTATCCAATTGTCGAGCAGATGTCGCTGGCCAGTACCGAATATGATCAAGGTGTAAACGAGTTTGTCAAGGCTGGATTGACCCAGATGGCTTCCGAAACGGTTAAACCTCCTTTCGTAGGAGAATCGCCCGTTGCCTTTGAGTGTTTGGTCAATCAGGTTATTCCGCTCAACCGGGTAAAAGGAGGAGGATCGGGAAATTTGGTAATTTGCGAGGTGAAAAGAATACATATTCAGGAAAAATACCTGAATGAAAAAGGGCACCTCGATACCACAAAAATGGATTTAGTCGGTAGAATGGGAGGGGTCTGGTACAACCGAACCCAGCCGAATGCACTATTTGAAATTCCTAAGCCACTCAGAATCAAGGGCATAGGGGTCGATCAACTACCCGATTCTATCAGAAATAGTACGGTTTTAACCGGCAATAATCTCGGACGACTCGGAAATATTGAAAAACTGCCAGCCAAAGAGGCCATCGCCGCTATGAAAAATGACCCCGCAGTTACCAGGATATTGGATGAACAGTTAGATACCCTAAACAGAATTGAGGCGCTTCATTCTCTTGCCAAAGCTGTATTAGAAGGCGGTAATCTCGAAAAGGCCTTGAAAATATTACTTTTTGAATAAATCTCTTACCATTTTGAAGATTTTTACGCAAAAAAAATGTAACTTTGTTTCGCGTTCGTCTGAAATACACAATTAGCCTACAAGAAACTACCTTGTTTCCTCCATAATTACCAAAGGCATACCTTCAACCGAAAAATCTATTTAGTACGTTTATCTTTTTAGATAGACAACACAATCGTCCTAAAGACTGATAGACAATTTCTGTTAACCTGAACTATTAATGATTCAGGGATGCATATTTTTTTGAAAAAAACGATCAATAACATGAACTATTCTACTAACTGCCTCAAGGCAGCGCTACTTGTTTTTGTATTCTTGCAAAGTTTTACCCTTTTATTAGCCCAGCCAGAATTAAGAACCAGTCGTGCCAATGGCTATTATGAAGCCGGAGAAAATATGACTTTTCTTGTCGATCCCGTCAGCTCGGGACAGATTAACTACAAAATTTATTATGATACAAAAACGGATCCTATTCAACAAGGGACTGTTTTCGCTAGTAGTAGCAACACTGAGGTAGCTATCAATTTTACGCTCGATGAGCCTGGTGTCGTATTTTGTGAAGTAGAACAGTTTAATCAAAAAGACAAGGTAGTAGCAGTTTTCTCGCCTTATGAAATTACTCAGACGGAACCTGAACCGGATGATTTTGATGAATTCTGGAACGGCCTCAAAGCAGATCTTGCTGCGGTTCCTATGTTTCCAAATATTCAGCAAATTGGTGAGACGAATTATACGACTACTTACCAGATCAGTCTTCGTCAAGTTGACAATCGTCGCGTTTACGGTTATTTATCGGTACCTAAAGGAGCAGGACCCTTTCCAGCAGTACTGGAATTACCAGCTTTCGGTGATAACCCTTTAGCACAAGATGACATTGTCGCAGAGCGTGCTGGTGCACTTTATATGAAAATTGTAATTCACAACGCTCCCGCTAACCAATCCGATCCGAATGCCTACCAACCAGACATCATTGACAATAGAGATGAGAACTATTTCCGTTGGGCAGTGCTCGCCGGATTACGTTCTGTAGATTATCTGACAAGTCGCAACGACTGGGACGGTGAGAACCTGGCAGTAACGGGCGTTTCTCAGGGTGGTGCCTTATCGACCATGGTTTCTGGTCTGGATGATCGGGTTACCCTCATGAGTATTGCCCATCCATCTCACCATGAACACGCTGGCAACGCTTACCAAGTAGCTAGTGGTTGGCCATTTTATTTACAGCAATCAATTGAGCGTGGATTTAATTATAATGGTACCCTGCAAGCTACTCGGTACTACGATGCGATAAATTTTGCCAAACGATATAAAGGTAAAGTATTAGAATTTATTTCTTACGAAGATGAAATTAGTTTAGCCTCGGGTATTTTTGCCGGATTTAATCATTACAAAAATGAAAAAGTATTGATGCACTGGCTGGACAATGGACACAACCCTAATCCTACCGAATATTGGAATGGACGGTTCGACTTTTGGCGTCGACACATTCCTTCCACACTTTCACCGCCGTGGCCCTGGCCCGACACAGACCGTGGATATGGGATAAACGCGGGTGATGATATTCAAACAAATAATAATAGTGTTAACCTGAGTGGTTCGGTAGAAGACAATAATACGGTCAATCCCAACTGGGAAATCAAATGGTCTAAAATCGAAGGTCCTGGTTTCGTAAGTTTTGGGAATGACGATCGTTATAATACAAGCGCATCTTTTAGTACTCAAGGAACTTACGTTCTTCAAATGATGGTCACCGATACCAGATCACTTAATTCAGAACAAAAATATTGGACTTTATTTGATTATATCACCGTAACCGTCGGCGAAAATACCGGCGGACCAACCAACCTTTCAATTAACTGTCCCGGTAACTCGACCATCAATTTACCCGCTGGTGCTACGGGGGGTATTGTCACCTGGACGGTGCCGACGGCAACTACTTCTTGTGGTGGAAATGTAAATATCACCCAGCTTTCCGGGATTACCCGCAATTCATTTGTTGGCCCTGGTAATTATACGGTTCGTTATCGTGCAACGGATAACTGTGGAAATTCAGAAGAATGTATTTTTACAGTCGAGTTAGCTGCAGATAACATTAACCCAAATCCTGCATTAGCAATCACCTGTCTGGGAGATATTCAGATAAGTGTTCCGGAGAACGCGAATAGCGGATTCGTTTCCTGGGATGATCCAATAGTAGAAAGTAGTTGCAGTAATGGATTTACACTTTTTCAATTAAGTGGAATACCTAATAATTCCAATCAGGCTCCGGGGGAATACACCGTAAGGTATCGGGTATTTGATCAATGTGGAAATTTGGAAGAGTGTGGCTTTACAGTTACCATCACCCGGGATGATGGTATTACTCCTCCTCCTCCTCCAACCGGAGGAGATTATTGTGGGGCAAGAGCGGATCTTCCTTGGGAATTTTGGATTAGAAGAGTACGAATCGGTAGCATTGATAACTATTCTAACAAAGAAGGATATGGAGAATTTTTAGGTGAATCAACGACACTGGCAAGTGGACAAAATTATACGATCCGATTAACTACCGGTTACAGCTGGGCTTCCGCTGATAGCTACTGGAAAGTCTGGATTGACCAAAATGCCAATGGTGTTTTTGAAGATAGTGAGGCGGTGGTAACCCAAAAACAAAACAGGCCCGAAAATGGTACGGATGAGGCCACGATGGATGCTAATTTTACGTTACCTGGTTCTATCACCGAAGGGCCCACCAGAATGCGAATTGCCATGAGTACAGGTGGATACCAAAATGCTTGTGGAGATTTTGGAATTGGTGAGGTAGAAGACTATACCGTGGTGCTCGAATCAAATGGAAGTGGTTCTACAGTGCTGAATGTCAATTGTTTAAATGATATTACGGTGACCGCCGCTTCTGGATTAAACGGCCTGTCTGTCGGTTGGACTCCTCCCACCGCTACTACTACTTGTAGCGGCGGAAATGTCCAGATTGTGCAAAACTCAGGTCCACAACCTGGGAGCTTCATTCCGGTAGGAACTACGGAAATTGCTTACATGATTGGTGACAATTGCGGGAATATTCAAGGCTGTAGTTTTAATATTACGGTGCTACCAAATAATCCTCCAAGTACCGGAGCATACTGTACAGCTCAGGGTGATAATCCCTGGAGCTATTATATCGAACGGGTAAGAATCAGCTCCATTAATAAGTGGAGTGCAAAGGAGGGATACGCTGATTTTACCCACAAGACTGGCTTTGCTACTGCTGGCGAAGACAAATACATTCTTTTAAAACCTGGTAACAATAGTGAAGCCTGCTTCTGGACGGTATACATTGATTTTAATCAGGATAAGGACTTTTTCGATGCGGGAGAAGAGGTAGTGAGAGTTTCCGGAATAGGAGAACAGGGGGCAAGTTTTGACATCCCGAATTCGGCGCTGAATGGCGATACCCGAATGCGGGTAGTGATGCAGCGCGGAGGTTATTCGGGACCTTGTGGTGCACTCGACCAGGGAGAAGTAGAAGATTATACCATGAAAGTGAATGGATCCAGCAATACGGTCAGTTCAGTGATTGGTTCGGATTATCTTCAATTATCAGTTAACGCAAATTATTCAGGTACCTCTACCTTACAATGGGTTTCTAATCTGGATTATAATGCTATCGCCTATGAGATTGAAAGGGCTGGAGCAGATGGTGAATTTAAGATAATTGAAACAGTGACGGTGGAAAATCCTTCCGCCTACGCAATTGTCCGGGAATATGTGGATTATAGCCCGGCGCCGGGAGTAAATATTTACCGAGTAACTCAGTTACGATCTGATGATACCGAACTAGCTTCTAATTCAGAACAGCTGGAATTTAATATTAGCCACCATATTTTCCCCAATCCTACCAAAGATGGGGTCTATTTTAAAGGCTCCGAAAACCTGGAAACGGAAACGCTGCTGGATATCTATACAATCGATGGAAAGCATCTTCGACAAGAACTGCTGGAGAATGGTAGAGGTGCACAATATATTGACTTATCTGTTTATCAAAGTGGATTATTATTATTAAAATTTAAATCCTCCGGTAAGACTTGGACAGACCGTGTTTTATTACGGAAGTAAAATGATAGTTTAAACTGCTTCATTTCAGCCCATCGCTAATTATTTGGTGATGGGCTGCTTTTTTTGCTTTATCGATAAGATCCAATTGTTTTTATAATTTGTTATTTACTTCCTTATCTTTGCGATTTTAGGATAGTTTAACAATATCATAAAAATGATCAAACACCTGCTAATTTTAATTAAGAGTATAATCGTTGCGGCATTTCTGCTGGTATTGCTCAATCTGGGATATTTTGGGTATGCGTACTATCAGGCAGATATGGAAGGAACCATTGGTTACAGTCTGGAAAAATTCACGTTACTGCTTAATGATAAAGCGTACGGACTGCCTTGGGGAGAACAAAAAACATACGGTTTTGCGGGCTTTTTATTTTTAATTATCTGGGTAAGAGAATTATTGAAGGCTGGTACAATTGATTAATACATCGTGGCACTAGTGCCTCGGGATCAAAGTAAAGGATACCTTAGGGGAGACTATTTTTTTATCAAACAATGCGCGCAGAAGGAGGATAGCCGTAGCTACCCGACTGATAAGCAAAGAAGTATGATGAAAAAAGAGACCGCATA
>CALLLR010000201.1 GCA_938008185.1 uncultured Saprospiraceae bacterium
TTTTTAATATATTTTTCTCTGGAATTAATCTGTGCGAAAACACTTCCCGAAATATATATTAAAGCCAGCAGTAAGATCGTTTTCTTCAACATAACATTTCTTTTAACCAATATAATATTTTTCTTTTGGGCCAGGACTAAAATTTTTATATTTAAAAAATTCAGAATGAATTCATATTTATTCTCCGTTCGGTGGATAATTAACCCTAAATTTGTGGCAAAAAGTATAAACTTGCGTCTAAAGTTTATTATCACTACGAGAAAAACTTAAAACCCATGATTCAGCGAATCTTCCCTGTCCTTTTATTACTATTATCGGTCTTTGTAGGCTGTAAAGATACAAACTCCACCGAAACGAATACCAATACTGATCCCACAATTCTTGCTGCCGACTCTATTGCTGCTTTGGCTCCAGCCACCGTGACCGTTTACGCGTGGGTGGATAAGCTACGGATGCGTAGCGAACCGGATACCAAATCAGATATTGTAGCCGAAATTGCGGAAGGAGGTGCGATGACTTTCCTGGACGAAAAGACAGATTTTACCCAGCAAATTACGTTGCGGGGCAAGGCCTACGACGAACCCTGGCTCAAGGTGAAAACTACCGAAGGAAAGACCGGTTGGGTCTACGGTGGTGGAGTGAAATTTTATGAACCTAAAGTGGCCGCGCTACCTACTCCGTACGATCGTTGTATGGATTATTTCAAACGCCGGCGAATCAGTCAGGCAAATAAATGTATTACGGATATCGAAGGCAAACAATTGTCAAAGGATCGACAGTACGTGAAAAAAACGAAAGAAGGGGCGCTGGAATTCAATTTATTAAATGGTCAGAAAAAACAACTGGATGATAGTGCTATCGAAGAAGCCGCCGCACAGCAGTCTTATTTTTATCGCTACTACGTTCCCCAGATGGGATTATTTGTGGTAGCCGTGAACGGACAGGAGACGGATTCTTACCGGCTGGTTAATGATAAATCTGGTAAAGAAACCATGATCTGGGGTTTTCCCGTGGTCGCTCCTGATTTTAAAAAACTGGTAAGTTATCGGGGTGATTTGAAAAATGATGTGGATCGAAACGGTCTGCAGATTTTTGGGTATACCGATCAGGGACTGGAACTAATCTGGGAAAAAAAGATGGAGAAGTACGAGCCGATCATCGTAAAATGGCTGGATGTCCAGGAAGCCGAAGTGATGGTTTTACCAAAATCTACTACCGGTAATCTTAAATTGAAAGTTGCCAAATTACATAAAGATGATGCGGGAGAATGGGTGCTGGATTTGAAATAATACTGATTCGAAATGATCTCTTTGTGATTTTACTTCTTGGTGGTAATTTTATTTAAGTGATTATTACGAAAATAAAACCGCCAAAAAAGAAATAACCGTCGCCACAAAACCAACCATGAAGATATTATAGGACATTGTTAAAAACCGATATTTTTTGTCTAATACTTTTCCAAGAAAATAAAGATCTCGCGTCATATTACCGTATAGTAGTTCTCCGTCGCGTAATACAGTATCCATTGCTTCTTCAAATTGTTCCAGACTAAGATTGACAAAATTTCCAAAAAACACAATATTCTTTCGGGCTTCATTTAAGTCCACTTTTCCTTCATTATGAGCCGTTACTTTTGGCCGGATAGAAAGTACGGCAAAGATGAGGGAAGTAAGCGCAGTGACCAAAAATAAAACAACCGGCAATAGAACCATGGGTTGTGTTTCAGGAATATTCTGATAGGATAAAACCGAAATGATAACCGAAATTAAAATCGCGTTTACACTGATCATGATATTCGCCTTGTTGTCAGCGATGGCACTCAGGTTGATATGATTGCGGTAATTGGTTCGGAAATAAGTTTGTGTCGCACTACCGGGTAACTTTTTTTCCAGTCCCTGAAATTTGCGAATTTGTCCATCCTCCTGATCGGCTAATTGAAGCTTACTATGTTGATTTTTTTCCACCCTGCTTTTTTGCATGAGGATATTTTGTGCGACCATCGGCGCAAACTGGTTTTTGCCGTAAGGCGTATAAAAACTGGTCCGCAGCAACTCCTGTAATTGTATCTGATTCCATTCCAGGGCGGGAAGTTGCCGACCCTGAACGAGTTCCCACTCCAACCTTAACAATGGACGGTGATGAAAAAAATTATTAGTGGCGTTAAAGCCGTGTAAACCATCTAAAAACAATTCAGCGGCTTGGCTATCGGGACGATGATCTTCTTTAGCGGCACTGATACAATTAAGTACGGATCTGGTTTTTTTCGCCGGATAACTGGCCGAATTTAAAAAAGTTTCCGCTATTTCAATGCTCTTGGTGACTGCCCGGTCGTAATCTTTTTGGTAGCCCGTTGCGTGTAACCAGGCAGCGAGCGAAGCAATCTCTTTGGTCTCGCTGTCTACCTCAATTGCGGTAGCTACTTTTTCCACTTGCGCAACAATTTGACAAGTACGCTGGTAGTTATGGTACAGAAGACGATTGTCGTTTATCCGATTGGATAATTCGAGGACATGCTGCTGCGCTTTTTTGAGGATATCGCTCATAGTGGCTTCCTGTTGGTTATCTCGGGTAGCTGGTTTCATCATTTTATTTTTCGTGAAATCACAAAAGCAACTTCTGTTTTCTCAGAATAGTACGTAAAACTTGTTCTTACTCAAAGATAAGGAAATTTAGAAATTAGCCGCTTAGTATCCGCTCAAACTACTTCAAATAAGCTAAAAATCAGATATTTCGGCTATATTTGTTACCTTAGTGATCATTTTAAGTCAAGATTAGCGTGGGGACATGAAATTTTTATTTTGTCTCATACCTAATAATTTATTGAGCTGATCCTGATTTTCTGCTTCAGCTATCACATTTTAAAAAAAATAATAATTATGGATTTATTAATTGACCTATTAAAGAGCCAACTTTCTGGTAATGTTCTTGACCAGCTAAGCAACCAAATTGGTGAGGACAAAGAAAAAACAGAAGTAGCTACTAGTGGTATTATTTCAATGCTAACTGCGGCGCTTGCGAAAAATGCTGCTTCTCCAGATGGAGCAAGCTCTTTGGCTAGTGCTCTGGACAATGACCACGACGGAAGTATTCTGGATAATATCGGAGACCTTTTGGGTGGTAATATGAATAACAATCGTGCTGCCAATGGTGCGGGTATTTTAAAGCACGTATTGGGTGGCAAGCAAGGAAACGCAATCGATGCGATCAGTAAAATGAGCGGACTGAGTGGAGACAAGACGGGAAATCTGATGACAATGTTAGCGCCCATCGTTTTGGGAATGTTAGGTAAGCAGAAACGTCAGAACAACATGGATCAGAGTGGATTATCTGATATGTTAAGCCGTTCGGTAAAGTCTGCAACCAACCAGCGTCAGGAGATGGGGCTGTTAGGTAAACTATTGGATCGAGACGGTGACGGAAGTGTCATGGATGATATCGCAGGGATGGGTATGAATGTCTTAGGTAACTTATTCAGAAAGAGATAAACAACTTTATAGTTGGTAAAACAATTTCGAAAAATAAAGCCCACTTTTGTTGAAAGACGAAGGTGGGTTTTTAAATTTTCTATCATGTCCGATTTTATTATTCGAGCAATTCGTAAAGCAGATAATGCGGAGGTAGCAAAAATTATTCGTACCGT
>CALLLR010000202.1 GCA_938008185.1 uncultured Saprospiraceae bacterium
AGCTTTTTTCTACTTTAAAAATGAATTACCACAAGGCTTTATTTATTTTCCAACACCGATATACCGGGGAAGTTACTACGCTGAATAACAATACATTGCCTGGATATCATCTGAGTGATTTGACACTCGGCTATACTTTAAAAACAAGACGCTGGCAACACCAATTGAGCCTGCGCGTCAACAATTTATGGGATAAAGATTATCGGATTTTGGAGCGGCGGGGAATGCCGGGGAGGTATTTTAGTTTTAGTATTGATTCGTTGATTCGTTGATTCGTTGATTCGTTGAATTGTTGAATTGTTGAATTGTTGAATTGTTGAATTGTTGAATTGTTGAATTGTTGAATTGTTGAATTGTTGAATATAATATTTAAAACAGAATTATTAAAAATTAAATAGTAATATGAAAAAATTATTTACACTTTTATTGTTATTTTCTTACTTAGGCGCGAGTGCGCAGGTTTATTTTGAAGATGTAGTTTCCGAAGGAGAGTTTATTAATGACAGTTCTACGGAAGCGGGATTCATCTTTGACAATATGTTTTTCCCGAACACCTACGATGCGGATTTTGATTTTTGGACGGGATGGGCGATCTCTGCGACGACCGATAATACGACACCCGGATTTATGAATCAATATAGTTCTATCGTGGGAGAAGGCGCGGACGGATCGCCTGCTTATGCAGTTAGTTTTGCTTCGCCCGCTTCTTATGTGACCTTGAATACAGCCGCAACTTCTGGGTTCGTCACGGTTCCTTCTATTCATATTACCAATAGTACTTATGCTTTTTTGAGTATGCGTGACGGCGATAGTTTTGCTAAAAAATTTGGTGGAGAGACGGGAAATGATCCCGATTTTTTCTTATTGACCATCAAGACGTATGCTGAAAATGAGCTACAGGATTCGATCCCATTTTACCTGGCTGATTTTCGTTTTGAGGACAATAGCCAGGATTATATTTTAGACGAATGGCAGGAAATAATGCTTCCAAATCCAGCAGTAGACAGTATCTCGTTCAGTTTATCCTCTTCCGATAACGGAATGTTTGGGATGAATACGCCGGCTTATTTTTGTGCGGATGCCTTTGGGAACATGTTGGTTTTAGACGTGGAAGACCAACCACTTACTGGTATTTCTTTGGTAAATACACTCGCTTCTACGGAGCTGATTATTAATTCTGAACTAAACAAAAAAGCCAATTATCAAATTTTTGGATTGAGCGGACAGGTAATTCAGAATGGAAAGATAACAATGGGTGAGCAATACCTTTCGGTAAATAATCTGCCAACGGGTAAGTACTGGATTCGGGTAGAACGGGATGGAAGACAGTGGGTTCAGGGATTTGTGGTGGATTAGTGGTTCACTAGATTATTAGTTAATCGGTTAATTAGTTGTACTTGCTAATTAACCGATTAAGTAATTAACTATCTCAGCAATCCATTAATAATCAATCCCATTGAAAACACTTTTAGATCTCCAAGAAATTTATTCTCCCAGTAAGACTTCTGATTCTTTCGGGCAATATAAAAATCGAGGGTAAAATTTGGGGAGATAAAGTTTGACCAACCAATAGCTCCTTCTAAAGAAAGGGTGCGAGAATCGGTGGTCCACCACTCTTTGTTTGCTGCGGAATTTCTAGTTTTAGAATAATTGCCCCGAACACCTGCTCCGGCCTGTAACCATAGTTTTCCTTTTTTTTCCGGTCGGAAATATTTACGTACTATAGGAGTAATTCCCAGAAGACCAGTCCTTCTGGAATATCCGACTTCCGTTCGTAACCCGGTCGCCCAGCCACTGCCCCAAAATCGTTGAATTTCTGGTCTGATAAAATCATTTCCCCCCAGCTGAAAATCTCCTCCGATCAACCAATCACCGGGATAAAATCGATAATCAGGCTGAGTTGAATTTGATTTATTTTCTGGATGAATAAAAAACTGTAACCGTCCCTCTAATTGAAGCGTACCACCATCTGTAGAAGTCCGATCTGACCGGGAATCTGATTGGAAGGAAATCATTTCATAATTAAATAAAAATTCCAACCCGATCGCTTCTTGTAAAAATACCATTACACCACTTTGTAAAAAGGCGGACTTAATATTAAAGCTCCTGGTATCTCTCCCCACTTCTGTTATAGTAACTTTATTAAACATTAACTCCCCACCATAAAACAGATAAAAATTATCTAATCGTTTGAAAAAATGACGAACGCGTAAATTTTGACTTACTGGCGCAAATCTTTGTTCTGTATTTCCACTTAAGCCAATACTTAATTTACCGCCTAGCATCAGATGGTTAGTTACCATATAAGACAATTCGGGCGCGAGGAACAAACTAAAAGAATTCAAGGGTTGAGAAGAAGTTGGGGAAGCAAAAACCTGAGAATTATTGTTCTGCCGTAATTCCCCGTTGACCATCCAACTCCCTTTTTGCAGTTGCGCCTGAGTGACGAGCGTCAATCCCAGCATAAAAAAACTGCAAAGAAGGAAGCGTAGGATCATACTTTACTTTTAATAAAAACTTTTAACAGTTTAAGTGCTTCGTTATAATCTTTATGGTTATTTATTACCAAATCTGCCCGTTCCCGGTAGGGTTCAATATATCTTTCGAAGCTCGGCAACACGTGGTGTTCGTAGCGGTAAAGCACATCTTCCAATGGATAATTACGTTCCGTTTTATCCCGGATAATTCGCCGGATCAATTTTACGTTTGCTTTGGCGTGGACAAAAACTCGAAGGTCCAGCAGGGCATTTATTTTTTTATAATGAAAAATATAAAGTCCTTCCACAATAATAATCGGCGCGGGCCGCAAGGTAATTTTTTTGGGTTTGGCTTTTTCATTATTAAACGTATACTCCGTTCTTTGAAAAGACGCTCCGGCAATTAATGATTTTAAATCTGCCAAAAAGGCTTTTTTATTAATCGCTCCCGGCAGATCAAAATTTACGACCCCTTCGTTGTCCACCTTTTGTTTTTCCTTCGGATAATAATAATCATCCAGAGAAATTACACAAACTTCTTTTTTAGAAAAAGATTTTTCCAGTTCACGGATCAAAGTCGTTTTACCAGAACCGGAGCCACCGGTGATTCCAATCAAATAAGGTTTTTCTTTCATTATTTTGGAGCATTCACCCTTTGGGATCATTAAGCGCTAATATCCTACCCAGACTGACGGATACAAAACATAACGATCGATTAGCTAATTTATGTCTTTCTTAACAGTTTTAAAATCTACAAAGCTAAAAATATTTGAGCATTAGTTTTAGGATTAATTCAAAGACATTCCTTACTTTACACTTTGATCGGATAAAAAAAGCCTTTACTCGGGTAAGCGAGGTCGTAAAAAACAAATTTACAATAAACATAACTATGGATTTACTGATTGATATTGTCCGCGGATTGATTGGAATCGTCTCTATGCTGGCCATTTGCTATGCGTTGAGCGCCAACCGAAAAGCCATTGACTGGAAACTGGTATTGTCTGGAATTGCCCTCCAAATTGTGCTGGCTCTGTTGATTTTAAAGGTAAATTTCATCTACGAAGGCTTTAGAATTGTATCGGACGGTTTTGTAGCATTGCTCGGTTTTGCGGATGAAGGCGCTGCTTTTTTGTTTGGGGCCTGGCCCGAATCCGGCGTCTGGCTCGTCAACGAAGTAAACGGTGCAGCCCCTCCTGGCACGGTAATACCCGTCGCTCCCGATACCAAAATGCAACTCTTCAAGCTCGGTTATATGTTCGCTTTTAAGGTTTTACCCACCATTATTTTCTTTGCAGCTTTTACGTCTATTCTTTATTACCTCGGTATTTTACAAAAAATTATTTACGTTTTCGCCAAGGGCATGAGTAAGGTGATGCGACTCTCCGGAGCAGAAAGTCTGGCCGCGGCGGCCAATGTTTTCATCGGACAAACCGAAGCCCCCCTGGTCATCAAACCTTATCTGGACAAGATGACCAAATCCGAAATCATGTGCTTGATGACGGGCGGTATGGCGACCATTGCCGGTGGTATTTTCGCACTTTGTGTATCGCTGCTTGGTCCTCAGTATGCCTTGCATTTTCTGACGGCTTCCATTATTTCAGCACCAGCAGCAATTGTCGCCGCCAAAATGCTATACCCCGAAACGGTGGAAGTAGATCGCTCGGTAACCGTCCCTAAAGAAAAACTTGGGAATAACTTGTTAGATGCCATCTCGATCGGTACGACGGATGGCGTCAAACTAGCGGTCAACGTGGGGGCAATGTTGCTCGTATTTATTTCGCTGGTCGCCTTCGTGAATGCTATTCTCGGTTGGTTCGGAGATCTCACCGGACTCAATGGAGTCGTTAATAGTGTTACCGACGGACGCTTTGCCACTTTTAATCTGGAATCTATTCTGGGACTCCTCTTTTC
This sequence comes from uncultured Saprospiraceae bacterium, assembly GCA_938008185.1. Classification (GTDB taxonomy): domain Bacteria; phylum Bacteroidota; class Bacteroidia; order Chitinophagales; family Saprospiraceae; genus JALZUU01. The sequence continues at coordinate 4,389 of CALLLR010000202.1, forward strand.
TCCTATTGCCTGGCTATTAGGAACTCCTTCCGAGGATTTAATTTTGGTAGGTTCGTTATTGGGAAAAAAGACCGCAGTCAACGAAGTAGTCGCCTACGTTGATTTAAGTATTATGGTGGCAGATGCAAAACTGCAGCTATCGCCCAAATCTATCGTGATTGCAACTTACGCACTTTGTGGTTTTTCTAATTTTAGTTCTATTGGAATTCAAATCGGAGGAATCAGCGCCATCAGTCCCAAGCAACGCCCTACCCTTACAGAATTGGGTTTAAAAGCTTTAATTGGTGGAACGATTGCCTGTTTTTTAACGGCTGCAGTGGCGGGAATGATGCTGGATGAGATTCTTTGATCTAATTAGTTTTGTTGAAGTACTGCGTTTGTTGAAACGTTGAAATAATATTGTAGAATTTCTTTTAAAGCGACATTATATAAAGAAGTTCTTTAAAAAATTATATAGAATATGAACCATCAAGAAAAAACGCCTGCCTGGTTTCGGGTTGTGGCTATTTTAGCAACTATTTGGAATTTCATGGGGCTTGTGGCTTTTTTTATGCAAATAAAAATGTCAGAAGCTACCCTGTCAGCCATGTCTCCCGCCGATCGAGCAATTTATGAGAACACTCCCCTCTGGGCCACGATTGGGTTTGCGATTGCGGTCTTTGCGGGCACTTTTGGCTCTGTCGCTTTATTGCTCCGCAAAAAATGGGCATACCCTGTTTTTATTATTAGCCTAATTGGTATTATTATGCAACAAACTTATTTCTTTTTTTTGAGCGATATTATGAAAGGAGCGGAAATTCCTGCGATGATTATGCCGGCAATGGTTTTATTGATCGGTGTTCTTTTATTGTTTTTCGCAAAAAAAATGATCCGCCAGGGTTGGCTGAGTTGAGTGATCAACGATCCAATCCAATGGTTGCCAAACCACGGGTCAATTCTCGCACAATTCCTTTTTCTTTTGGGTCGTAAATCCAGTTGGTATCAAAGCGTGCTAAAATTTCACTATTGGGTTCGTCGCTGAGGGTGAGACTGTGAAATTCGGTATTTTTATTTTGTTGGTAAAAACGAATATCCGCCAGTACGTCTTCGTCTATTTTATACATCACAAAATCTGAAATCATCAGTACGTCGGCGTCTTCATAATTTTCGTTTTTGAGTTGCCGCAACGCTTCGTATAAAGCGAGCGAGGCATCGGTTCCTCCGTAGAAAGACATTTGTAAAAACTTTGCAATCGAATCAATCGAATTGGCGATATCATACAAATCCAGGGTTTGAATGCCGACGGAAAAATTGATTAAGTAAGCTCTTCTGTTTTCGCGGATCGCCATTTTCAGAATACCCAGACAAATTGCTTTGGCCAGTTGCTCAGGCCGACCTTTCATAGATTCACTGGTATCTACACAAATGATAAAAGGGCCTTTTTCTTTTTGTCGTACTTTTTGAAAAATTTCCATTTCCTGATCGTTGCTCGTTACGAGTTTTCGATCTTCGTAGCGGAAAGTGAGTAGATTTTTATCCGCATATTTTTTTAAAAATAAATCTTCCGTCGCCGTATCACTTAATAAGCCAACTTCCGAACTGACGAGATTACTCAAATCCTGGCTTTCATGGATACCCACGATTTCTGCTTTGGCCGTTTCATCTACTTTCCATTCTTGCCGGATAATGGTTTTTTCGAAGGTCTCCTCCTCTATCTCAATTTCGGCGGCGCGCATATTGCCAAGGATATCAGCCAGTTCCTGAATGGAAGATTCTTCTTTTAAAAATTCGTTGTATTTTTTTAAAACATCAAAACTCGTATCCTGCCAAAGATCCCGCGATAAATCCCATCCCAGGTAATCGGTAAAAGGTTCTACCATCGAAAGAAGTTGTTTGTATTCATTGACCTTGGCTTCAATCAATTCGGTAAACTGCTCTCCTTCTTCCTGTAATTTTTTTAATTGGTAAGTTAGAATTTTTCCCTGTAATAACGCATCCCACTGCGATAGTAAATCAGTGACGACCAGTTCAAATTTTTCTTTTTCCGACGGCGTATGCGTTCCTTCTTCTTTTTTAAAATAAGTATTAAACTGCGCCTCGTAAAAATCAATATCCAACTGCTCCCGAGGATAAGTTTCCCGAATAAAAGCAATCAGGTGCGCCCGCCGTATCCGGAAAATTTTTAAAGGGGTCACCGACCAACCGGACAACCGATCTACTTCCGTATCGTAAGGGTGCTTGGTGGCCAGTTTTTTAAAGGTTTTACGAATCCAGTATAAAGTATCCAGAACTACCTGTTTGGTAATCAGTTCGTTTTTTTCACACAGTAATAGCAAATCCTCTATACCAAAAATATCGTCCAGTGCCGTAATAAAATATTCAAAATACTGATCGTTAATTTTAGGATTATCATAAGCGTAACCGTCCAGCTTATGTTTAAAATAAGCTACGAGATATTTACGGGTCTTGCGATCCAGCAAATTACCAAATTCGATAAACCGATCGTATTCTTCTTCGAGGATGGCGGCGGTTTCTTTTTGCATTTAATTCTTTTTTTGCCACTAAGACGCTAAGTTTTTTTTACGCGTTTTTTCTTTGTGACTTCGTGGCTTTTATTTGTGGCCTCTTTTTTCAGACTTCCTTTTGATAAGAGAAAGCCAGTTTCTCCAACCGTAAAGAAAGATTCTCCAATGCTGCTTTTACCTCTTCCAGATTACTCTTGACAATTTCTGCGCGTTCTTTGTCCACAAATAGATTTCCCGTCAG
>CALLLR010000203.1 GCA_938008185.1 uncultured Saprospiraceae bacterium
AGAGATGAAGGATCTTTTCCGTGCCTACGAAGATGCCAATGCGCTGGACGAAGATGCTTATTATATTTTCCTCCTTCCCCGCTTTGCCGATACGGACCAACTCGGATATATGCCCCGGAAACGCTCCTTCGGTTTTGTCAACCACGAGCAGCTCCAGTCCCAGGAAAACCAGTACGTCAAAACGCTGGCCCACGAGTTGGCCCACGGTGCATTTGTGTTGCACCATACCTTTGAGCAACATCCACAACTGGAAGGAAATTCAACGGAAAATTTGTTGGATTATAGTCCGGCGGGGACCATTACGCACCAGTACCAGTGGGTAGCGATGCACGATCCGAGTCGGGCGTGGACGTTGTTTGATGAGGATGAGGAGCGGGGGCAAGTGAATGAAGCAGATGTGGTCTTTACCTCCATTACCTACGATGGCTATCCAGTAATTAAATATACTGGAGATCAGGAATCATTTTCAAATATCACTCCTTCTGGTCAAGAATTTAAATTACCAAAAAGAGCATTGGCAACCTATTATCCTAGAGACGGAATATGGCCAGGCGGTAGTTTAGCAGGTTTCGAAATAGATGGTGAAACCTATTGGGGATGGTGGAGTGAAACTACTACTCCTAAAACTTTTAAAGGTTATGCAAAAAGAAAATTTAATGAATTTAACCAACTAGTATCTGATGAATCCTATATTGAATCTTACGGTGGCATAAGTGATAGTGTATATGTTGCTGTCGTTTTGGAAACCTGTGATGTAAAATGGAAAGGTATCCCAAGAGGTGATTATGCTTTTACTCAAGAAAATTTTAACCAAATCCTTAGCTCCATTGATCATTCAACTTTTTATATCTCACAAGAATTTATCCTTCCCTCTTCTGATTGTTACACTGATATCGAATTGTGTTTGAATAAATATGAAGGTCATCCTATGTTGATTGGTAACGATCCGTTAGCTAGATACCTGCAGGAGAATCCATGCGAAATTGCAAACTTAGAAAATTACCGATTTGATGCTGGTATTCCAGAAAGTGATTGGATCAGAAATTTAAAAAACATCGTAGCAGGTATGACAGCTACTGGCTTTACGCCAATATTGGCTACTGTTTTGGGAGAGATGGGGGTTGTAGAATTGATAAAAGTGAAGGCGGTCGATTTTGGAGTAGGATATACAATTGATATGTTACTACAACGATCCATTCACTACTACTTTCCTGGTGAAGGTCAAACAGAAACTGTTACTTGGGAAAGTACACGTGATAAAGTTGACCATGTTGGTGCTTTTATTTCAGGTGCTGAGGCTATGATCACCCTGAAAAGTAAATGGCGGGAATTAGGAGTACAATCTGCGGTAAGTTGTCTTTCAACTGGATTTCTCGACAAGGGAGTAATAAAAGAATCCTTTGATGGAAAACAATGTGCTATCGGAGTTGGCTCTGTTATGTTATTTCATGGTATAGTGGGTGGTAGTAAAGCTGGTATTAAACACCTAAGAGAACTCCCTCCAGAAAAATTACTAAAAGGGCTTGATAATTTATTTGGAAAAGGACCAGCTACTCCAGGAGATGGATTTCCTCCTCCAGTCTCAGCAACTTTTATACCTGAAATAAATGGTAAAATTTATTACAGAATATTTAAGGCTATTAGTTCAAATCCATTAGACAGTAAATCAATAAAACGTTTACTGGGTACTAGCGATGAAAAAGCAGATGAGGTTTTCAATACTTTATCAGGTCCAAATGGTCCGATGTTACAGAAGGAGCTATTTGATGACGGTTTGTTTGAAAATATTAGACGAGCTGATTTAAGCGATATTAATAGAGGAAAATTAGTGCAGGATTTAGTAGATAATCCTATATTTGCCAAGGAGATGGGGGAAATTTTGGAAGACGGGGCTAGAGATAGGATGGTTAGGGCGTGGAAGGTGCTCGATGATGCGGGAGCTGTTGCGATGAAAACAGATGTTAGTTGGTTAACTAAGGTTGACAATTGGACACAGGCTGGATATCCTGCAAATAAAATAAACAAGGCTGTAAGTGAAATAGCAAACAACGCAACACTAAAAGCTGGATTCGAGGCTGATGAAGTTGTTTTTGATGCTTGGAAATGGGTTGATGATGGAATTCCTACATTACCACAAGGACAACCTGGAACCTATGTAAATTATTTAAAGAGGAAGACGATATATCTCAATCAAGCTTCTCAAGGCGGAGGTCCAGTAAAGTATTATAGAGTTCAACAAGCTGGGCCAAATGGACCTGAAGAAATTTTGTTTTTAGATGGAAATGGAAATGTAACTTTTGGCTCCAGTTCTAATGATTGGTTAAACTTTAGTACTGACAATATAGATCATGCCAGACATTTCAAAGATATAGATCCTGCAAATAGATACATAATTGAATTTGAAATGCCGAAATCATTTGATGACGCAATGAAAGGGGATGCAATACCTCAATGGGGAGCAACAAATAATGCTAATTATGCGGATGGAGTTACCCCACAAATTGCAGACCCTAACCAACCAGGGCATCCTTTTACAACAAGACAATGGGATGCATATTGGAAAAGTGAATTTCAATTAAACGTAATTACAGGATCGGGTAAAATAGTGCCATAATGGAAAAAGAAGAAATTAGAAAATTATTATCCCAAATAGGGTTAGTATCTTATGTCGTATCTAAAGGTAAATCATACTGGTATATAGTTCCTGTAGATTATTGGGTTATGAACCATTGGGGTCAATGGGGCATATCGTGGGAAATTAATGATGAAGAAAAAGGAGAAATTTTTTTAGAATTGATTGATAAGTTTAAAATGTCAAGTCAAGATGTTATTAATTTTTATTCTTCATCTGAAGGTGTTGAACGAAATAAGTTTATACCTCAAATTTATGCTGACTTTGATAACATGATACTCCATACAAGTTTTGGAGAATGGGTTTTAGAGGAAGCTGTTTTAGATTCTTGGACTGGAAATAGATCGGATGTTAAAGAATTAATAGAGGAGACAGATAAATATTGGATTCAATCCTCTAAATCAACTTGAAGGGAAAGGAAAGAGTTTTTCTTTGGGAAGTTGTTTAGCAGCTTCTTGAATATTTTCAGAAATAAGTGAGTGGATTTTTTTACATAGTGGAGTAATATCTGTAATGGAAACAATCCACTCATTTACATATTTTGGTACAGCTTCACCAGAGAGACCAATCTGAATAGATCTGTAATCCAATTTTTCCAAATTAATATCACGTTCAGGATCCCATTGAATACGTACAGGAGATTTTTGTAGTTTTTCTTTCCATTCTTCTCTTGAATTGTGAATCTCAGAATCGAAATGAGAGAGGCAAGAGTTATCCAAAGCCCATTGTAATCCTTCTCTTTTTATCTTGATAGCAAGTACATATTCTTGCCCTTCTTTCTGAGCCCAACCACATCGATACATCATCCAAAGAAATGAAGGCTTAATCCAAGTCATTCTATCTACCTTAAATGGAGGGACGAATTTTTGATGTCTAATTGCAGGTAATGCAATAGCTTTTCTATAAGCTTGATAAACTGTTATTGTCTCATCATCAAAGACAGCTCTAATCTGTCTTTCTTTATCCTGCATAAGCTTTTTTTGTTTTGAAATCCCTTAAGCACATTGGTTCGGCCCCCTATAATTCCGACAAAAAATTACAGAGTTATAAAAATAAATTAAGAGTGCCTATCTTTGCTAATGCGAGAGTCGACCGACGGTGATCAATATACCGATGTCGATTTTGTATTGTGTAGGTTTACCTGCCAAGCAGGCAGGCCTACCAATACTATTTTATTTTTTCGACCCATTGAGGGCCTCAAAATAAGCGAGAGTCTCCCTTTGGATTCATAATGCCCGATAGTCATATTTGTTGACTCCAGGAATGGTTAGAATATCCTGATAAGCTACTTTTAGCTTAAACTTTATTTTTCTTTTTTCTAAAGGTATCACTTCTATTTTATTTAGTTCATATAATGCCCAAAATTTTGCGGGCGGTATTCCTTTTGTACTGCCATGACTACGATCATTATTGTAACAAGTGTAGAACTTTTTTAGCCGGTTTTCCAGTTGCGCTAAACTCGTAAACTGATCCTTTCTCAAAGCGTTACCAAGCGTCTTATGGAAGCTCTCGATATGGGCGTTTTCCTCCGGTGTGTAAGGATGGGTAAAAACCTGATTCAGATGATTTTCTTTGAAAAATTTAATTATCAAATCTGAACTAAATTGCTTGCCATTATCATTTCTTACTTCTACCTCCAGTTTATTTTTCAGAACATCTGCAGGTTGTAAATAATTTGTTATGACGTATTCCCAAACCGCTTTCACTTGTTGACTTTTCATGGTATATCCGACATCCCAGTGTAAAACATATCTAGTAAAAGTATCAATAACCGTAAGTATGTAGGCATACTTTCTTACACCATATATCCAAACATATTTGATGTCCATCTCAATGACTTCCAATGGTTTATGAGGTGCAACCCGTCTAAATTTTACAAAATTCTTTCCGCTCCGTTTACGCTTTTCTTCCAGTAAAATATATTCGAACATCAACCGATAAACTTTTTTATGATTGATATAATATCCTTCAATTTGTAGTGTTCTAGTAATTAATTTATACCAGTTCGGCAGGTCAGGATTCAGCTTTATTTCCACTACCTTTTTAACCACATCAGCGTTATCCATTTCATGCTGTATCATTGTATCAGGATCTCGCCAGATCGTCGTATCACTTGGCCTACGACCTGGCTTAACACCAGTTTGAATATAGTAGAACTGATCCTTTGTCAACCTCGTAATAGCCAGACAAATATCCCGTTTAAGAGTAAGCGTCCGACCTCCCCCGTTCCCTATCAAACCTCTGATTGACTATCTTTGTCAATTTTTTCAGGGCGGAGGTTTTATTTTTCGGCCACGTACCAAGGTACCAAGGTATGAAGTTGAGACAACTTAGTTTCCTTAATTTTTTCCAAGGTATCTTTCATCCAATAATAAGGAAGGATTTGCATGACCAGATTTTTGATCTGGAATCCCACATCTTGTATTCACAAAGGAAAGTTTCCGCACTGACAGATTTTGGAGTACCTTCCCGTTTTTTGTCTGTGCTATTCCTCAACCTTCTTCTGCACCAGCTTTTTTTTCATTTTCGCCACTTTCGGTCCTACCACGTATACACAATAAGGATTTTTATCCCCCATCCGATTAAAATAGTTTTGGTGATAATCTTCGGCGGGATAATAATTATTCAATTCAGTTATTTCGGTCACAATTGGATCGGGCCAGAGATCGGAAGCGTCCGTTCGGGTCAGACTCGCTTCGGCAATTTTCTTTTGTTCTTCATTATGATAAAAAATAGCGGAACGATACTGCGGTCCCTTGTCATTTCCCTGTTGATTCAAAGTGGTAGGATCATGACTTTGCCAGAATACATCCAGTAATTCTTGGTACGAAATTTTTTCGGGATCATAGCTGATTCGTACCACCTCGGCGTGTCCGGTTTGCTTACCACAAACCTGTTCGTAAGTAGGATTGGCAACGTGTCCTCCCGCGTAGCCAGAAACTACGGAATGTACCCCTTCCAGCAATTGAAAAACCGCTTCCGTACACCAAAAACAACCGGTACCAAGAGTAGCTAATTCAACTGATGGACTGGTATTATTATCTTTTGTAGCATCCATTTTTTAATTTTTATTTGAATGATTAAAACAGAATTTTTGAGGATTTTGTTCATGGCGGGGGAAGATGTATCCGGACGAGGACATTAAAACTAGCGGTAAGCTGGGAGCGTAGGTAAAAAGTTAAATCCCAATTATTTAGTTTCAATCTATTTTTAGTTAGAAAAGGGGACCTGCGCATTACGATAGCAGGGCTTTTTGACGAAGGTCAGATTTCAAATTTGTCACTACCCTATTTTTTCCGCTGCCGCGGTGCCTGCCAGTCCTCTCTTTCAGCAAAATCAACGATCCTTTTCATAAATCCAAGGATGGATAAAAATACCAGATAACCAAAGGTCAGTACAAAGTAAATCCATTTGTAAGGCCCAATTTCCTCAATGGATAACGCAGAAAAGAAATAGGCAACACCCGCAGAAACGGCTGCCAGAACCGCAAAAGAAAGCATGGAACGTCCCCAATACTGATTCAAGTCTTTACTTGCCAAACTGATTACGCTATTAAAAATGGCAAAAAATAGTAAAAAGGAGGTGGCCGTAGTCCACGGGAAGTGGTCACTGACGGTCATGATACCCATCGCATTTATTAGCTTTCCCAGAATCGTCACCCCTAAAACCAGCGCTAAAACCAGCCCGGCCTGCACAATCGGATCATAACCTTTGTCGTAAATAGAACTTTCGGTATTCTTCATAAAATAGAAATAGTTATTATGCCAAATTGTTGATAGTTTTGGACGATAATTTAATCTTATGAACAGAAAGTTACACATTTTTTTTCCACTCCTGCTCTGGAGTCTCCTTGGTTACGGCCAAAATCTTGAAATTTGGGAAATCCAGGGAAACGGAAGATTCAGTCCTTTTTCAAATCAAACCATTACCACGCAGGACAACGTCGTCACCGCCGTAAATGATAATGTATTCAATAACCTTATTTTTGTCCAAACGCCGGATGAACGGGCCGACGCCGATTCGACGACTTCCAACGGACTGCTCGTCCGGCTTCCTCTTGGCCTAAACGTAGAGGTGGGTAACCGAATTTCGCTCACCGGGCGGGTAGTGGAAATCAACGGAATGACCCAACTAGAGGCGGCTGGTCTGTTACTCACCGTTTTAGATGACACCAATACTATTTTACCAGCGTCGGTTGAACTTAATGAGCATTTTCCCTCCGGAGTTCCAGCTACTGTTCCCGAATTCGAATGGATCGAAGGTATGCTGGTGCAACTGCCGGAAGCCGTGACCACCGCTGCTTCCAGCAATAACGGAACCACCTCCATCGTAGCTGGATCAGTCCGTACCTTTCGCGAACCAGGCATCCCTTTTCCCGGGATTAATGGCTTACCCGTTTGGGATGATAATCCCGAAAGGTTTGCGCTAAATCCGACCGCGCTTGGCCAGCCTGACCTTACCGGAATCCCGGCGGGTACTCCCCTGAGTGCCAGCGGAATTATCAGTAACGACGATGATGATTATGAACTTTGGCCAACGTCTTACCAGGTAGACTTGCTTCCTCCTCCGGCTCCGGTACGGGAAAAAAATGATAACGAAGTTACCGTGGCGTCCTATAATATACTTGGCTTTTTTGAAACCGAACCAGAGTACGAAGACCGGTTGCAAAAAGTGGCCTTGTTCATTACCCAGCAGCTTCGCTCCCCGGACATTCTGGCGGTGCAGGAAGTACAAAATTTGACGGTACTGAACGATTTAATTGCGGTCATCGAAACGCTTGACCCGACCCTGGATTATACGGCCTACCTTAATCTTACCAATACGGGAAACTTTCCGATTAATCTCGGTTATTTGGTGCGTCCGATCGTGACCGATGTAACGGTAACACCGTTGGGCACCGACGAAATCCTGAGCATTGGAGGTCGGGTGCATGATCGTCCCCCTTTATTACTGGAAGGAAATTTCGCTACGTCTCCCCCCATCCCAATCAAAGTTTTGAATATCCATAGTCGTTCCCTCGGCGGAATTACCGGCAGTAATTCATTTGAAGTACGGACAAAACGCCACGAACAGGCCATTTCCGTAGCGAACATGGCCCGGGATCTGCAAAACCAAAATCTTATTGTTTTAGGAGATTTTAATGCGTTTCAATTTTCGGATGGCTACGTGGATGTTTATAATCAAATTGCCGGAACGCCTTCCCTCGGGGCTCAATTTGAGGTAGAACCCATTCTTTTTGAGCCACTGATTACGTACATAGATTCGTTGCCACCCGACGAACGATATTCCTACGTTTTTGGTAACAATGCACAGATACTCGACCACGTTTTGTCTTCCGAACTAAATGGCCTTACGGCTACCGGATTTGCGTACGGCCGGGGAAATGCGGACTACCCCACTTTCCATTTTACGGATCCCGGCAATGCCCTTCGAACCAGTGACCACGATGCGCCCATTCTTTTTCTGGAAACAGATAATGTCGTTGGGACTTCCACGGTTGCTGCTGCTTCGGAAGCGGTTCTTTCGGTTCCTAATCCCCTGACGTTAAATGATCCGATCACTATCAACCTACCAACTGGGGAAAATCAACAACTACTGTTATACAATATGAGTGGTCAATTAATCGCCGAAAAGGATTTGGGTTTTATGGAACGGGGGAAAACCGTTTTGGAAAATCCTTTTTCGGTAAATCTTGAAAATGGGATCTTTGTTTTGAGATTAAAAGGGGTTGGTACGGATATTTCGAAAGTGGTGTGGTTGTATTGAATCGCTGCGCTGGTTGAGGTGCTGCGCTCGTTGAGGCGTTGAACCTGCGTGGCGCAGTCAGGCAGGTCGTTGAATCGTGATTGATGGTTACTCCATTCTATAAAATAAAACAAAAAAAATAAAATTTAAAACCTCCTTACTTTCCACACACACCCTCAGCAAACGCAGTGTTTCAACCCCTTACCCCCTGTTGGCTTGAACGTTTACCAAACCTATCCACGTATTTTAGAGTAGGTTTAGTAAACGTGCTAGCCGACACACCTCAACACCATCAAATCGTAAACCGCAATCCCAGATTATACGTTCCTGCATTTCCATTTCGACTTTTGACAAATTTGGTTTGGAAACGAGTGTACAGCAGTTCAATTTCGAAGCGGCGGGTCACCTGATATTTGGTTCCCAAACCGAGTTGGTGAAAATAATCAAAATCTGGATTTACAGTAGGCGCGTATCCGGCCAGGGTATACAAGGTGATTTGCTTAGTTGGAAAATAGCTAAAGATCAGGGTAGCCGGCAAAGTAACGCGGTCTGCATCTCCGATATCTTCCCAGAGCACATCCAATTCCGCAAAAAAGGAGAAACGGGTACCGATGGATTTATCGTAAAAAAACTGAGTCCAGAAAATATTATTATTCCAGTCAATAAATGGTTGATCTGCCGTTCCTTCCAGGTTATCTCCAATTGCGAAAGTAAACGTAGATTGTAACGAAAAGCCGGACCACTCCGGAATGGGTGCCCAACGAATTCGCGGGCCAATCCCCGTGATACCCGTCCGGCCAGTTGGCCCGTCCAAACTTTTAAAAACATCCAGGGCGGCGCTGGGAATACCGCTATTCAACGTTCTGCGATATTTTACATCTACTCCTAAATTAAATCGTTGGTTAATTCCGTAAAGCGCACTGATGGAAGTGGTATAAAAAGTACTACGAGTATCCAGGTTCTCCCCATTTTCGGCCGTCCTTTGGGTATAAAGATTATTAAAAATTTTCAACTCAATTTGTCCTTTCGGAATAGTTGCGGAAGTTACGTAACGGAAAGCATTCGCACTTTGAGTGGCCGCTGATTGCCCAATAGTTTGCTGATCGTTGAGCGACCAATCGTACGTAGTGTAAGCGAGGCTGACCGAGGCGGGAATAGCCGTGGTACGGAACTGATTGATATAATTTAAAATATCTTTTTTTCCACCCCCAAAATCGGTATTATACCACTGAAAGATTTTAGAAATAGTCGCCGTATTATTGTTGACAATAATAAACCCGGGGTCGTTCATGGCCGCTCTGGTTTGGGCATCCAACTGACGATCCAGCTGATCGGCCCGATAAGCAAAATCAGTAATCGGCGGACAACCAAGCGCTCCGCAAACCAACACAAAATGTAATCGTGGATCTGGATATTTTTTAAAAATAAAATCTTTCTCCAGGGAATTTAACGTGTATTTTTTCCCGGACACAGTATACTTATTTCTTTCAAAAAATCCGCTGACCTCCTGTACACTATTCAACGGATAATTGATCGCCGCTGCGTAAATGACGAGCAGATTATAAGCGTTGATGTAAAAAGCTTTTGCGGAAGCAGTATTTTCATCCGCTGGCTTTAGATCAGTAAGTTGAGTAACGAGTGATCCCATTTGGGCATCTTTTTTAATACCCGCATAATCAATTCGTCCGTCCGCTACGTATGTTTTTAGTAATTCATCGTAATTATTTGTCCAATTCTCAATGGGGTTTTGGGCCACCAAAAAAACGGGCAAAACGAGGAGTAATGCTAATCCAGTTATGTTTTTCATTTCTTTTCGTTTTATTTATCATTAATAATTCAAATACTACACCTCAACAGAAAACGGGAACCATTTAGTTGTAAAATGATTCCCGTTTCAGGTCAAACTGTCTTTAAATAAACAGTTAATGCCGCTCCAGCACTAAAAAATCCCAGGCGTTGAGAGTTACTTTCATATCTTTTTGTAAAGACATCGTTCCGTTACCAAAGACATTATTGTAAGTTCCTAAATAAGCTTCACCTTCCAGCACTGCCTCTTGTGGTCGCTTGGAAAGATTGAGAATAACGACTACCTGGTCTTCGTTTTTCTTACGGGTAAAAGCATAAATATTTTCGTCATTATTAGTTGGAATTTTAGTCAGGTCACCGCCAGCTTTACCGTTCCAGAGGGCCTGATTTTCTTTTTTTATTTTTAGTAATGAAATATAAAAAGCTTCGTATTCCAGGTTGTCCCAGTTAAGGGTATCCTTTTCAAAAAATCGTAACCGTTTTCGGTTTCCCGCTTCCTGACCAGAATAGATCAGCGGAATTCCGTCAAAAGTAAAAGCCAGAACGGCCATTACGCGGTGGGCATCTCCCATGCGTTCAAATTCAGTTCCCGACCAGGTATTTTCGTCGTGGTTGGTAATGAAATGTAGGTGATACCCTCGCTTATATTTGGCTTTATCCTCTGCCAGGTACGCGTCGATGGCTTCCGCATTTTTTTCTCCCCTGGCAATCTCGTTCATCAGGTGATGAAATGGCCAACCGTAGTCCATGTCATATCCGGCGGTATTAATATTCTCCGCTTTATCAGATTCGGCCAGCATAATAACGGGTTTGATCTTTCGTAATTCGGCGATGGCCGTCTTATGAAAATCATTCGGTACATTGTGCGCAACATCTACTCTAAATCCGTCGATATCATGATTTTTCACCCAAAAAGTCATGTCGCTGATCATTTCTTTACGCATGTCCATATTATCGTAGTTTAAATCTGCCACATCCGTCCAGCCCCAGGTAACGCCCGTTTCGGGATCAATCGGATCGATAATGTTTCCGTTCTTATCCTGGGTGTACCAATCGGGATGTGCCTTGATCCAGGGGTGATCCCATCCAGTGTGATTGGGTACCCAATCGATGATGATGTACATATCCAGCTCGTGAATTTTTTTAACCATTCGGTCAAAGTCCTCCATCGTACCAAATTCCGGATTTATTTTCTTGTAGTCTGCCACCGAATAATAGCTGCCCAACCCCTGTTTTCTTTTTTCAACACTAATCGGATGAATGGGCATAAACCAGAGAATATCAACCCCCATCTTTTTAAGTCTGGGCAAGTGCGTCATGAAGGAAGCAATGGTTCCTTCGGGAGTATACTGGCGTAGATTTACCTCATAGATATTGCTGCCCGGCATAGCGTTCATCAACGATCCTCCGAAGTCTCCGGCAGTTCCTGGCTTGACTGCCTGATCCTTTATGGACTTCGCAATTTTATCTTCTGAAGCCGTATTTCCAGCATTTTTACACGCAGCAAAATTTAGCAACAGGAACGTAAAAAACAGGTAAAAAGAATGGTTCATAAGATATTAATTTTCAGTTAATAGAAATTTAGACATGCTCTAATTACTACGGGAAGGTTTGGCATTGGTTTGTCCAATCTTTATTTGTGACTGTTTGCCATCCATTGGCGTTTCTCCCAACAGAACCAGTTGGACCGCTTGTCCCCGTACCTTTGCCTCCGAAGGCAATAATTTTTCTTCTTTATCATAAGCAAAGCGCAACATCCGATTAGGTTCCGCCTCAAATGAGTAAGTTCCCTGATTCGTTTGTTGGTCATAAATACCCGTGGTAAAAGTAAAATCAGGATTCATCTCAATCCAGGCTCCCTTATAACGTGCATCTACCTTTGGAGTGGCACCAATCAGCGCATACTCTACTTCCCAGATTCCAACTAAAAACGCGGTTTTATCGCCTTTAACGTGAACGGTACCGTCTGCATTGGTCACGATATTAGCATTCTCCTGGCCGTGATCGTGGCCAGCATGAGCGTCAGGGTTGGCAGAAGGAGCTGGATTTTTTACCTTGTCGGAACCACAGCCAATTAAAAAAAGCAAAGAAACCATTAAGAAAATATTCTTCATATTATTTTATTTAAAAAATTTAGACTTTGAAGCTGCAAAGTTAATAATTTTATGCCGTAGGAAGTACGCAAAAAGATAATCAATATTGAAGTTATTTACTTTGATTTTGACGCACTACCACACCTTACCAATCAAACTCAATTAATGGAGGTTTAAACATCGCCAAAAAATCCTCTTCGTCTTTTTTATACGCTCCTCTCAGGTCAAAAATCAAGTGTGCTTTTTCGTAGATGGGAGAACGATTTTCGAGGGTTTCTGAAATATACGCTTTGATTTCAAAATCCGTTTTATCTTTTAACAAAGGTCGGTGTTCTTTTTCCTGAATTAATCGCTGGAGAATTATTTTTTCGTTGGCTTCCAGGTAAATGGTCGTCCCATTTTGTAATAAAACATCCATCAGATTTCCGTAAATGGGAAGTCCGCCCCCCGTTGCTACAACCAGATTTTTTTTAGGGATCAATTCCCGGATTACATCGCCTTCAAGTTGGCGGAAAGCCAGTTCACCCCGTTCTGAAAAAATAGTGGATATAGATTGGTTCTGGCGGGTTTCGATGAGTTGATCAGTATCTACAAACTCGCGGTTTAACTGCCTGGCGAGCCGCTGACCGAGGTAGGATTTACCCACCCCCATAAAACCAACCAGGAAGAAGATATCATTTCGGGTATAATTCACGAAGTTAAAGATATGGTAATAAAAAAAAGCATCAGGAGTTGAAACTTAGCTTTTGAGATTGAGAACCATGCTATTTGCTGCTTGCTTCACTCGACCGCGATTAAAGAGGGCAAAAAGCGAGTAGCATGAAGCAAATAATAATCGTAACATTCCTAGATGATTATACTTTAGTTTGTAAATTTATTTTAAACGCTGATTCGCATTAATAATTAAAAAAACGCACCACAAATGAATCGTGATGCGTTTTGAGGCGTGTAAAGTTAATTATGCGCCCAGATAGTTTTTAAGTAGTTTACTACGCGAAGTGTTGCGAAGTTTATTAATCGCCTTGTCTTTAATTTGCCGGACTCTTTCACGGGTCAGGCCAAAACGTTCTCCAATATCTTCGAGGGACATAGGATGTTCGACACCAATACCGAAATAAAGTTTGATCACATTACACTGACGATCCGTCAATGTACTCAAAGAACGTTCGATTTCCCGACGCAGGCTTTCTTTGTATTCCAGAGCCGAATCGGTACCGGGTGTTCCAAAGTTTTCCAGGACATCGAGGAGGGAGTTGTCTTCTCCTTCTACGAAAGGTGCATCCATCGATACGTGACGGGCGGCGACCCCAAGGGTGGTCTCCACTTCTTCGGTTGGAATTTCCAGTAACGCGGCTAGTTCGGCGGAAGAAGGCTCGCGTTCGTAGGTTTGTTCCAATTCGGAGAATGCTTTGTTAATTTTGTTAAGAGATCCCACTTTGTTAAGTGGCAATCGCACGATACGGGATTGTTCGGCGAGGGCCTGAAGGATGGATTGACGAATCCACCAAACGGCGTAAGAAATAAACTTGAAACCACGGGTTTCATCAAAACGTTGTGCGGCTTTGATCAAACCAAGGTTGCCTTCATTGATCAGGTCACTCAGGGAAAGCCCCTGATTTTGGTATTGTTTGGCTACAGAAACGACAAATCGAAGATTAGCTTTGGTTAGTTTTTCAAGGGCCAATTGGTCGCCTTGCTTGATTCTTTGAGCTAAATCAACTTCTTCTTCCGGAGTTAACAAATCTACCTTTCCAATTTCTTGGAGATACTTCTCCAAACTTTGACTTTCGCGATTAGTAATAGACTTAGTAATCTTAAGTTGTCTCATTAAGGTAACAGTTTAAATAGATTAAATAAAATCAACGATTGGGTCGTCACACGACGAGCCAAAAAAATTCTTTTCTAGTTAATTAAGTAGCTTTAAATTTTACAAAAAATGATCTCTCATTTGGTCGTTCTAAATACAGTGCTTTGAATGGAATTAAATCTGCTGCTAATGGGATGTACAAGGTAAAAGC
>CALLLR010000204.1 GCA_938008185.1 uncultured Saprospiraceae bacterium
TATGGACTGGTAATTTTAAATCTGCTCTGCGTTAGAAAATTCCTCATTATGCTACGGCATAACTCCGGATTTTCTGCCTTGATCAGCTGTAAAATTACTGCCTCCATAAACTCACTAACTTATTGCCCAAGGCACTAGTAGCAAAAGCAAAAAATTATGGAACAAAAATACCTTGACACCAACCGTATCCTTTGGGACAAAAAAACGGAAATCCACAAAGACGCCGAATTCTATAACTTAAAAGGTTTTTTAGAGGGGGAAACCTCTCTGAACGAAATTGAACTGGCGGCTTTAAAAGATCGGGTGGCTGGAAAATCTATTTTACATTTACAATGTCATTTTGGGCAGGATACCTTATCGCTCGCTCGTCTTGGTGCGGAGGCAACGGGCGTAGATTTTTCAGAAACCTCCATCGCACTGGGTCGCTCCCTTAATGAACAATTAGAACTGGACGCCCGCTTTGTCGTCTCGGACATTTATAGCCTGCCAGAAAAATTAGCAGGTCAATTTGATTTTATTTTCACCTCCTACGGTGTTTTGACCTGGCTTCCGGATCTGGATCGCTGGGCGCAAGTAGTCGCTCATTTTTTAAAGCCCGGCGGAATCTTTTATATCGCTGAGTTTCACCCTACCTTATATATGTACGATCACGAAAAGCAAAAAATTGGCTACCGCTATTTTGACCATACCGTCCCTTACGAAGAAATAGAGCAAGGAACTTATGCGGATCCCAATGCCGATATCGCCCAACGGGAATATTTCTGGAGCCATTCGCTGGCAACCGTATTTCAGTCACTGCTCAAACAAAAATTGCACGTCATTGACTTTCAGGAATTCGATTTCTCCCCTTACAACTGCTTTCCTCATATGCAGAAAGTAGAACCCAACAGATTTGTTTATGGTGACCTGGACAATCGAATGCCCCACGTCTTTTCGTTGAAAATGAAAAAATAGACACAATAATTATTCAAAAAAGAGCCTGTCTACCAGTCAGCAGTCACGATTGCCTCGAATAGATCCTTGATTTTCAGTAACACGTTGAATTCTGGCAAGTTTTATAAATTTATCAATACCGACAAAGTTGACAAATTAACGCCCACTCCCAAAAAACATCCATCACCTCGATAAGTAATCCTCTAGTCTTTTTTTGTGAACATTCTTTATTTTTTTATAATTCTTCCTGTCACAAAAAAGTTGGAATCCTTTTTGCAAACCAATATTTACCAGCAATTCCTCTCTACCCTGTTTACTCCCTTCTCCCCTTCAGTTTCATTAAACTGAATCAACTATTAATTTTCTCCCCTCTATAAATAATACTTTTAAAATTTACAAACTAAAAAGTTCATGACTGAAATCACAAAATCCATCTTGACCAAATCTATGGTTAAGACAAACAACACTATCCCAAGAGAAACCGTACAAACAAATTTATTTACTGATCTTCAAAATCGTACCGCATCCATCGCAGTAGTCGGACTTGGCTACGTGGGGTTACCGGTGGCGCTCGAATTTGCCAAGCACTTCAACGTAGTTGGATTTGACATCAACGAAGCAAAAGTAAATATGATGGTGGCCGGAAAAGATCCATCTTACGAACTGGAAGACGAGCAATTTTTAAATAAAACCATAAATTTTTCTCATCAGGAAACTGCCATGGCCGAAGCCCGTTTTTTCGTAGTTGCGGTCCCAACACCGATTGATCAATACCGTCAACCTAATCTAAACGCGTTGCGTGGTGCCACGGCAAGTGTTGCCAGAGTACTAAAAAAAGGAGATTATGTCGTCTTCGAATCTACGGTTTATCCAGGTTGTACCGAAGAAGTTTGTGTACCCATTTTGGAAGAAATTTCTGGATTAACTTTCGTAGAAGATTTTAAAGTAGGCTATTCTCCGGAACGAATCAATCCGGGCGACAAGACAAATACTATTGATAAAATTATTAAAATTGTTTCTGGTTGCGACGAGGAATCACTGGAAGTAATCGCTAATGTTTACGAAAGCATCATCACGGCCGGTATCCACCGGGCACCGACACTCAAGGTAGCCGAAGCAGCCAAAATCGTCGAAAATACTCAGCGGGATGTTAATATCGCGTTGATGAACGAGTTATCGATGATTTTCGAAAAATTGGATGTCAACACTTTTGACGTCTTAAAAGCGGCGGGTACCAAATGGAATTTTCTGAATTTCTATCCTGGTCTGGTCGGCGGACATTGTATCGGCGTAGATCCTTATTACTTGATTCAAAAAGCTATTCGGGTAGGCCACAATCCAATTTTGATTTCTGCCGGTAGAAAAGTCAACGACGGAATGCCAGCGACCATCGCCGATAAGGTTTGCCACGAAATAGAGCAGGTGGGTAAACGGCCTTCCGAAGCAAAGGTACTAGTCATGGGAATTACTTTCAAAGAAGATGTAACCGATATCAGAAATAGTAAAGCGGCTGAAATGGCTAAAGAACTCATGCATCGTTTCGGACAAGTAGATGTAGTTGATCCGGTCGCAGATCCAAAAGAAGTACGTCAACATTATTCGATGGATTTAAAACCAACGTTGAGTGATGATTACGATGCGATCATTGTGGGCGTTAGTCATAAAAAATATTTGACGCTGGAAGAAACCGATTTAAACAAACTTTGTAATAAAGATGCCTTCGTAATGGATTTAAAAGGTATTCTGAAAGATAAGGTTACAGAGATGAGATATTTTTCTTTGTAACATGATAAAACACCATAACATGTACATATAGTTTTTTTTTACACACACTTAACACCAAATTATAATCCAGTCCCCGGCCTTGCTTAATTGCGAGGTCGGGTTCTTTTTTTATTCTCTGATTCATTTATATTGATCTGCAATTATTTCTGAAATATGATCCCTCCCTAATCCACTGTATGCGTCTATTGCCAAATCGTATAATATGGATAGCTTTTCAAATAGCCCACTACCACTATAAAAATAAGTGGATATCGTATTTTTTATTAACCAGATGATGATGCATAAAACGCATCATGGTTTAGCTCTTTGATCTTTTCAATGGCTTTGGGGATGGTTGAAATTGTTTTTAGAATTTCGTGTTCGGGGCTAAAGAAATCAATAAGAGTGTAAACGCCAGTTCCATCCATCGTAATTTCGTATCTCCAATCTGCGACCGGAATGACTGGAATCAGATATAATTTATCCTGATCACTATTCACATAATGTTCGATGGACGTTCCTTTTATAGGATAAATTCCAATTGAGTTTAGAAAAATTAGGTCTACCTCTTCGTAGTTATTGTGTTCATGTAGATATTTTACTTTTCCTTCAACTACCTTACTTATGATGTTACCATGATATATTATATGGCTGGTTCCTGGAGCCCAGGTAACAAACGGTTTTTTAAAATCTTTAAGTTCAGGAGCGATATCCAGCCATCCCATGTTCTCACCATCTCCACCTGTTTGAAAAGGTAATTGAGCTTCAAACGGCACACATTCATACCCTCTTACTTCATGAAAATTAACGGCATATTCATAACCGATATAATTGCCAATTTCATATAAAGCAACCTCTTTATTTTTAAATTGATTTGTAAATTTATTAGCTAATTCAAGAAAGTCATCTGGCACTTCAAACCCGGTAATATTCAAAAGATATTCTTTCATTTTATTTTTACTACACGATAAACGAGACATTATTAATTATTCATTAAAAAATTATTCACTACCCCTCACCCAGGATACTCCCACCGCACCGTATACAAAAAACTCTTCCAGATATTCCCCGGCTTTTCCATATCGCAAACCAATTCCTCCCGTGTCATTTTTTCAATATCAAAAATACCACCTAAACGTTTTTGTGCTTCGGCTAATTGATCCAGTGCCACGAGGCCTCTGCTCACCACGAACATAATCTGCATACAAAAAACAATATAATTTTTTTGTTTATAATCTAAATCATAAAAAGCCCGAAAGCTCTCGTTGATCAATTGAATATATTCTTTTTGGATGAGTAAAATATCTTTTGTTTTGGTCAGTAAGGTATCTACGCCATCCAGGTGATCACGCCGTACATCAAACACATCATCCGTCAATTGAATTAATTTTCCTAAAACATAAACCGCTTCTGCTTCTCCGGTCGCGTAAGGATGTTGTAGGATACTCCGGGATAACGCAACGGAATAACTGCCTTTGTCATAAGTAATTTTTCGAATCGCATCGAGCGATAAATTTCCGCCCACCTGTGCTTTACTCGCCTCCTGTTCGTACCCCACCTTTTGTAAATAAAAATTGAATTTTGCGGAATCTTTGAGATTCTTTAAAATAACATCATAAAAACCTTTACTAAGTAGCTCTGTGATATTTCCATATTTGTATTGTCCTCCGGCCAGATCGACCAGAGATTCGTCCATCGTATAATCATAATGATCAAAAAGGTCATCGTATACCGCGGTGGCAGCGCCCAGGTAAAATCCTGCGAGGGCTTCCTGCCGGGTTTGGGATTTACCACGTAGCACGGTAAACCAGACGTTGGTAATACTACCCAACATTCCGTGATAATATATTCTTTTGCGGTATTTTTTATTGACAGGTTGGTTTACCGCAGCGTAGGACTTTTGGATGAGTTGGTAAAGTCCGGGACGATAATAAAGGGTGTTAATTAGAATCACACTATATCCTAGTCTGATCAAACTATAACAATAAATGAAAAATTTAAAGATCATCAATCGGGTCCTTTAGCCTGGAATTAAGCGGGAGTACCTAACCAATGAGGAAACCCAACTTAACGGAAAGATAGAACTATTTGAGGAATTAGATTGGTAGAAGAAAGAAGTTGTTTAATAATTCAGCTAGATACCTTTTTAGAAGCCAAAGATTTACTAATCGTAAAATAGAAGGTGGTTCCTTCACCAGCTTCCGAATCAAACCAAATTTTCCCCTTGTGCCGATTGATAATTTTTTTACAGAGCGAAAGGCCAATACCAGTGCCTTCGTAAGTCTCCCGTCGGTGTAGTCTCTGAAAAATCTGAAATATCTTATCAGCGTAATCAGCTTTGATACCGATGCCATTATCGCGCACAATAAAGAGCCATTCGCCCTCCTTTTCCTCATTTGCAATCACCACCCGTGGATTGGAACTTTCGTTAAATTTTATGGCGTTTGCAATTAGATTATAAAAAACAATTCCCACCTGGTCCGGTACACAATTGATTGATTCGGGCAGCAGGTGCATGTCAATACAGGCCTTTTTCTCAATAATTCGCTGGTATAAATCCAGTACTTTGTTATTGACAATTTCATTGAGGTCAGCGGACTCAAAATCCAGAGACTGGTGACCAACCTGAGAAAATTCTAATAGATTTTTTATTAAGCTTGACATTCGGTTTACCCCGTCGACCGCAAAAGAAATAAACTGGCGACCATCATCCTCCAGCCGTTCTCCGTATTTCCTTTCCAGGAGTTGAATAAAATTACCGATCATGCGTAGTGGTTCCTGTAGATCATGGGAAGCAATATACGCAAACTGTTGAAGGTCAATATTTGATCGCTTCAGTTCCAGGTTAATTT
>CALLLR010000205.1 GCA_938008185.1 uncultured Saprospiraceae bacterium
TTGATGTAGCGTTGGTTGACGAAGAAAAATTGTTCCCCTCTCGTTTTTTTGGCGAAAGAAGGTTTACCCACGTAGCCTTCCATATTGAGCGCATCGGTATTTTCCGAAATGGGTACTAGTTTTTTATTGGTATTACTACCAAACATACCGACGATCCGTTGGCGCAGATTTCCCGCCGGCAGATGAAACACTTCACTATTATTGTGGTGTAAAGAAAAGAACAGGTCCGGGTGTGCCAAGGCAATCCGTTGAAATTCGTCTACGATGTGGCGCATTTCCACGGTATCCGACTTCAGGAAATTCCGGCGAGCCGGTACATTGTAAAAAAGATTTTTAACCGAAATACTGGTTCCCACCATACACTGGCAAGGCTCCTGAGATTTGACTTCCGATCCTTCGAGGATAATTTTCACGCCTAGCTCATCCGTTTGCCGACGCGTACGCATTTCCACCTGCGCGATGGCCGCAATAGAAGCCATGGCCTCACCGCGAAATCCCATTGTTCGGATGGCAAAAAGATCCTTTGCTTTTTTTATTTTGGAAGTAGCGTGACGTTCAAAACACATTCTGGCATCCTGATCCGACATGCCACAACCATCGTCGATGACTTGTAACAAAGTTTTACCAGCATCTTTAATAATCAACTTAATGGACGTACTACCCGCATCAATAGAATTTTCCATGAGTTCTTTGATCACCGAAGCAGGCCGCTGAATGACTTCTCCGGCGGCGATTTGATTAGCAATAGAATCGGGTAATAAACTGATAATGTCCCCCATAGTAGTATTGAATATTGAATTGTTGAGTTTTGAGTTATTGAAGCTGTCTGCGTGATTTTAGATGATACTTTTCCATGCTCTTCATTTATTGGATTCAATTGGAATTTGAAATTAATATGTTCATTTTCGTCGCATTTTGTTAATGCAACTATCGCTTTATTGAAATTCTCAATAAATGTGTTTTTGTTGCTCATGTTCAACCAGCTCTAGCATCAATCATAACATAAAATATATCATATATCCACTTCACACTAAAAAAATAATAGTAAGGACTTGAGCTTAAAATATTGACGGTTCGGTATACTAAAATATCCTCAAGCATTGAGTTACTTATTTACTTTCGACCTTATCTCTTTCACGTTCGAGTGAAGCCAATAGCAAATAAAGAACAGCCGATAGCGTTAAATTGTCGTCTCGGTCGCCTCCTGGATAATGGGAGCCAGGTAAAAGAGCAGTAACAGGGCTCCAACCATGAGAGCCACTAGCACGATTACCAAGGTTCTGTTTGATTTTTGCACTTGCCGGGTACGAAAACCGCGGGTTTCAGAACTAATACCGGCTGTTCGGTGACGAAGGCCACGGCCAATCCGGGCTTTTATCGCCTCAGGATCCCCCGTTTTACTTTTTTCCACACTTTCCAGCCGTTCCTGCAGATCTTCCTTTTCGGGGCTCCAGTACATCGGATTGTAATCAAATTTGTTGTGCTTCGGTGTTTTAAATACTCTGATGAATGCCATTTTTTTTGTGCTATTGGCCGTTGGCTTTTAGCAGTTTGCGCTCTTTAATCGCGAAGAATGCAAATAACTAAAAACTGTAAGCCAGGATGATGAAAAAATTTATGATCTCCATCCAAATGTTAATAATGTATATATATAATGTAAACTATCCGTCTTTTTTACTAAAAAATAAAAATTGACGCAGATGGAAAAATACGAAAAAAAATTCCTAATAAAAATCATTTTTTTAAAAACCATTTGCCTTGTACGCCGCGATTTTAGCTGTATCTTTGTCGCTTTTAACGACCAGAATACTACCAGTCTAATGAGTGACGTAATCAAACATGAATGTGGTGTTACCCTAATCAGGTTATTAAAACCGCTTAAGTACTACCAAAAAAAATACGGAACGCCGCTTTACGGCCTCAATAAGCTACAATTGCTTATGAAGAAGATGCGTAACCGGGGTCAAGATGGTGCAGGCATCGCTACGATTAAACTAAATGTAGATCCGGGGACGCGCTACATCAGCCGAAAAAGAAACAATACTTCCCAGTATCTGGATGGTCTTTTTACGGATGTCTACGCTCCATTTGAGGGTTTGACCGCCAAACAAATGGCCGATGTAAAATGGCTTAAAAAAAATAAGCCCTATACGGGCGAACTACTTTTGGGCCACCTCCGCTATGGTACCCACGGTGCCAATACCATAGAAACCTGTCATCCTTTTTTAAGACAAAATAACTGGATTAGCCGAAACCTCGTCCTGGCGGGTAATTTTAATATGACCAATGTAGTAGAATTATTTGACGAACTGGTCGAATTAGGTCAGTATCCCAAGGAGATGTCAGACACCGTCACGGTATTGGAAAAAATCGGTCATTTTCTGGACGATGAAGTCCAGCGGCTACACGACTGGTTTAAGCCGGACGATCTGTCGATTGCCAAATTAAACGAAAAGATTTTCACCAGACTGGACGTGCAAAGAATTTTAAAGAGAGCCAGTAAGCGTTTTGATGGTGGGTACGTAATGGCGGGTATGATCGGACACGGAGATGCATTTGTGATGCGCGACCCCAACGGTATTCGCCCCGCTTTTTATTATCAGGACGAAGAGGTCGTCGTAGTGGCCAGTGAACGTCCTGCCATTCAAACAGCCTTTAACGTGCATATCAACCGGGTACACGAAATCAAACGAGGCCACGCGCTCATTATCAAACGAAATGGAAAAGTAACAGAAAAACCTTTTACAAAACCCCGACAACGAAAAGCTTGTTCTTTTGAGCGGATTTACTTTTCCCGAGGAAACGATCGGGATATTTACCTGGAAAGAAAAAAACTGGGCCAACAACTGGCCATGCCCGTCTTGAACTCAATCGGTAAGCATTTTATGCGGACGGTCTTTTCTTACATTCCCAATACTTCGGAGCCTTCCTTTATCGGACTGATTGACGGTGTAAATGATCGACTCAACGAACTGAAACAGGAGAAAATAATTAAACTGGGTAAAAAATTAAAACCGCGGCGACTGGAAAAGATTCTTGCTCGTCGTCCCAGGGTAGAAACTTTGGTCGTAAAAGATGCCAAGATGCGAACTTTTATTGCGGATGATGCCTCGCGGGGAGATCTGGTGGCACACGTTTATGATGTGACCTACGGAATTGTTCGCAACGACAAAGACAGTGTCGTTTTAGTGGACGATTCGATTGTCCGAGGTACAACGCTAAAAGATAGTATTATCAAAATTGTATCGCGGTTGCGTCCCAAAAAAATAATCATTGTTTCTTCTGCTCCACAGATTCGGTACCCGGATTGTTATGGAATTGATATGTCAAAGATGTGGAATTTTGTGGCGTTCCGGGCCTTGCTCGCTTTACTAGAAGAAACGGATCAGGAGCATTTGCTGGAGGAAACCTATAAACGCTGTAAAGCATCGGAGATACTACCTGCTAATGAAGTAATAAACGAAGTGATCGAATTGTACAATACTTTTGAATACGAGGAAGTATCGAAAAAGATTGCCCAGATTGTAACACCAGAAGGGATTAAACCCAAAATTGAGGTCATCTACCAGACGATTGAAGGTTTGCACGCAGCTTGTCCCAATAATAATGGTGACTGGTATTTTTCTGGAATTTATCCTACTCCCGGTGGAAATCGAATTGCGAACCGGTCGTTTATTAATTTTATGGAAGGACGGAATGAAAGGGCTTATTAGGCGATGGGGTTTTCCTCTTTTGACGGGTTTGGCTTTCGGTGGGCTCTTTTCCTCTTTTGACGGGTTTGGCTTTCGGTGGGCTTTCAATGGGCGGACTATGGGCTGACAATTGGCGCTCTTCTGGCGTGGGCTCTTCAATTGGTGAGGGCTTTCGGTGGGCTTTTTTCCTCTTTTGACGGGTTTGGCTTTCGGTGGGCTTTCAGTGGGCGGACTATGGGTGGACAATTGGCTTTAGTTAGTGAGGGCGAACAACCAATTTTTTTTCATTAAAAAAGGAAAGGTTTAGGGTAATAATGAACAGATCAATACCATCACAAACTCCATTTATTACCTACATCTGAAACGGGGATACAACCTTTATATTCTTGTGGAATTGGATCGTAACTCAAAACGTTTTTTCCGATTTCTTCAGAGGTTAAATATGCCCAGACAGCCATTGCTTTAAAAGAGCGATAAAATCCAACGGGAGACTCTTTTCCGATGGTTTTCCCCCAAATTCCATAGTTCAGCTTTCCGCTGGTAGTTTCTGCTGATTGTAATACTTCAATTTGCTTATTTTCATCCAACGCTGAAAAAACCTGACCGTACTTTTCCTTACACGCTGTGTTAAAATCTGACATTTGCGATCTGATCTTTTGTTGACTTTCTTCGTCGTAGCTTTCGGCAATAATCCGGTCGATAAATATATTTGCCTTTATATCCAGTGCACCGGGAGTATCCGTACGTGGTAATATAAGATCTAGCATTCTAGCAACGAAAGTACCCTCTGCTTCGGAAAAAAACAGCGGTTGCCAGTTAAGTTGAGATTCATTCTTACAAGATTGAAAAACTGTTAATAAGGTACCTCCAGATAATCCTATTCCAGCAAGTACCCCCGTATTAAAAATTGCTTTTCTTCTATTCATGATTACAAATTTTGTTTATTCAATTCTTTTACTGCGTGATCAGCCGCACGGGCGGTTATAGCCATATAAGTGAGGGAAGGATTTACACAAGAACTAGAAGTCATGCATGCCCCATCAGTAACAAATACATTTTTGGCACCATGGACTTGATTAAATTTATTTAGAACGGACGTTTTAGGATCTCGTCCCATCCGGGCAGTACCCATTTCGTGCACTCCAAATCCTGGTGAGTGTTCATTATCAAATCCGATTACATTCTTTATCCCGACGGTCTCCAGCATTTCTACAGCATCCTCCTGAATTTGTCGGTTCAGGGCTTTTTCGTTTTCTTTAAATTCTGCATCAATAGCCAGTACCGGTTGCCCCCATTTATCCAGATTATTAGGATCCAGAGATACTTTATTATTATGATAAGGTAAACATTCTGCGAATCCAGTGATAAAAAATTCCCAAGGTCCCGGTTTAAGAAGATCATCTTTAAAAGCAGCTCCAAAATTTTCCTTGTTAACGGCGGGGACCGTATCTCCTCTCCCAGCCCCTCCCTGATAACCAAATCCTCTTAAAAATTTATCTGATTTAGTTTTTTCATCAATATTAATATTATAGTACCGTGGGATATAAATACCATTAGGCCTTCTTCCTTTATAATACATATGGTCATAACCTTCCGCTATTCCCATTGCTCCTACTCGGTAAGTATGATCCATCAAGTTATGCCCCAGTTCACCACTATCATTACCAAGTCCATTTTCGAATCTACTGGAAGTAGAATTCAATAAAATACGGGTAGAACTTAAAGTAGACGCATTACAAAAAATAATTCTGGCTTTGAATTCAATCGTTTTGTTGGTTTGAGCATCAATTATTCTTACGCCAGTTGCTTTTTCTTTTTTATCATCATAAATAATGGATTGAACGATTGAGTAAGGTCTAATGGTCAAATTACCAGTATTGTTTGCGGCTGGTAAGGTAACTGCATTACTACTAAAATAGGCACCATAAGGACATCCCCGACTGCATTGATTTCGGTATTGACATTTTCCTCTGCCATTAAGTGGCTCGGTTAGATGAGCCGCTCGACCGATAATCAGGTGTCTGCCTGGGTAGGATTTTTCAAGTCTTTTTTTTACATCTTTCTCCACACAGTTTAGTTCCATAGGAGGAAGAAAATGGCTGTCTGGTAGCTGAGGTAATCCAAGTGCTTCTCCGCTTATTCCAGCGAATTTTTCTACGTAAGTATACCACGGAGCGATGTCTTTATATCTAATCGGCCAGTCAACCCCAAAACCATCTTTGGCATTCGCCGTAAAATCGATATCACTCCAGCGATAAGTTTGCTTACCCCATAAAATAGATCTTCCTCCCATCTGATGTGCTCTTACCCACGTAAATGGCTTGACTTCAGTATAGGGATTCTCCTGATCGTTGGCAAAAAAGTGTTTGGTATCCGACCCGACCCATCCTGTACGAATATTTATATTATATTTTTCCTTTTCTTCCGGTGTCAAAGCTCCACGAAGCTCATAATTCCAGGGGTCATTAAACATCGTAGGATAATCCTTGACATGTTCAACAATTCTTCCTCTTTCCAGGACCAGTGTTTTCAGGCCCTTCTCGCATAGTTCCTTAGCTGCCCAGCCGCCACTAATCCCAGAGCCAATTACTATGGCATCGTAAGTTACTTGTTTTTGGGCATCAATATTAAAGTTGGCCATACAGTTTACTATTTTTTCTATTGCAATAAATATCTTTATAAAGGATCGACATGCTAATTTCATTATTTTTACCAAGTTTTACCATCAATTATTCTTTTATAAAAAAGGGTATCTCAAATCTTAATAAAAAAATAGAATCGAAAATTTCCTCTTCTGATTATTTATCTCTTCAGAGAGCGTTGTTCAATTTCCAGTTTAAAAACATGGGTTGGCTGGACGGGAGTAATCAGCTTATGGGTCTCCAATGCTACTGGACTATAGATCGCGCACATGGTATTTTCCACGTGATATAATCTTTTTTTCAGTCCTTTTGGAAGTCCGGCCAAAATTCCGGCCAGAACTTCTGGTCTCGGCTTTTCGGGGTTATAAGCATAGTCATGCCAGACTACTATTGATTCTTCGTGCGTTAAATATTGAAATACTTTTTCAGTATCATTTTTTACAAATTCAAACCGATGATCTCCATCAACAAAAATCAGGTCAAATTTTTGCTTTAATGCCGCATAATCAAAATGTCGCGAATCTCCGTAATGATGTTGAATATTTTGATTTTCTTTAGAGAAAAAACCATGCAGATTGGCATAAGCGGATGGAAGCCCCAATGCTTCGATCTCTTCTCTTGACAGATTGAGCGTATGACTTTCCGCAGCGTGTTCCGCAACATTGATAACCGATTCTCCTCTCCAGGTACCGATCTCGAAATATTTACAGTCGTCAATCTTTTGCGCCAATCCAGTTAGTAGTGCGATATCCGTCGGTAAAGATCCGCCTCCCAAAAAACTAAAGCAGTTCAGGGTCTCCGTAAAATCAGGAAACAAAATATCAAGACGAACTTGTGGCAAGGCATTTTGCAGCGGATCTTGTTTTTTAATTTCCTGCCACCATCGACTATCGTCCGCTAGAATATGATTTAGCAACCAAGGATTTTTTGCCAACATTAAAAGTCCCTGTTGTATTTTTTTTATTTTGGATATCAACGCCATTTTTCCCTTTTTAAAACCTAAATTTATTTTTCAATAAACAGAAATTTATTGATCTTTAAACTTGAGGTAAAATACATAAATTTGGCAAGTATTCGGCGTTATTCGTTTTGGCTGGCAGGTTCACAGCAGGGCTCAAAATGCTCCTTTCCCGCAAAATCAATATAGCTTAGTCCCACGGAGCACCAGCATCTTTTCATCACTATAAAGTATTTCCACATACTACTGGACATTTCTCTCTTTTTCTGCCTCCCAGTCTCCTGATGGAGTAGCTCCAAACCCGCAAATGTCCAGTAGTATGGTATTTCCACTTAAAATTCAACTACCATTCTAAAATAAATCTTTATTTTAGCCGCTGAATAAGTATACCTGCTTATCTCCCCTACCAAGTTAACCATATCTTTAATAGATTGTATCCTTTAATAACAAGTTACGTACGTTAGACTTGTTCTACCATTGCAATATAATGGTGGAAATAAACCAGAAATTATGAAATACCAACACCGACGTTTTAAAAAAATTATGGTTGCCAACCGGGGCGAAATTGCCATCCGTGTTTTAAGGGCGGCTTCTGAATTAAGACTTACTACCGTCGCCATTTATACTTACGAAGATCGCTATTCGCTGCACCGCTATAAGGCGGACGAGGCGTATCAGGTGGGAGCCAACGACGAACCACTCAAACCGTATCTGAACGTTGACGCGATTATCAAAGTCGCCAAAGAAAACGGGGTCGAGGCCATCCATCCGGGCTACGGTTTTTTATCAGAGAATGTCAACTTTGCCAGAAAATGCAAAGCGGCAGGCATCATTTTTATTGGACCGGAGGCAGAAGTAATGGAAAGACTCGGAGATAAAGTAGCGGCTAAAAAAATTGCGAAAGCGGCAAAAGTGCCCATTATTGAAGATAGTAATAAAACGCTGACCAACGACAAAATCATTATGTCCGAAGCCAAGCGGATTGGTTTTCCAGTAATGGTGAAGGCCGTCGACGGTGGAGGTGGCCGCGGGATGCGGGTAGTTCGCAACGCGGAAGAATTACTCATCGAAGCCCACGAAGCAAGCGGTGAGGCATTGACAGCTTTTGGTAACGGTACTATATTTTTAGAAAAATATATTGAGAACCCCAAACACATTGAAGTACAAATTCTAGGGGATAAATACGGAAATATCGTTCATCTTTTCGAACGGGATTGTTCGGTACAACGACGTTTTCAAAAAGTAGTGGAGGTCGCTCCTGCGCTTGGCCTATCTCAGGCAACCAAGGATGCGCTCTATGAGTACGCGCTCCGTATCACCCGCCACGTAGGCTACACACACGCGGGGACGGTCGAATTTTTGGTAGACAAAGAAGAAAATATT
>CALLLR010000206.1 GCA_938008185.1 uncultured Saprospiraceae bacterium
GGCGGATCAAACCCAAAATACGGTGGCTAAATTTTACGCCAAAAAAGGAACTGAAGTACAATACAGCCGTAATAGTAAAAAATTATTGTGGGTCGTAACGAAAGAGAATAAACTGGCGGTCTATCGTCCGGAAAAATTTGAGGATATTGAGATTGATACTAAAAAACGATCCTACACTTTTGTGCTGGACGTGGTGGATCGAAAGATTGAGACGGAAGAAGATGTCCGCGAGATACTACAGTTTTAAACAACCTAAAATATAAAGAATTTAAGATTCCGATTTCTTTGGTTCCTGCTGATTTCACGATTAGCAGGAACTTTTTTTGTGGTCAACAACGCTCTATCCAATCACCTATTTAAACTCCACCTATGAATATAAAAATGCGCCAGCCGAATCACATTCTAGGCCGGGTTAATTTTAGCATATATCCTTTTTGTAATTATTGGCTTTACAGGTTGGCTTCGTTCAGAAAAAATACCTAAAGGGAAAAAGTTTGTATCAACTGACCAGAACGAGGAAAAGAATTCAAAAGCATAAAATCATCAATATTATAGCTTCGTCACGACAGTCAAGTTGTTACCCTTACTTTTTTCTAAGCATTCTTAAAAAAATTTCCATAAAATCATGTAGATTCGTTTTTTATTCATGAAACTGTTCAAAAATTTCAATATGAAAAATCTGTTCTTACTAATTACCTTAACCTGTTTTGTCTTTTCTTGTCAGCAAGCTCCCCCAGATAAAAACGGCACCAAAGATACGATGGCCGCGCCAACACCTGCGATTGATTATCCGGATGATCTGGATAAAGTGTTTGACAACCACGGCTCCATTGCGAAGTGGAAGAACAGGAAAGTGCTCACTTTTGAAATTGTCAAAGAGAATGGTAATCAAAAAATTACAACCGACCTAAACAATCGACGGGAACGAATTGAGGATGGTAAAGCTACTTCAGGCTTCGATGGTAAAAACTACTGGCTGATGGCCGATAGCACGTATGAAGGCAACGTAAAATTTGCCACTAATCTAATGTTTTATTTTTATGCCATGCCATTTGTTTTAGCCGACGATGGTATTCACTATACCAAGGTCGAGGACTTAAACTTTGAGGATATGAATTATCCTGGTTATAGAATTTCTTATGATGATGGAGTTGGTCTCAGTCCTAAAGATGAATATTTTATACATTATCATCCAGAAACTTACGAGATGGCCTGGTTGGGATATACGGTTACTTTTAAAAGTGGTGAAAAAAGTGAGCGGATCAGTTGGATAAGATATAATGATTGGAAAAACTTTGATGGTTTTAAGCTTCCTGCTAGTCTCAGTTGGTATAAGACAGAAAATAATTTGCCAACAGAATTAAGAAACACAAGGAAATTTGCGGGCATAAAAGTGGCAGCAGAAGCATCTCCGGAGGGAACATTTAAGATGCCGGAAGGAGCGAAGGTGGTGGATTAGAATTGAAGGCGAAGAATTTTTAAGTATAAGCGAAAATTCAATGATACATGAGTCATCCCTAATTTCACTATCATCATTTATACTAATGGTTTACACCTAAGCAAAGCGTATTTTTGCTGGTTAGCCAGTTGGCTTTTAACTAGTTTGCCCTCTTTTTACGTAAAAAGAGGGCAAACGGGCCAACAAGCTAACAGGCCAACTGGCAATATTTTTCTAAAGAAAAAATTCGAGATGATTCATGTTTTTTAAAAATCTATTAGATCTTTTCTTTCATAAAAATATACTGTTATACTTACTTCCTAAAACTAAGAATATTTTTTCCTTTATAATTGGCAATATAAAGCAAATCTCCTGCGACTAAAATATCCGTTGGTTTATTGATTCCTTCGACAAAAACCTGTTTTAGTACACCTTCGTGATTATAACTGAGTACTCGGTTATTTTCGAAATCCGTGATAAAAATTTCGTCAGCCGTTGCGAATATTCCAGTAGCGGCATTGATTTTTTCTTCTGTTCCAATAATCTGAAGCGGGTTTCCTTTTTTATCAAAAACCTGAATACGATTATTGTAAGCATCGGCTATAAATATTTTATCTTTACCAATCGAAACATCGGTGGGATAATAAAATTCTCCGGCGGCTTTACCCTCTTTTCCGATGGAGTTCCATGATTTTCCATCAAAATATAAAACTCGGTGATTATAAAAATCAGCAATGGCTATTTCTTTTTCATAAAGGTCAATCCCTGCCGGAGCATCGAGACTATCTGGAATAGTAAAAACTGTTTTTTTACCATTTTCTAATTTCACAATATTATCTGAACCATACTCAGGAATAAATAATGAAGTTCCGTCATTACCCAAATGCATGGGTCGTTCAAAATCGGTAATGGTTGATAGAATTTCTCCCTGAAGACTCACTTTTACTACTTGATTATGGTCTCCATCCGAAATCCAGAGATGATTGTTTTGCATCGTTAAACCAATGGGCGTAATTTCTCCAAGATCCATATTACCAACGGATTTCCACTCGTCAGCCGAATTGCTACAACTAGCTATCACGGCGAATAAACAGATATATAAATATTTCATTTTTTTATTTTAAAAAAGGAAACTACTCCAATTCATTGGTCAGAATAGTTCCTTTATCATTAGAATTTATTGTTCTCTATCATAATGACAACAGCCCGGCAATGCCTTATAAACGGACGACTCTGCTTTTGCAGTTTTGGTGTCATGTCCTGATTTAGCAATGGCTTTTTCGATCATTTCTTGGGTAACTCCTGCCGCTGCCGTGATGGTCACTAGTTTGGAATCTTTGTCCCATGCTGCTGATTGAACACCATCCATCTTCATAGCGGTGTTTTCAATTCGTGCCTGACACATTCCGCAATTACCTGCCACAAAAAATTCTAACGTCTGTATTTCAGTTCCAGCAACTAAAGATTTTGCTTTGTCATCCACCGCTTCCACCGTTCCGTCTCCTCTTTGGATCGAAACAGCTACCGGAGTATAACCAGCTTTCTCCACTTGCTTTTCCACCGTTGCAATCGTCAAAGCCTTTTTTGCAGGGTATTCAAAATTCATTATCCCGGTTTCCATTTCAATCTTCACTTTTTTAATGCCTTTTAATTCTTTAAATTTTTTCTCTAATCCATAGGCACAAAATGGACAACCGAGTCCTTCTACCTGAACGGTAAATTGGTCAATATCTTTTGACTGACCGTAAATTGGATTACTAATTCCTGCGAATAAAATCGCGATAAAAACCATTATGATATTTTTCATTTTAATAAAATTTTATTTTTCTAAAAAACATATCTCGTTCCTA
Organism: uncultured Saprospiraceae bacterium; assembly: GCA_938008185.1. Classification (GTDB taxonomy): domain Bacteria; phylum Bacteroidota; class Bacteroidia; order Chitinophagales; family Saprospiraceae; genus JALZUU01. The sequence continues at coordinate 3,289 of CALLLR010000206.1, forward strand.
AAAAGACACTAAATTTTCGTCTTTCTACTTCCGAAATATCTTGTACTAAAGGAAATTGGATGGAAGCTTCTACCGTTACGCGTCCTTTGGCGTATTGGATACCTTGTGCATATAACAACATATATTCGTTGATCACTGGAAACCAGCTACTTTGATATTCGAAGTATAAGTTGACTTGTTTAACAGGATATACCGATGGTAAAAGCGGCAACCCAAAACCTAGTTTATAGCGAAGTTCATCCAGGTCATTGGATGGACTAAGATTAAAACCGAGTTCATTGGAAATACCGTATTTGATGGATTCGTACCCTGCGACGATTCCCAAATAGCCATGATAATTTCCGGTACTGATTCCATCGATATCTAAGGCTTTTCCGGTCGGTAAGGTTTGTAATGTTTTAGCGACCATCCGAAAGGTTTTACCCATTCCATCTTTTCGATAAAATTGGTATTTCGCCAGTAATTCCACGTCCCCTAGCGTTTGTCCATTTCCTCCATCCTGAAGGCTATAAGTAACCAGAGGAAGATGAACGGCCACCAAAGAATTGGAGGTTGGCAAATAATGAATCATTAGAGGTGCTTTGACAAA
>CALLLR010000207.1 GCA_938008185.1 uncultured Saprospiraceae bacterium
GCGGAAGCAAGCGGTTTTATCCGTTGGTATGAAGAAAAATACGGACAGATTAACGTTATTTTAACAGGCGGGGACGCTGATTTTTTTGCTAAAAAACTGAAAACCCGGATATTTGTAAATCAAAATTTAGTGCTGACCGGACTAAATAAAATTTTAAACTATAATGTCGAATTATCGGAGTAGAAAATTGTGGGTCTTTGTTTGCCTTTTAATCGGTGTGACCACCTACAGTTTTGCTCAGCCAAAAATTAATTCTCCTTTTTCTCGGATCGGTCTGGGTGAATTGGTTAATCCTGCTTTTTCTCATGCTCGCGGGATGGGAAGTCTTGGCGCCGCCTATAATGACCCCTTTCATATCAATACGATCAATCCGGCCTCCTATGCTTTTTTAGAACTGACCTCCTTTGATGTTGGACTGAATGTCAAGCGAACCAATTTGTCCGGTATTGACAACAGTCAAATCATTTACACTGGAAACCTGGATTATATCTCTTTGGCATTTCCAACCAAAAATCCAAAAAACCGGGCGGCAAACCCGATAAAGTCTCCTTGGTACTGGGGAATGAATATTTCCTTTTTGCCTTACTCTAATGTCGGCTATAATTTCGTATCTCAAGATCAGACTTCTGATGGAGAGGTTGTTAATAATGAGTTTGAAGGAACTGGCGGAACCTTTAAAGTACACTGGGGTAACGCAGTTCGATACAATAATTTTTCTGCCGGCTTTAATTTTGGCTATCTTTTTGGAAAAATATCTACGGATCAAATTAATGCTTACGAAACGCTTGAAGCTCCTTATTTTAATGACTTTAGTGACGAATTTAGTATTGGTGCGGTGATTTGGAATGTAGGTCTCCAATATCGGTATGCTTTCACCGAACTGAAAGGGGGTGAAATGAAGAAAAATGGAAAATTTCTGACTTTTGGGGTTTATGGTAATAGCGGTAATAATGTGAATTTTAATGCTAGTCAACTCAAAGAACGGGTTAACCCTGTCTACGGAGTACGCGATACCATTGTCGACACCCAAAATACAACGCTACAAGGTAAACTGCCAGCGGATTTTGGTGTTGGTATTTATTATGAAAAGGTAAACAGAGGAGGAATAGGGCTCGATTTCAAAACCACCGCGTGGAGCAACTACCGCAATCCGGTTCGTCCTGCGGAAACATTAAGTAACTCCTGGAGACTGGCTGCCGGTGGAAATATCACCCCTAAATTTAACTCAATTGGAAGTTATTGGAAAAGGATTAATTATCAGGCGGGGCTCTATTACGGAAAGGATCCCCGAAGTCCTAACAAAAGTTTAACAGATCTCGGTGTTACCTTCGGTATGCGTTTACCAGTCATAAGTAGACAAAGACCACCTTCTTTTATTAACTTTGCTCTGGAGATCGGGCAATTATCTGGAAATAACTCAATTAAAGAAACTTATGGTAAGGTAACCGTAGGTTTCACTTTAAATAATAACGATTGGTTTCTTAAACGAAAATTTTATTAATTATGAAAAAACGACAAAATTTAATCCTGGCTGGAGCCATAGCCGTATTTTCTCTGTTTTCTGTTGCTTTGTCTGCACAGTGTAGCACTTTTGACGAATCTCCTAAAGGAGAGGATGGACTGGTAGCTCATCAGCTATATCGGGATGCCGTAAAAGCGGGAGACTTGATGGGCGCCTACGAAAATTGGGAAAAAGCCTATACGATTGCTCCGGCTGCTAACGGTAAAAACTACTTACACTACTCAGATGGTCGTAAAATTTTAAAAATTAAATTCGATAAAAGTACCGACGAAGCAGAAAAGCAGAAATTGGTAGATCGTATCCTCAAACTCTATGATGAGCAGATTACTTGCTACGGGGAAGATGGTCAGCAAGCATACCTCACGGGGCGTAAAGCGTACAACGTATTTTATTATTACCAAAAGTATGTTCCCAACCCAGATGATATGTTACAAGGCGCACTGGAAAAGACCGTAAAAGCAGCGGGTAACGATATTGAAGATATTATTCTTGTTCCTTACGCAACGGTCGTCGTCAATCAATTTGCTAACGAAAAGATGGACAAAGCTGCTGCCCGTGGTGTGTACGATCAGTTGAATGCGATTGCTGATCATAATATTGCGAATAATGCTGCGGTGGCAGATCGCTTTAAGCAGGCAAAAGCATCCATGAACGGAGTATTTGACCGGATTGCAAATAATATTTTTGACTGTGATTATTTTGTAAAACAATTAGAACCTGCTTACCGTCAGGATGCGGAGAATATCGAATTAATCGAGAATACGATTCGTAAACTGAAGCGACAAGGTTGTGAGGATACCGTTCCGTTATTACAGGAACTGGAAGGTAAGTACGCGGCTTGGGCACAAAAAGAAAATGCTAACCGGGTGGCCGAATTTGAAGCGAACAACCCAGCGAGTATTGCCAAGAAATTATACGATCAAGGGGACAACGCCGGAGCGATTGCCAAATACCAGGAAGCAGCCGACGCAGAAACAGATCCCCAAAAGAAAGCGGGATACATGTTTTCCATCGCTTCTATCCAGGGACGTAGATTAAAGCAATATAGCACCGCACGTTCTACTGCTTTAGCGGCAGCCAAGATGCGCCCAAATTGGGGACGACCGTACATGTTGATTGGTGATCTCTATGCTTCTTCTGCCCGTAGTTGTGGTAACGACTGGAATCAGCGAATGGCAGTACTGGCGGCAATTGATAAGTACGCTTATGGTCGGTCGATTGATCCTTCGGTAGCGGATGAAGCGGGTAATAAAATCGGAAAATACGCAGGTTCTAAACCTGAAAAGAAAGATGGTTTTATGCAGGGAATCAAGGAAGGAGACACCGCTAGAGTAGGCTGTTGGATCGGAGAAACCGTCAGAGTTAGTTTTAAATAATAGGTTACTTAACCTTAAAAATAAATACTTTTAAAAGCTCCGTCTTCATGCAAGACGGAGCTTTTTTTATGAGCTGTTTTATGAAACGGTAATCAATGATTAAAATTTCCGGTCCATGTGCTCAATTAATTTAATGCCCCGTGCACCAGACCCTGTTACTCGGAAATTTCTACCAATTTCCCCAATAACTGGACACAATTTATTAATTTTAACTCTAATTCTTTCCAGCATATATTGGATTTGGGTACAACAAAAACTACTTTTATACTTTATACTACAAACATCTGAATCATGAAACAAATCAACACTACACTTATCATGTTGAGTACCGTAATGGTAATCATCTACGCTTGTACGCCTAAAACAACCGAAACTACTCAGCAAACCGTTACGGCTACTAAAGTTAAACCTCCCGTCAACATGGACAACCTCAGCCCTTGTCAAAAATGGGTCAACGAATCTTTTGAAGACGAAGCGCTGGAAGCTCACGTACTTTACCGGGATCAGATGAAAGCCCAAAACTATACGGCTGCTTTACCATTATGGGAAAAGGTCTATCAAATGGCACCCGCCGCCGACGGACGCCGGGATGCACACTACATGGATGGCGCAAAGATTTATAAATATCTGATTACTTACCAAGAAGGTACAACTCCTGAACAAAAAGCGGCGTACCAGCAAAAAGTGTTTGACCTCTACCAGCAAGCTGTAGATTGTTATCCCGATAAAGCGAGTGATTATAAAGCACTCATGGCTTACGATTATTTTTATACTTTTCCCGGCACGAAGTCGGAAGAAGAAATTTACGAAATGTACAAAGAAATTGTGGATACAGACGGACTCGAAACCAGCGTCTCTGTTTTAAATCCATTCACTGCTTTAATCGTAAATTTATTACTGGAAGAAAAAATTCCAATGACCGAGGCTCAGAAATATGCGGGAGAAATTAATGCGATTTTTGATCATAATAAAAAAGAACGAACGCCCGCCGAATGGAAAAAACAAGGCTGGGATATCGTGGAAAGTTATACACCTCCTCGCCTCGAACAATTGGAAGGAATCAAAGGCTTCTACGGTTGTGACTATTTTATTGAGAAATACGCGGCTGAGTATCAGGAAAATCCTGACGACTGTGAAGCGATCGGTAATTTTATCTCACGTCTTAAATATGGAGGTTGCCCTGATACGGACCCCAATCTGGTAGCGGCCCGTGCAGCTAAAGAAGCAAATTGTAAAGTAGAAGTAGTGAGTACTGGCGGTGGACTTCTAGGGCCTGCCAGAGAATGTATGGAAAACGGAGACTATGATTGTGCCATTAGTAAATACGAAGAATACGTAAATTCTGTCGATGACAATACCAAAAAAGCAAACATCAATTTGCGGATTGCAAAAATTTACTACGTTCACAAAAAATCGTTTTCCAAAGCCCGGCAGTACGCTCGAAAAGCGGCTTCCCAAAGATCAGGGTGGGGCGCTCCCTATATGCTGATCGGTACGATGTATGCTTCTTCCGGTCCGTTATGTGGCCCGGGTACAGGATTCGATAGCCAGCGTGTAACCTGGGTAGCCATCGACCAATGGAATAAAGCCAAATCCATCGATCCCAGTGTGTCTGCTGATGCGAATAAACTCATCAATCGGTACACACAGTACATGCCAACCCGCGCGGATATTTTCCAGCGAAGTATCAAAGAAGGCTCTACCTACAAAGTACCCTGCTGGATTCAGGAAAATACAACGGTTAGAATTGCGAAGTAGGGTTTTTAAAGAATGTTAAAATGTTGAGTTGTTGAATCGTTGAATTGAAAAGACGATTTAACAACTCATTTTTTAATAAAAAAAATGGAAATAAAAAAATGCTCTATTTCTGCGCGACAAAACCAAAAAAAGATATACCCGAAAAAAGGTCTCTGCGGCTCTGCGCGACAAAAACACGAAAGAAGGTTTCTGCGTCTCCGCGCCCTCTGCGAGAAATAAAATTTTCAAAATAATTTCAAGTTAAAAACCCAACAAGCGAAGCGTTTCAACAAAATAACAAGCCCCATGAAATACCTATATCTCTTCCTTCCTATCCTCTTCTACAGCTGCTCCGCCTCTATCGACCAAACCCCGCCAC
>CALLLR010000208.1 GCA_938008185.1 uncultured Saprospiraceae bacterium
GAAATGCTCCGAATTTTATCTGAGAAAAAGAGACAACATTTTTATCGACAATACCAAGGACAATTCCGAGAAGTACTTTTTGAAGTACACAAAAATTCGGAATTAATGAGTGGTTTTACTGATAATTATATAAAAATAGAAGCACCGTTACAACCGGAAATGATCAATACCATCGGAACTGTTCAGCTAATGAATATTACCGAAGGAGGCCATGTTTCGGCCAACGTTATGGAAATTCCAGCGATCGGCTAAACGAGCTTTCCCAATTTTTCCATTTTTTAAACAAACAATACACATGTATCCAGATCTCTCCTACTTTTTCCACGATCTATTAGGTACGGCTCCCGACAATGGACTTTCCATTATTAAGACTTTTGGTTTTTTTCTGGTGCTAGCTTTCCTGACCGCCGCTTTTTTGTTAATGATGGAATTCCGTCGAAAAGAAGCTGAAGGCTTATTGGAATCACGAATAATTGAAGAAACAAAAGGAAATCCAGCTACGCCTTTTGAGATCATTAGCAATGCTATTCTAGGGTTTATTCTAGGATTCAAATTTTTATATATTATTTCAAATTTTGAAGACTTTAAAATAGATCCAGCAGCTATCATATTTTCTTCCAAGGGAAGTTTGATTGGAGGAATTATTTTCTGTGGACTATTTGCTGCCTTTAAATGGTATGAGAAAAATCGAGAAAAATTAGATCCACCTCAACTTGTAAAAGTTAAAATTAGACCTTACGAACGCATTGGAGATATTACGATGGTTGCTGCGATTAGTGGCGTGCTTGGAGCAAAACTATTTGCTATGATCGAGGATCTTGATTTGGTATTTAATGGAAGTTTGACTTTTGGGCAGTGGGCTGCTTCGCTCTTTTCAGGTAGTGGAATGGCAATTTACGGAGGATTGATAGGAGGATTTTTAGTTACCTATTTTTATGTTAAAAAAATTGGACTCAAGCCCATACATGTCATGGACGCAGTGGCTCCAGCCTTGATGCTTTCTTATGCAGTAGGTAGAATGGGGTGCCATTTTTCTGGCGATGGCGATTGGGGTGATCCGATCAAACTGGTTGAGAATGGACAAGTAATTTACGAATATACAAAACCCGCCATCATCGGATTTCTTCCTGACTGGGTCTGGGCTTATAACTATCCGCATAATGTAATTGACGCGGGCGTGCGAATGGAAGATTGTACTTTCCGCTATTGCAACGAACTTCCGGTGCCTGTTTTTTCTACCCCTATTTATGAAATTGCGATGGCAACAACGCTCGGTGCGATCTTGTGGGGAATTAGAAAAAAAGTGGTTATTCCAGGAATGCTTTTCTTTATTTATTTGATCATGAACGGCCTGGAACGTTTCACCATTGAGCAAATCAGAGTTAACGAAAAATACAATATTCTCGGTGTTTCCCTTACGCAGGCGGAGATAATCGCACTGCTTTTGGTATTGATTGGAATTATTGGCTGCGGGGTGTTGTGGAAAAAGAGTAAGACCACGACGTAGGTGAATTATTAGATTTTCTAAATCTCTTAAGGATTAAAAAGAGGTTTAGAAAATCTGTAGTCTCATTTTCAATGAAAATATCAGACGCTATTCTGTGACGCTGTATTTTTTAAAATAGCATAAGTCTGCTCCGTCGCCTTCTCCCAGCTAAATTTTTCTCTTTGAGTTTTACCAGCTGTTACAAGATTTTTCCTGACAGATTTTTCCCGGTAAATTTTTTGCATGGCCAAAACAAGATCACCCACAGAAAGTGGATCAACGAGTAAGGCTGCCGCTCCCGCCACCTCCGGCATTGCACTCACATTAGAAGTAATCACCGGTACCTCCGCGTACATCGCTTCTAAAATTGGCAATCCAAAACCTTCAAACAACGAAACGTACACCATCGCCAGCGCCGATCCCAGTAAATAAGGCAAATCTTCTTCGGGAATAAATCCTAAGAATTTTATATCTGCTTTGTGAACAGACTGTTCAAAAATTCGCTGCACCGTATCGTTCTGCCAGGCCAGTCGTCCGCCGATTAATAATTTTACATCACTACCCGTCGTTTGTTTAAATAAATCAAAAGCCAAAATTAAACGCTCCAGATTTTTACGGGGATGTACCGCACCCAGATAAAAAAAGTACTTACACCCTTGACTATATTTCGTCCGAGTAACTTTTTTTTGTTCTTTTTCAATTTTAAAAAACCCATTCCGGTTACCATTATGTACGACTGATATTTTTTCCGCAGGAATCAAATATTGTTCGATGATGTCCGCTTTGGTCGCGTGCGAAACACTGATAACCTGATCCGATTTTTCTAAATATTTAGGGACATAATGATGGTAATATTTTCTAACCCAGAAAGGAATTTCTTTTGGATAATGAATATGTGCCAGGTCGTGCGTGACCATGACGGAAGGACTTTTTAAATTTAAACTATTATATCCATCCGGAGAATAAAAAACATCCGGTTGGTACTTTTTCAAGACTCGAGGTAACGATTGTTCAAACCATAAATACCACAAAAAAGGATGTCGGGAGGGAGGCGAAATAACCAACGGAGTCACATTTTTACCAAAAATAAATTCATCATCATAAGGCCGGTCAAAGCAGAAAATAAATTTATCATCCGGATGTTGCGCCACTAGTCGTTGCACGATTTCGTAAGTGACGCGACCAATTCCTTCCAGTCGGTCTTTTAATAATAATCGGGTGTTGACGGCAATTTTCATTCTTCTTCCAGTCTTTTCATAAATTCGGGAAGCTGACGGAGCGCGGCCAGTTTTTTATGATGTTGTCGTAAAGGTTCGGCAGGAATTCCAAAATAGGTCTTTCCGCCCGGTAGTGATTTGGAGACTCCCGATTTAGCAGCAATCACCGCGGCCCGACCAATGACCAGATTTTGTGCGATGCCGACCTGTCCATAACAGACTACATCGCTTTCCAGAATTGTCTTACCACCGATACCGACCTGAGCAGCCAGTAGGCAATTTTCCCCGATGACGGCTCCGTGTCCGATGTGAACCTGTCCGTCGAGTTTAGATCCCTGGCCAATTATCGTATCTCCTGATACGCCCCGGCAGATGGTACAAGCGGGCCCAATATCTACGTGGTCTTCGATGAGTACGCGACCACCCGTTTGCCATTTTTTATAATGATCCAGTTTCTTTTTAAAATAAAATGCTTCGGCTCCGATTACGGTACCCGGCTGAATATTGACGTGGCTGCCGATGATTGCCGGACCTTTGATGGTCACGTTGGCTTGTACATAGGTGTAGGCGCCGATGGATACCTGCGGACCGATGACCACGTTGGGTTCGATGATGGCTGAGGGATGAATCCGGGCCGTGGCGTCAATTGTGGAGGAGAGGTGCCGGGTAGGCGCGTACTTTTTGACAAGTTTATTATAAACCTCAAAAGGTTGGTCACAAATTAAGAGTGCTTTTCCAGGAGGACAATCTACCGTTTCATTCAGAATGATAATAGTAGCGGCGGAATCCAGTGATTTTTTAAAATATTTGGGGTGATCAGAAAACGTGATATCACCGAGCTGGACTTTATGAATTTCGTTGACGCCGGTAGCTAATAGTTTGGTGTTGCCGATTAGCGTACCGCCGTACTGTCGGGCGAGTTCGATAACGGGAATGGGCGCGGGAAATTTCATCTACGAGTGATATATTTTATTCGCTGGCCAAGATACGATATTAATTACTTTAATAATGGTTCGGTAATTTTTTAATTCTGGGATGAGTGAAGGGAGTGTTCAATTAACTGTGTCTAATCAGTTAGTTCAATTATATAAATAAAATATTATATTTATAATTATTTGTTAATCAGTTAATTAGTTGATTGGTCTCTTTTTACGCAATGCTTGCGCAACAAAAAACACAGATTATTGAACGGTCCCGAGTGAATTATAAATTTAGCTAGTTGGCTTCCCTCATATGTAAAATTAATTGCTCAAAGAGTTACCAAATACCGAATTATTGTTTAAAAGATATCAAAAACATTCCTACCAAAAACTTCCAGAAAAGGATCTCTGGCCATCATCGTGTAAAAAAATAAAGCTCCTATCCAACCGTGGTAAATTCCCATCACCAAAAGATTTCGTCCTTTAAAATATAAACTGACATAAACGATCGCAAGTAGAAAAGTAGCAGCGACCAATATCAGGAAAGGAAAATGTACGATGGCAAATAATGTAGCGGCGATTAATATAACTCCTGCTGTTGGTAAATTTATCTGATCGTCATCTTTAAGATTTCTGGCAAAAATCCCAATCATAATAAATTGCTGAATGACTCCCCAAATTGGATAAATTAGTAGAATGGGAAGAATATTTACATTCAAAATATTGGTACCCATTTTATTTCCAATAAAATAAAAGGCAGCGGACAAGATTACGGCTATCGGTAATAATTCTAAAAATGTTTTTTTAAAATTATCAAAGGTTAACCCCCAATAGCTTAATATTTTGGGAATCTCTTTTTTGCGTAGAAAAATATAAACTATCCAAAAAATACAAGCTGATGAAATATAAAGAAACCTAAGGTCGAGAAATTCCACAAAAAGAAATCTACCTAAGCCGGTAACGAGGACCGCTACGATTTCGAAGTTCCGGCGGGCGTTGGAGATATTTATTTTATCTTTCAAAAATCTATTTTATAAGGACGTATATGGATTAATAGTTGATTCGATAAATAGAAAACACTACCTGCACTTATTTCTTTCTTTAATACGATTGAAGAGGGCAAAGAGCAAGAAGCAAAAAATCTAGTGCGCCTCCAACCAGTTTTTACCCGTATCCATTCCAACCAATATCGGCACCTTCAATTGCGGCATCGCATTTTTCATCAAATCTTCAATGATCGGTGACACTTTTTCCAGTTCTTCTTTTGGAATATCAAAAACCAGTTCATCGTGTACCTGCATGATCATTTTAGTTTTAAAATTACCTTCCTTCAGCGCACGGTGAATATTAATCATGGCTACTTTAATCATGTCGGCAGCAGTTCCCTGAATGGGCGTGTTGATGGCAATCCGTTCGGAGTTGCTGCGTTCCAAACCATTACGAGCGTTGATGTCCCGCAGGTAACGGCGGCGTCCCATGAGCGTAAGTACGTAACCGTGTTCGCGGGCAAATTCTACGGTTTCGGTCATATACTTTTTTAACCCTTTGTACTGCTTAAAATAATTTTCGATGAGTACGGTAGCTTCTTTTCGGGGAATACTGAGTTGCTTGGACAAATTGGTAGCACCCGCTCCGTAGATGATGGCGAAGTTGACCGTTTTGGCGGCACGTCTTTCGTCCGGCGTTACTTCGTCCAGTTGTTTATCAAAAACTCCGGCGGCGGTTGCCTGGTGAATATCGTGTCCGTTGAGGAAGGCATCAAGCATCGCTTCGTCCTGACTAATTTCGGCGATTAGTCGTAATTCAATCTGAGAATAATCTGCGGCTAACAGAACGTGGTTTTCGTCGCGGGGCTCAAACGCCTTACGGATTTTCCGGCCCGCTTCGTCGCGGATCGGGATATTCTGTAAATTTGGATTATCAGAGCTAAGACGTCCGGTGGCAGCCCGGGCTTGATTAAAAGAACTGTGAATTCGACCCGTTTTAGGGTTGATTAGTTTGGGTAACGCATCGACGTAAGTAGATTTTAATTTAGCCAGTTTGCGGTAGTCCAGAATCATCCGTGGGATGTCAAATTTTTCGGCCAGTTCGGATAATTTCTCTTCGTTGGTAGAATACTGTCCCGAAGCCGTTTTTTTCCAGCGGTAAGGCAGGTTTAATTTATCAAATAATACTTCGCCTACTTGTTTTGGTGAAGCAATATTAAAGTTGACGCCCGCTTCCTTATAGATCTTTTTTTCTTCGGTCGCGATATACTCTCCGAGTTCTACAGAATATTCGTTTAGAAAATCTGCGTTTACCCGGACGCCTTCAAATTCCATATCGGCCAGTACTTTAATTAGTGGAATTTCTAATTCCCGGTAAAGTTTATCCGCTTCAATTTCTTTCAATAGTGCTTGTAAAGGAGCTTTTAAACGCAAGGTAATATCCGCATCTTCGGCGGCATAATCCGTTACCTTTTCTACCTCAATATCCCGCATGGATAATTGGTTTTTTCCCCGTTTTCCAATGAGCGATTCAATGGGAACCATCTTATATTTTAAATAGGTTTCTGCCAGGTAGTCCAGTTTATGGCGGTGGTCGGGTTCACAAAGGTAGTGCGCAATCATAGTATCAAACAGAGGGGTGTTGATTTCCACCTCATACCATTTCATCATCAGGATATCGAACTTAAGATTTTGCCCGACGATTTCAATTTTATCGTTTTCCAGGACTGGTTTAAATTCGGCAGCAATTTTTATTCCTTCGGCTCGGTCTGCGGGAACAGGAACGTAGTATCCCGTTTCCTCTTTGGCAGAAAAAGCCATTCCGACCAGTTCGGCCAGGTTGGGATCAACTCCCGTCGTTTCGGTATCAAAACAAACTACTTTTTCTTTTAGTAAATCAGCGACTAATTTTTTCCGAGCTTCTGGCGTATTGACGAGGACATATTTCTGATTAGAATTCTCCAGATTATTTTCCGCCACGGAATGATCAGAAAGCTGCGCGGAAAAATTAACCCGTCCCGCGTGCCCGACTGGATTACCGAATAAATCTTTTTGGACGTTATCAGATTTACCGGCCTCAATATCTTTTGGTTTGCTGCTGTGTCCGAGGATAGAATTAGAAATTCCTCTGAATTCCAGTTCTTTAAAAACGGCAGAAAGGGCTTCGCGGTCAAAGGGACTAATGATATAATCATCCGCATCAAATTGAATATCGACATTAACATCAATGGTGGCCAGTTTTTTAGATAATAAACCCTGCTCCGCAAATTCAATGACCTTTTCTTTTTGTTTACCTTTTAGCTTGTCGGAGTTTTCAATTAATCCCTCTACTGAGTCAAATTGTTTGAGCAATTTCACGGCGGTTTTTGCACCGATACCCGGAATACCCGGAATGTTATCGACGGCATCTCCCTGTAATCCCAGGATGTCAATGACCTGATCAACTCTGGCAATATCCCACTTTTTTAAAATCTCGGGAACGCCCATTACTTCTACTTCGCCACCTTTACGTCCAGGTTTATAAAAATAAATATTATCAGAAACCAATTGCGCATAATCCTTATCGGAAGTCATCATAAAAACGGTAAATCCTTCTTTCTCTGCCTGTTTGGCAATCGTCCCAATTACATCATCTGCTTCGAACCCCTCTTTAGTAATAATCGGAATTTTAAAGGCGTTCAGAATTTGGTGAATATAGGGAAAGGCCAGGGCAATATCTTCTGGTTGTGCTTCCCGGTTGGCTTTATATTCGGGGTACATTTCGTTACGAAAAGTAGGGCCACTCAGGTCAAAAGCGACGGCGATATGCGTAGGACTTTGGTTTTTTATAACATCCCACAGCAGGCGGGTAAAACCGGAGATGGCAGAAACGTTCAGTCCTTTTGAGTTAATCAGCGGACGCTGAATGAAGGCGAAATGAGCACGGTAGACAAGCGCGTGGCCGTCCAGTAAAAAAAGTTTTTTCATGGTTGTTAATTGAGGTGGGAAATTAAGCAAAATTTAAATAAAAAAAGCCCGTCTCAGCGATTAGCTAAGACGGACCTTGTATTTCACCAACCTCAAGAAGGTCAGTTATAACTTTTATATTCTAAAGTGTATAAGTCAAACCGATGGTATAAAAGTCTTGTAAATCTTGAAATTCGAAGTCTGCCTTACGTAGACCGAAAGTCGCACCGACTCCGATTCCTTTCCAAACCTGGAAAGAGAACGTGTTTAACCAGGTAAATTCAGATAAGCCAGCCAGACGAGTTGGATTATTAGCATCTATAATACCAAATTCATCTTTATTAGCTACTTCATTATCATCACCAGTGTAAGGCAAGAAACTAGTAAAAGTAGAAGACCAGGCAATCTTACGACCAGCAATTAAAAATTCGTCCTGATAATCTGCACGAATCTTTGCTCCAAGAGCTCCGGCAGAAGAAACAGGAGATCCGATACCAGACCAAGCGATGTGATAATTCAATGGATGGATCACTACTACCAAGTTAGGGATTGGTGTCCAGGTAACTCCTACTCCGATATCAAAAGTACCAGGCTCCAGGAAATTCCCAAGAGAAGTATTTAATTCTCCCAAAGCAGAGACTGCAATCTTATCGGTTAGCTTATAACCAGCTAAGGAAGAGATATTAAGAATATCTACGGTACCGAAATCGAATAAGTTACCAGTACGATTTTCGTCAGCCTGACTAACATCCACTCTTTGCCAAGCTTTATTAATGATCAGCTTATTATTCCAAAAATACTTTTCTGCTTCTCGGTTAGCGAAACCAGTCACACCAATAGAGAGTGCCTTGGAAGAAGCGGTTGGATTAGGATTACCAGCCCATTTGTTAGAGGCACCGAAATTAACACCAACAATACCTGTTAAGCCAGTCATCCATCCAGAGAGCATGTTAATTCTTTTTTGTAGCGCGTCTAATTCTGACTGAGTAGCGTTGATGGTTGCCTGATTTGCATCAATAGTAGCAGACAATTCAGTAGCTTTCGCTTTCATTTCTTCTAAAGTCATGTCCTGAGCGGAAGCGAATCCGAAAGTCAGCACAGTAAGGGTAAGTAAAAACAGTTTTTTCATCATTGTTAAATTTTGATTTTTAAAAATAAGTTTTAGTGTTGTTAAAATTAAGTAATTATTTGTAATTAAATTAAAAGCATTACTGTATAAGCTGTCACTTGGTAAAAAAATGATAGAAATAAAATAAATAGATTATGAGATCAACTAAAGCGACACAAGTAAGTTCATTATTCGTTGTGAATTTCGAGATTTTCAGTAGAAAGTTTTTTCAGAGGAATGAATATTCTCCGATCCTGGGTTTGGAGTGTTAAGGAGTTATTGTCCATATCGATTACTTCTCCGGTTACTCCGTCAAGAGTGATCTTATCTCCAATGCTAACTTTATCCTTTGTGTAAAAAGAGGCAAGAAAATTTGCCATCATATCTCGTGAAGCAATTCCGTATCCAAGCGCAAAAGCGAAGACGCCACCGGCCAACAATAGAGAAAGATTCGACATGATAAAATCTGTTTCGATTCCAGCCTGTCCCATTGCACTTACCAGTGCGGTCAGAAATATAAACCAGAAAACAAATCCACCGATCAGTTTTGCAGATGGTATACCTAAAGACTGACAAACCGTGGTAATGATACCTTTAATGAAATCTGCGATAAATACCCCAATCATCAGTACAATACCTGCTACGAGTATCCTTGGAATAAAGCCAATAATATCCGTAATTAAATTTGAAATAGCATCCATGTTGAGCACATCAGCGGCCGCTACTATGGAAAACAAAAGAATAATATAGTATAGAATTTTGGAAAGTACGATACTAGGAACAATTTCGATATTGGTTTTTTGTACCAACTCAATGGAGTTCAATTTTTCTGCGGCCTCATCCAATGGTGTTTTTACCAATAACTTACGGAGCACCCCCGCAATAATTTTTGCGAGAATCCATCCTAAAATCAGGATGACCAAGGCAAGGGCAATTTTTGGTAATACCTGAATAAAATCGGTCAGCATTTGCTGAAGCATCCCAAAAACAGGAGAGTCGTTAAGTAAATACATAGTGATTGTTTTTTGGCACGTGTATCACAGTGCAGGGGGTTTATTTTAATTAGCTCGGCCACTCGGCTCGATGGTGCTATCATTATCAAAATTACCGTTACGTAAATCTTTCACATTTCCTGACTGGTCAGCAGGAATATCAGATCCGCCAAACAAGGCAGAAATCATTCCAAGTGCTTTTGAAAGATAGAGTTCCAATACGTTACCGATAAAACCAACATTACGAGCGGTACCCATAACGTTCCTTTCAGTTTGTGGAGATGGCTGAGGTGCCTGACTTTTTTTTATTTCTTCCAGCTTTTTAAAACTGTTGTTGTTACTATCCGCTGATGCCATGACCAGATTATTAATTTAGATTAGTCGGAAATATATCCCGGTAAACATTTTGTGCTTTATGTTTAGCCCTTTTAATTTTCATTTTAATCGCACTCTCTGATTTATCCAGCACTCCTGCTATTTCTCTAATGGACATATCGTCCTGATATTTCATTAGTAGAATAGCTTTATCACCCGTTGGGATGACTTCAAGTACTTTCTTTAATTTTACCACCTCCATTTCCAGTAATTCGCTATCTGGTACATCATCGACAATGTCGGGAGGGTTTTCCATCTCATCCGAAAAAAGTGCTTTGCTCTTTTTTCGTTTTCGTAAAAAATCAATGCAAAAATTATAGGTAATTGAATAAATCCAAGTAGAAAACTTAGAGCGTTCACTAAATTTTGCCAGGTTTAAAAAAATTTTGGTGAAAATCTCCTGGGTAGCATCTTGTGCTAAAGCCTCATCTTTTAGCAATGAAATACATTTACTAAAGACTTTTGTTGAATATCTTTGATAGAGTACTCCAAAATAATCAGATCGCTGCGTTTTCAAATATAATTTGATAATTTCACTATCTGTCTTTTTTGAAAGTGGACTCTTCGCCGACTTACCACGAAATGAAGATGGGGTTTTCACCTATTTATTTAGTTTTTCCTGACTGAATTATTATAGTAATCACTGCAAAAGTAATCATCTTATATTAACAGTACGACTTTTAGACGAGATAAATAGAGAAAAGACACCATTCTCATAAATAATCAGAAAAAAAAGAGGTACCACCTGTAAGGTGTACCTCTGCCCTAACCAAATAAAACCAAATTATATTCTTTACATCGGGCTAATGCTTTCTTTTTTTGAGATTATTGTTTGTGTCAAATATACAATAACACTACAAATTTAAGCTATTTTCCGTGAAATAAACAAGAAAGAGACGAAATTTTATTTTAGGGTTTTTACTGTTTTCAATAATAAAAAATGGCAAAAGATATAATATTCAGAATATTTAAAGCAATTCAAAACTTTGTGGGGTAAATACAATAACTACCAAATATTTTTCGGATTTTGAATACGCAAAAAAAACATTCATTAAGGAATTTTTTATTTTTTTAGGTTTAGTCTCTGGTTTATCTCTATCTTTCGATCTTATTTTTTATTAAAATAAGTTGAAAATCATTTTTTAAAGTAAATTCATGCGCGAATCTTTTATTTCTCTTTGTTGCTTATGTTTATGCTTATTCTGTTTTTGTAATAATTTATACAGCCAAGAAACAGATGATGCGATTTTTATTAGGAGCATATATGATAAGACACTTCAGGATGGAAGCGCTTATCAATGGCTCAATCACCTAACTACTCAAATTGGCGGACGATTGTCCGGTTCTCCACAAGCAGCCGAAGCAGTAGACTACACACGTGCGATGCTGGATTCGTTGGGATTAGACTCCGTTTGGTTGCAGCCCTGCGAAGTGCCCCACTGGGTCAGAGGGGAAAAAGAAGAAGTACATATCGTAACCTCTGCTGCCAATATCACCCTGCCGGCCCTCGCTCTCGGAAATTCTGTCGCGACTCCTTCCACTGGAATTACTGCCGAAGTTATTGAAGTCCGCTCCCTTGACGAGGTAGAAAAATTGGGCACCGAAAAAATAAGAGGCAAAATTGTTTTTTTCAATCGCCCGATGGATCCCACCCAAATCAGGACTTTCAACGCATATGGTGGTGCGGTGGATCAGCGGGTAAATGGGCCTTCGCAAGCTGCTAAATATGGCGCCGTAGCTACGCTAGTCCGATCAATGACTACCTTGCATGATGATCACCCGCATACAGGAGTGATGGTCAATAAAGAAGGCGTAATTAAAATCCCCGCTGTTGCAATCAGTACCAATGCTGCTGAAATGCTTCATAAAATGTTGCTTGAAAATAAAGTAACCGTTTTTATTAAGACCAACTGCCAGACCCTTGCTCCGGTCCAATCCTATAACGTGATCGGTGAAATAAAAGGAAGCACTTATCCAGAGGAGTTTATTCTGGTAGGTGGACACCTTGACTCCTGGGATATTGGTCAAGGCGCACATGATGATGGCGCTGGTTGTGTGCATGCAATGGAAGTCATTCGAACCCTCAAGGAATTAAATTACCGACCAAAACGTACTCTGCGTTGTGTGCTCTTTATGAATGAAGAAAACGGACTGGCCGGCGGAAAAGCATACGCGGAGGCCGCCAACAAAAAAGGAGAAATTCATCTGGCTGCCGTCGAATCGGACGCAGGCGGATTTACTCCGCGAGGATTTAGCTGCGATGCAGAGAATGAAGTTTTTGCGGATCTTTATTTAAAA